>JAAYSP010000091.1 GCA_012518355.1 candidate division WS1 bacterium | reverse complement strand
TCGCGGCTACTGCGTGTGGACATGCAGTGGCTGCGTGAACAGTTGCTACTTCAGGGCGAAGAGGTGTGGCAGACGATGCTGCAACGGCTGGTGTGGGCATCTGACACCCACCCGCCGCAGATGCTGATAGACCGCTACGAAGAGCTCTTCGGCGTCATGGGCGTGACCGAAGAGCAAAAGCAGCGCGTCTACTGGGACACTGGAGCCGAGCTTTTCGGTTTCTCCTAGCTGGCAAACTGCGTACCTGCGGCCCTGACAGGGGCTTCAGTCCGGTGCTCAACTTCAGCCGCCCACACGACACCAGACGACTACGCACCTGCATCATACAAGAGGCCCCGAGATACCCCCCCAGGCAGGCCTTCGGGGGGGTATCTCGGTACATCTGCCACAACATCCAGAGCATCATCACAGGCGACTACTACAGGCCGCCTGTGCGTTCGCAGATCGCAGACAAGTAGCCAGGCGGCGCTTCAGATGCGACTGTCACGCCTCACTCGTATGGGTGTCCTCAGCACTGTGCATTTCCCCATCTGTGCTCGACGCTTCATCCCGAGGCATTTCCAGCCGTCGGGCCCATCTCCAGTAGCGCTCACCGGCCAGCTTGATCGCCCACCACACCAGGCCCGCAAGTATCCCCAGCCATAGCCCATGCGCCACGCGCACCAGTGATACTACCAGCGGAGTGTGCATGTGGCAGAAGGTGTTCACCAGGGAAACCTGGGCGATCGCGCCCACCAGCAGCAGCGGCCATGACAGCTTCCAGCGCCCCTGCAAAAGCAGCATGAGCCCCACCAGCAGCGCCGGATAGCCGATGAAGATTTCCTTGGTCCTGGGGCGCACCACCAGCAGCCGATCCAGCGCCGCCCGAAGCTGCAACTCAAAACCGCTGGGCCCCACCACAGCTTCGTTGCCTGAACGGATCAGCATGTAGCCCAAAGCCCCCGTAGCCACCACTATCAGCGCCACATGCCAGTACCGCACCATATGGCCACCTGCCTCCGCCATGCCATCACGCAAGGCCTGCCAGCGCAGATGTGTCCTGACAGTGCGCTGATACGTTTCGGTAGCGCGCGCAGAGAGGATCAGCAGCAACACCAGAAGTGGCAACGCCTGCGCCGGCTTCACGCCGCGGAACTGGCTGATGCCGACCAGATACGCACTGTCGGTCATCGCCCCGGCCATGAGCAGCCCGCCCATCAGCGACACCAGCGCTGTCCGGGCAGTCAGCCCCACTGCGCGCAGCAGCTTCCCGCCTCCCTGCGGCAGGTCGCTCTCTATCCGTGCCGGTATCAGGCATATCGCCAGGGCCGGGAAGATCAGCGCCGCCGCCAGGGCAATCAGTGAGCGCGCCATGCCCGGTGCCACTACCGGAGCCCCGATGGCTATGAGTGTACCTGCCCCAGCGGTCACCCAAAACAGCCTTGCAGGCAGCTCCTTCAGCACCTGCATCCACCACAGCAGCCCGCCCAGGACGCCAAGCGCCAGCAGCATCAGGGCCGTGGTGGGGAGCGCCACCTGTCCGTACTGCTCTGGAGTTCCGGGGCGATACCCCAGCTTCTGCAGCGAGGTACTGATATCGCTCAGATAGCTGAAGTTGGCGGCACCGATGTCAGTGGCAGGTGTGAAAAACAGTCGCACATAGCACAGTCGCACTTTTCGCTCAGTGACAGCCAGCAGAAAGCGTTCCCAGCCGCGGCGGGCCGACATGAGCAGCATCTCTTCGGCTGACACGCTATGACAGCGCACGATCCTGCCGCCGAGGGCTGTTGCCAGTGCACTTGCGCCCTGCTGTGGCACCAGTTCGATCATACCAAAGCTCAGGTTGTGCTCCTCCAGACGTCGAGCCACATGCTTGATGAGCGCCGATTCGCCGACCACGCGCGTACCGTTGAAGACCACCACCCGTGCACCGGTTTGCGCCGCCGACTGCACAGAGTAGTCTACTGCCTCGCGAGTGAGACAAAAGTCAGCGACCGGCCGGGCTACCGGCTGCAGGCCGCTTGCTGCGATCGCTGCCAGAGCCGCCGGATCGTACCCCACCCCGATGGCGCCGAAGCCGGTGAAGTCACCTCTCCATACTGCAGTCGGCACCCGATGGGACGACAGCTCATACTCCTCCGACTCTGTGCTGCCAGCCACGCCATACTCTTCTATCTCGACAGCCGACAGCCTGGCTGCCAGCGCTTCGACCACATACTCAGCCCCCGGCTGTGGGACGAGCCGCGTCCGTCCCGAATCAGCCATCAGCGAGACTCGATCCAGCAGCAACATGTCGGTCAGACTGCTCTCGGCAAGCGCCACATGAGTGGCTCCGGCCTCGCGAAGCTCTACCAGTTGCTGCTCGATAGTTTTGCCCGTCAGCGCCGCCAGACGCTGTACCTCTCCATAGTCCAGGCACAGGGCAACGGTGGGATTGCTGCTCTCAACCCACACCCGCTGATATGCGGCCCATAACGCTGCCAGCAGGCCTAGCGCCAGTAGTACGATCACGAAACTGCGCTGATTTTTGACCATGACTGCCCTCGAGTATGCTTGATGCAGCGGAAAGCACGCGCATAAGCGTAGACCACTGCACTGGTGTATTCGCCACACACTTCAGCGTTACCTTGCCCACAGCGGCACCCGCGCGTTCGCCGGGGCAGGCCCCATCGCACTGTCTCTTCACGCACAGGGTGCTGCAGGTGACCTACGCCTGATGAAGACGGAAAACGCAACAGAGAGCGCATGATCAGCGCTCTCTGCCGGTGAAACTACATCTGGAGAGACGGCTCCGGGAAGCCACATCCGGGCAGGCTTACCTGCCGATTCGGCTGCAGGGTCCGTCATCTCCGAACAATCCAGCTAGCCCGGACAGTTCTCCTTCATCCACTTCAGACAGGCTGCATAGCCTTCGCCCTTGTCACCCTTGCCTTCCCACTCGGCACACCATACGCCATCATAACCGACTTCCACCAGTGACTCTACCACGCCAACCAGTGGGATTTCACCCTCGCCCAATGCAGCGCCGACATACTCGCGTCGCACGCCTGTGCCGTCCTTCATGTGCGTATGTTTGACGTACGGCGCTATGTCTCGGTAGATTTGGGGCAGATCCTCGACCGCGTTGCCCCACCAGCGGAAGTTCATGGTATCCAGGTTGGAGCCGACCAGAGGATGGTCTACCGCGCTCAGAGCCGCCATCAGCACCTTCGGATCGTTGCTGACCACTCCATGGTTATCCACAGCCATCTTCATGCCCATATCTTCGCAAAACGGTACACAGGCCTTCAGGCAGCCGGCGATAGCTTCCGCCCACTTGTCCTCGGACACCTCATCCTTGGGCTGGCCACCCTCGGTGCGCAGTATATCGGTCTGCAGTATCCTGGCAAGCTGTGCGACCTTCTGCATGCGGTCCACTTGCTCTGCTATGGCCGCAGCCTCCAACTGCACGAAGTCGTTGGCCGCTGTCAGAGCCGACGCGAAGATCCCATGGGTGTCAAGAATTGCCTTGGCCTCATGGGCAAGATCCTCTGTGAACTCGGTGTCTCTGGGCCATACGTCGTAAATCATCACTTCCACACAGTCGAAGCCAGTGTCGGCTACATACTTGATGAACTCCTCGAACGTGTCACCAGGTGCGTTGTAGTGGATCATCCCGTAGGGCATGGCACTGCTCCTTTCGCTTATAGGCACTTGTTGCTCGAACGCATATCATTTTTGTCGCAAATCAGGCACCTGCACAGGTAACCCGCCCTGCTCGGCGGACATGTGCGCACAGACGCCCGGCAGAGTATACTCCATCGATCGGTACACATCTACCGGAGGCTCGGTATCATTCACTATCGAAACCGCAAACTCCTCCAGCATCACCGACACCCAGGGTCGGCCATCGGCCCGACCGTGGTACTCCATCGGCAGGTCCCACCAGTCGTCGCTCTGAGCATCCTCTTCGAACCACGCTTTCACCTGCAACTGGCCGAGGTTGACCATCCTGATGCTGCCACGGGTGCCGTACAGGCCGACGAACAGCGAGAACGGGTGGGCGATGCAAAAGCCGCTGGTCAGGCGGATGGCGCGCCCGGCCTCCGTCTGCAGCAGTCCGCTCTCCATGTCTACCGTACATACCTCAGGAGCGACGCGAGCTCCGGTATGCAGACCCGTGGCCACCGTGCAGCGATCCTCCATCAGATAAAGCAGTGGCCCCAGCGAATGCGAGCAGTAGAAAAGCGGTGGCAAGTCAGTTGCCCGCCAGGTGGGTCTGAGGTCATCCCGGCTACCCCACTTCGATGTGTGGTGTCTCTGTCCCTCCGAATCCACCAGCATCCCGCCACGGCAATCGTGCGTGTACTCCGCTTCGGCGAAGACGATTTCCCCCAGCTTCCCGGTCTCTGCGATTTGCTTGAGGTTCTGGCACCAGCCCATCCAGATGTAGTCTTCAGCCAGCATGTACTTGCATCCGGATTTCCGTACAGCGTCCACCACCGCACGTGCCTCGTCTATGGAGTATACGCACGGGGTCTCGCTCAGCACGTGTCGGCCGGCCTCGAGTGCCAGAATTGACTGCTCAGCATGCTCTGGGCCAGGTGTGATGACGCCTACCACGTCCACATCTGCCTGCTCGATGAACTGCTCGTAGTCGGTGTAGGTCTGCAGCCCATCATACTGTGCCAGCGTCCTGGGGTTGGCGTCGCATACTGCTACGACCTCACAGCCTGCCGCCTCGGACAGCGACTTGATCATGCTGCGGCCCCGTCCCAAACCTGCGATCCCCCAGCGAAGCTTCACGATAATCAGTCTCCTTCCGGTTGCCCCAATCCTGCCAACTGAAACGCATCCGACCGCCAGGCACAGCCCTCCATCGGCCCTCTGGCGGTGGCGCCCAGAGCACCACACGCATTTGCCAGCCGCCCCGTCTGCTCCAGGGTCAACCCCTCGGTTAGCCCTACTACGAAGCCGGCATCAAAGCAGTCACCCGCACCAGTCGGATCCACTGCCTCGACGGAGTAGGCGGGCACTGTGACCGTCTCATCGGCCGAAAACACCGTGCAGCCATCACTGCCGCGCTTGAGTGCGACCACCTGTACACCATCCGACAGCAGCGCCTCACACGCCGCCTGCGCACTGTTAGCACCGGTCAGGAGCTCCGCTTCTGTGGCACTGGGCAGAACCAGAGAAGCCGCTTCGAGCACCGGTGCGCATATCCGCCGCAGTGCCTCCTCGCCCCCCAGCAGCTCAGGCCGCAGGTTCGGGTCAAACGCTACTCGTGCGCCAGCAGCCACCGCCAATTCGCAGGCCTGATAGCACGCCTGTCGCATGGCTTCCGATGCAGAAAGCGTGGAGCCGCATAGATGCAGCCAGTCAGCCCCGGCCAGCATCTCCGCTGTGGGCTGCGGCAGTTGTCCGGCCGCCGAATTGCCGATATGGAAGATGAACTTGCGACTACCATCCGAGAAGTAGGTCACAAACGCGCAACCGGTCGCCACTCCCTCCACCTGCGCCACATGCCGGATGTCCACGCCGTCGGCAGCGAGGCGATCGGTCAAACAGACGCCGAAGTCGTCATCGCCGACAGCGCCGATGTACGCCACATCATGGCCCAGTCGCGCGGCCTGGTCTGCGAAAATCGCAGGTGCACCACTGGGAAAAGGGCCGATGAACTCGTCCGCCCGATCCAGTGGACTATCCACCCGTGTGCGCATGATCTCGACGATCAGCTCGCCGATAGCGACAATTCGCCCTCTGGTCATGGTCCGTGACTCACCTGCATCGTGTCATGTGAACAGTCCCGCGTGTGCGGCTGCCATACATACATGTATTTCGCCTCCGCGCAGGCCATGACCTCCTGCGTCGGAGCCGCTTCACCCGCTGTAAACGCATAGTCGCCATCGAGTATTCGCTGGTGCTACTCGCTCGACGACACCACCGATGCGGAAGACACAGGCTCTGCAGGATCATCCAGGTGCATCAGCAGATATATACGCACATTTGTCGCGGTCATGCGCAGCAACGCTTCGGCAAGGCCACGATCCGTATAGCCCAGTACCACCGCAACACAGTGATCCTGCTGCATGAGCCCACAGGAACCGCGAGCAGGCGATACGAACAGCTCTGCCCGGTCTGCCACCTCTGGCAGTGCTTCACGGCCATCTTCTTCATCGCCTGACAGAGACGCCATGATGACATCGTAACTTTTAGTGGCAGCATCCACGCTCTGTCGGCGCAGGAGTACCAGTTCGCAGGTGGTAGCAGTCTTCTCAGTGTATGTCGCCACCAGGGCCGGTCCCTGCAGCGGCAGGCCTGGCACCTGATCACGGTAGTAACGGGGGGATACCGAAGTGGCTCTGCGCCCGGGAAGCAGACGCAGCATGTCAGCAGTGCCCATCCGCCTGGGCAGGCCGGCCACTACCGCCTGGGCCACCTGCTGGACAGCAGTACGCCATGCCAAATCATCGATCTGTGGGTATACCTGCAGGTAGAGCGGCCCGCGCCACACATGCAGGTGAGCCCCCAGCCAGAAGGAAGACGCCCGCAAGCCTATCGCAGCCTCCGCAGGCTGCTCCTGGCGGCGGCTATATGGCCCGTACGCCTCCAGGGCGTCGCTCATGCGATGGACATCCACCGTCAGCAGCAGGCCGTTCGTGCCTACCCGATAGCGTGCCGAGACGGTCCATTCATGCTGGTAATCGAGTATCTCCTGTGCCGCATCGCCCAGATAGCCCGGCAACTGTGTGGTAGAGTACGTCGTCGGTGCCTCGACCAGCGTGCACTCTTCGACCTCATCGGGCACATGCCGCAGCAGCCTCGCCACCTCCGTGGCACCGGGAGGTGATGCCACTTCCGGCTGCACCTCCTCTGACGGCACCACCGCATCGGAGCATACCGCTGCAGCCGACACACACAGTGCCAGCACTGCCATCAACAGCCCACCTATCAGACTGTGTCGCATCACGCAGACTCCGTCTCGCGAGCTTTCCATGCTACCATGCCAGCACGCACCTGACTGTCGCCGCCCATCCCCATCTCTATGACCGATATTGCCGTGGACTTCTCACCTGTCTCTCACATGCCGCCCATACCGTCAGACCTCGCACTCCAGGAAACTACCGTCCTGAAGTACAGGTTCGGCCAAAAATCACTGTTCGGCACACCGCCTTGAGTGCTATGATATACGGCAGCACAAGTACAACTATCGCGCGGTATGGTCATCAGGGTCAAGGTAATCCATTGTCCGGGCACAGTCAAGCAGCATCAGGGCCACAGATTGCGCATGCGGCAGGCATCGTCCTGCCTGAAGATACCGGTACAAGTGGGATCATGTAGAGCGTATGCCATACCGACGCTATAGTGGGCCGTGTATTCCGTACAGACAGATGATTTTGCGATGCTGTATAGCTCATCGTTTGCACAGAGGTGACATATGCAAGAGACCAGAGATACGATCGTAGTCGGTGGTGGTATCGCCGGCTGCACCGCAGCTATGTACTCCATACGCTACGGCCTGGACGTAGTAGCGCTTGAGATGATGGCTCCCGGAGGCCAGGCATCTACTGCCACCACCATCGAGAACTATCCCGGCTTTCCCGAGGGCATACAGGGCCCGGAGCTGGCCGTGCGAGTCCATCAGCAGGCGGCAAATGCCGGTGTGGAATTCATCACCACCGAAGCTATCCGCATCGAGCGCACTGAGGGCGACCTGTGGACGCTGTACACTAACGGCGGCGACATGGAGGCCATATCCGTTATCATCGCCACTGGCGCCTTCCCTCGCAGCCTCATGGTACCTGGCGAAAAGGAGCTTCGCGGCCACGGTGTCTCCTACTGTGCGACATGCGACGGATTTTTCTACCGTGGACGGACGGTGGCTGTCGTCGGCGGCGGCAACTCTGCCATCGAAGAGGCACTGTACCTGGCGGACATCGCTGAAAAAGTATACGTGATTCACCGCCGTGACGAGCTGCGTGCCGATGACTACCTGCAGAAGCGTATCCTGGAGCGCCCGAACGTCGAAGTCCTGTGGAATTCGGTGGTCTCGGAGATACATGGGGAACAGGCGGTCGAGAGCTTGAAGTTGCAGGACACTCAGACCGGAGAAAGCACCTCGGTGCAGGCCGAGGGTCTGTTCATCGCCGTCGGCCATATCGCCAAAACCGAGTGGCTGCATGACACACTGGAGCTCAAGCAGGGCTTCATCGTCACCGACCAGTTGATGCGCACCAGCCAGCCGGGTGTCTTCGCATGTGGCGATATCCGCGATACTCCTCTACGGCAGATTGCGACCGCTGTCGGGGATGCAGCGATCGCGGCTTTCTCTGCTCACAGCTATGTCGGGCAATGGAAGTCGGAGCACCCAGCAGGAGGCTAAAAACGGGAGGCTGACAAACGCACCCCAAGGAGACACAGGTGTGACTATCCGAATCGGGGATTGGCTCGGTGAGGCGTGGGAGTTGATCAGGCAAGACTTCTGGATACATGTGCTCGTGGCGCTGATTTTCTCGGCAGTCGCCGCTACGCAACTGGGATGGCTGATAGTCGGCCCGCTGACATGCAGCTATCAGTACATGATTATCCGCAAACTCACCCAGCCTCACCAGGGATTGACGCTGAACGATCTGGGCAAGGGCTTCGACGTGTTCCTGGATGCTTTCGTGGCCTGGCTGCTGATAGGTGCGTTTGGCACTCTGGGGCTCGTGGCCTGCCTGGTCGGAGCGATAGTGGTCAGCGGCTTGCTGTTTTTCACCCTGCCTCTGGTGATAGATCGGCGGATGGGCTTCTGGGATGCTATCACCACCAGCTACAATCGGACCAAAAGCAACTGGCTCGGTATGACGTGGCTGGTTATCGTACTCGGCTTGATGGTCATAGGGCTCACCGCGCTCACAGGCGGGCTGGGCTACTTCGTGGCCTTCCCGCTGCAGACCGTCGCCACAGTACTGGCATATCGCGACAACTTCGGCCTGGCTCGCTCCGAAGGGCCGCCCGCACCGGCGCCACCCTATCCTGCGTAGTAGCGTAGTAGCATAGCTGCGTAGCTACATAGCTGTATTTGCAAGTGATCACCACGCCAGAGATAGACAGATGCATCACTGGCGCTGATCGTGGCTATCGCGCGGTAGCCCGCCGCACAGGAGATGGTGGCTCCTCCCCTACTGCACAAAAAACTGGCCCCCTGCGCACATGATGACAGGGGGCCGACTGCAGCACTCTTCACTTAGGACGGTCAGATCACGCGTCCTTGATCCATGGCATCATGGAGCGCAGTTCCTTGCCGACCTTCTCGACCAGGTGCTCTTCAGAGGCATCGAGCAAGGCGTTGTACATCGGCCGCCCCGCCTGGTTTTCCAGGATCCACTCGCGGGCAAATGAGCCGTCTTCGACTTCGCGCAGGATCCGTTTCATCTCCGCACGGGTTTCCTCGGTGATGATGCGCGGGCCACGTGTCAGATCGCCGTAGGTGGCGGTGTCTGATACGCCACGGCGCATACCGATGATGCCACGATTGTATACCAGGTCCATGATGAGCTTGAGCTCATGCAGCACCTCGAAGTACGCCATCTCCGGCGAGTACCCGGCCTCTACCAGTATGTCGAAGCCGGCAGTGATCATCTCGCTGACGCCGCCGCACAGCACTACCTGCTCGCCGAACAGGTCGGTGATGGTCTCTTCGGCGAAGGTGGTCTCGATCAGGCCTGCTTTGGTCGCCTTCAAAGCCTTCGCGTACGCCAGCCCGTACTGCTTGGCCTTGCCGGTGGCATCCTGATGGATTGCCAGCAGCGACGGGACGCCCGTATCCGATAGATAGCACTCGCGTACCAGTGCACCGGGGCCCTTGGGCGCCACCATGAATACGTCCACGAATTCCGGCGGTACGATCTGGCCATAGTGGATGTTGAAGCCGTGTGAGAAGATGAGCGCATTGCCCTCTTCGAGGTTCGGCTCGATCAGGTTCTTGTACACAGTAGCCTGCACGTGATCCTGTGTGAGTATCTGGATCAGGTCGGCATCGCGGGTTGCCTTGGCGGCATCATCATATACATCCCAGCCATCGGCGACTGCCCGCTCATAGTTGGGCGTGCCCGGCAGCTCCGAGATGATGACATCAACTCCGGAATCGCGCAGGCACAGCGACTGCGCAGAACCCTGAATGCCATAGCCGATGATGGCAATCTTCTTGCCCTCAAGCACACTCAGGTCTGCATCGGCGTCATAGTAGATGGTAACAGCCATACAAAACTCCTCCTTCAGCATTGACTTTCCTGATTTTCGGGACACTTTTCGGCTTCGTTTATGCCACGCCGCCTGCCCGAAGCAAGCAGCTTGCCGTACGCCAGCCCCAGCAACAGCCCCACCAGTGTGAACAGTACCACATTTGTCAGCAGCACCGACATCTTATGCAAGCCCACATAGCCGGTCTCCGGATCATAGCGCACCATGTGGCGGTACATCCTCCACAATAGCAACACTACGGGCCCAAGATGGCCAAGCACCAGTCCGCGCACAAGTCCCGCCTTGACCGCACCGTGCTTCCGCCCCCACAATCCCCCGATGAGCAGACCCAGGAACGGGGCGATAACCGCGAGCGTGAAGATGAACGCGTCTATGCGCTCCAGATCTACGATCTCATGAAGCTGTGGCTCCACATCCAACTCCTGCAGATGATGCTGTGCTCAATATATACCTAACGCCCTGCGTCGCGCAACAGCCTTTCGATGTCCACTCCGTTTATTTTCAGACCGCGAATGTCACAGTTCTCTATGCGCATGTTCGACAGGTCCGAATTGCGAACCGTGGCTCGGCTGAAATCTGCATGGTCGAAGCTTGCAGAAACGAAGGATGGCCGGGAGAAACTGCCAGAGTCGAAAGTGCACCTGTCCCATCGGCCTCTGGGGGCCTGCAGATACTCGGCACGCAAATCGCGCAGCTCGACGCGCTCTATGCGCCAGTCGCGGCCACCGACGTAAAACCAGTGCAGAGCATCAGCCTCAGCCTGTCTGATTTGCACGTTGCTGAGATTGCATTGCATGAAGCTCAGGTTGCGCAACTCCACCCCCTCAAATCGGCCGTCCTTGATCATGCCCCGATAGAAAAGCGGCCGATCGAAGGTGAAGCTGTTCAGCGTGCAATTGCTTAGTACGGTATCGGCCAGCACCACATCCGCAAATTTGCAGCGATCAAACTTGCCATACTTGAAGCTCGACCGCTCAAATGCGGCGTTGCGCAGATCAACGGCTTCAAACCGAGGGCTCTGCATGCTGACTGAACGCAGGTGCAGATCAACTAGCTCGGTGTTTTCATACTGCACCGGCTCAGCCTGCACCATGACAGCCTGAGCCAGTGCAAGCACCATGGCCAGGATGACGTATCCGGACAGCCTGATCGGGCTCATATAAGCCATCTTCACTGCCCCTTGCTCCGCGGCAACAGCAGACAGGACGCCGTGGCGACACATAGGGAGCTGCTGGCTGGCTGTCTTACGTGCACTGCGAACCGCGCGCCAGCACGACCTTACCAGTGCGCACCAGCTCTACGATGCCATAATCGGAAAAGTTCTTCACGAAGGCATCTATCTTGCCCGAGTCGCCGATACACTGCACGACCAG
>JAAYSP010000102.1 GCA_012518355.1 candidate division WS1 bacterium | reverse complement strand
TCCAGCCTGCCATAGCCGCGCGATAGGCAGCACCAGCCTCATCGGGCAGACGAGAGAGGGGGGAGGCGTGGAGGGGGGAAGCCACATGCGGACGCTTATCTGCGCAGGGCAGGTAGCAGCATGAGCTGCATAGGGGGGATATGGGGCACGAGGCGCTGTGGGGGCAGATCGAAGAGACCTGCCCCCACCGATACATCTCAGCGCGTAGCTGATACCTCAGTGCGCTACTTCACATGCAGGATGCGGGCGCGGTTGCCGTCTTGCACCGGCACTTGCAGCGAGCCGTCGGCGGCCACCGATAGCGTCTCGCCGCTGTCCAGGTCCGTAGCGGTCATGGCACCGGCCACCGGCAGCTTCACGCTCACAGCGCCGTCGCTGTCCAGGTAGTAGTCGGCCACCAGCAGCAGCATCTGGCCGTCGGCGACCACGCCGCTGATGCGTCCGGGGCCGTCCACCGTCGCGCCGTCCAGAAGCTCGCCTGAGAGGATCAGATCTTCGGCGGGCACCAGGTTGCGGATGGCATGTGAGTAGGCCGCCAGGAGCTCAGAGTCCCAGGTCCTGTCTGACCAGAAGTTCAGCCCCGATGCGCCGTTGCAGAAGCACTCCAGAAGCGCATAGCGGAAGCGCTCGCCGTCGAAGGTGCCGCCATCGCCGGGCGACAGCCATGGTATGACGTGGGGGCCCTGCAGTGTCGCCCGCTCGGTGCGGATCCGGTTGCCCAGATTGATCAGGTCTGACCAGCCCAGCGGGTTGTAGCTGGATGGCTGGACCGACTGCAGGTACTCTGGATAGAAGCGGCTGACTGGCCAGGTGTACTGATAGTCGGCGGTGGTGCGCCAGCCGTAGACGCCGAACTGCGGGGCTTCGGCACCCACTTCGGCGCAGGCGGCGCGTACCGAGTCGACTACCTCAGTCCACATCTCGTAGCCCTTCTGTAGCTGCCACTGCTCAAACGAATCCATGCCGCTGTTTGCGAAATCCTGCTGACAGCGCTTGCACTGGCGCGCATCTACCGGCCCCTGCCAGCTCCACAGCTCGATATCGGGGAAGACATAGTCGGGGCGGGTTTTGGCGCAGATCTGTGCCAGCCGGTCCAGCTCCCACTGGTATAGCGGGCCGCGATAGCTGGGGCAAAACTTGTCGCCGACCGTTCCGTCGGGCAGCTCACAGTGCGCCTCGTCCTCTCTTGCCATGTAGTGTAGCGTGGCGTCTATGTGCATCAGCTTGAAGCCCTCAGCGCGCGCCTGCTCCCACAGTTCGGCCAGCGGCCCCTCGTCTATGCCCTCGGCGCTGCGGGTCCAGTTCAGCAGCGAGCTGACGGTGTTGAACCCCAGCGTGCGGAAGGCGTTCAGGCTGTCGGGCCAGCTCAGCATGGAGTCGAAATCGTACCAGCTCAGGCCCACCAGTAGCTCACGGGGCTGTGGCGTTTGGGGCACCTCGATGGCGCGGATGGGGACAGAGGTCATAACTGCCTCGGTGCCATCGGCGTATACCACCTGATAGCGCATGGTGCCCTCGGTGCCGTCGGGCCAGTCGCCGCCTATGAACAGCCGGCCCCAGGTTTTGGTGGACTTGACCGTGTTGCCATCCCACTCATAGCGGTTCCAGCCCTCTTCTACAGGGGTCGGCTCGATGGTGGACAGCGGGGGCGCCGGCCTGGCTCGGGTGCCGCGTCCGAAGCCCGAGCCATCTACCAGCCGCACTCCGGGCGGTAGCTCCAGGCGGATCAGCACCTGCTCGGGCTCCATATCTTCCGGAGCGGTCAGGCCCACTGGGTTTTCGGTGACGATGTTGGTGGTGAAGCACAGATACGGCTTGTGCAGATGCATCTGGGGGCGGCTGGTGGAAAAGTCTACCAGCGGCCATGCCGACATATCCACCGCATTGGGGTCATGCTTTCCGGCCATCACGTACATCTCATCGGAGTACTGCGCCCGTGAGCAGTAGAAGGCCAGCCCGACATAGCGGCCGCGGGTATTCAGGTTGCTGAAGCGGTAGCGGTGCACGAACGCCTCGCCCTCATGGCGCGGCACTCCGAAAGCCACGCTGTCATCGCGGCCGAAGGTGGTGTACTCGCCGACCTGTCGCCAGCTCTGCCCGTCATCGCTTACCATGGGCGCCATCCACACCGGTCCGGTGATGCTGCCCTGCGGCGATCCGCCCTGGAAGCGTATGGCGATCTCATCTATGGGCTCGATCTTGCCCAGATCAAGTGAGAGATTCGCGCGTCCTCCGTAGCTGTATCCGACACACTTGGACTGCCACCACAGCAGCCCCTCAGGATGGTCGCATAGCACCCCATCGGTCAGGTCGGTGGCATCGGTATCACCGGCTTTTGTGAGGCTATAGTTGGGCTGAGGCGAGAAGCTTACGACCTTGCCCAGCGCCAGATTTACTGCGGGGTCCAGATCGCCGGGCTCGGGCTTCCAGCGCGGCTGTGGCCCTTCGTCTTCGAGCTGGCCCAGCGTGACAGTAGCTGCCACCGCCAGCATGAGCATGACTAGCAGTACGGTACGCATACGGATTTCTCCTTTTGCCTGCGCGGGCACGCTACACTGGCCTGCAGCACCGTGGCGCGACTATACATTAAGCCGACCGCACGATATGGCAGGGCCGCAGATCTGCAGCCCTCGCAGAAGTGATGTGAAGTGGCTGATGTGGATGCTACTTCGTGCCGGCCAAACGGTATGCCTCCCTCGAAGATGATAAGCGTGAGAAGAAAAGTGAGAGAGCTGAGGATGCTGCACAGGCGCTTCTTGGCCACCCTGCTATAATCGTTATTATGTTGAGTTGCATGATGTATCCCATGAGCTGTATAGCTGTATCACAAGATATGAGCTGCCATGACGACACAGGAGACGACCTGCGCCCGCTCCCATCACGACCGCACGGTCACACCCAGAGGGCGCACAAAGGCGCAGCGCGATCGGCGGCGGCTCGATACACGCGCGATGCGGCCATGCTGCTCCCTCCCACGATGCCACAGGACAGAGGCGTGCGAGGGCTACGGAATGCGGTCATGCGGAAGTAGACAGGCGAGGCACCTCCGTGAGGCTGTAGCATATGGTGTTGTGGGGCAGGCTGGAGAGGCCTGCCCCACAGCGGCAACTGCACAGTCGCTGCACGCATGGCCTCCCAGCTCACAGAGGTCGTGGTGCGCTACTCCATGATGCGGTCGTTTTCCGCATCGTAGGCCCAACCGGCATGGGCACGCGCCAGACGCTGCTCCGGCTCGTGGCGACGGCGCACGTGCTCCTGCGCCATGTGCTTTTCCAGTGCCGGAGGCTGCTCCATCGTCAGGATCTTATAGGTCTCCGGTCGGCGGTCCACAAACAGGCGGCCACCCAGGTCGGAGATGCTCTCATCGACGAAGAACTTGTCATACCGCTGCAGTCGCAAGTCCAGGTCCGCATAGATGATGCAGTCGCGGTGGTAACCGGCATCGGCGACTATCTGTCCGGCACGGTTGACGATGCATGAGCGGCCGGGGCCGAACTTGCTCGGCGTCATGGCCATCGCTACGTTTACCGAGTGGTCGGCCGCCCGGCACTTGGCGGTCACCTCGCCGAGATCCTCGGTCCAGCCGTAGCCGTGGGTCGGAAAGCACACCAGATCGGGGCCGTTGCAGGCCAGCGAGGCCAGCGATTCCGGATATATCCAGTCGTAGCAGATCAGGATGCCCACCCGGCCGATATCGGTGTCGAAGACCGGATAGTCGCTGCCACAGGTGATGCCAGCCCGCTCCGCCTGGGTCAGATGCACCTTGTGGTATTTTCCGATTATCTGCCCATCGCGGCCGATCAGCACCGCAGCATTGTAGTACGTATCGCCAACCCGCTCGTGCAGGCCTGCCACCACGTGCATGGAGTACTGGCGGGCGATGGCGCCATACGCCTCGGTGGTCTCTCCGGGTATCTCGCAGACGACCTGCGCACGCGCCTCGGGCCGATCGGAGGCCTGGCACCAGTTGCCCATGACCTCGGAGCCCTCGGTCAGCACGACCAGATCAGCGCGATTCTCGCCGGCCTGGCGCAGCCTCTCACACTGCTTCTCGACGTTCGGACGCCGTACCTGCTCGATCACTTGGGCTGCATCGAAATCGGGCGAGTAAGGGTTCAGTGCGCGGTCACGTACGTCATAGTAGATGGGTTCGGTCTGAACAGATGCGATTCTGGCCATGGCTCTCAGTTGCACCTCCGTAGGTTGTGCGTGACTTTGTGAGCTGACATGCGACTGATATGCGCGGCATGAAGTGGGCAGGCGACAGAGTATACGGATAGGTTCGCCTCTACTTGTATGTGACCTGCGAAGGGACGATAGCACAGCCTCACGTGCAGCTTGTCTGTTTTGCTTCTCTGCGCGATATCGGCGAACAACACGCTGCCACGACAAAACACTGTGGCATATACCTCGTGCCATGGCCTCCAGCAACCGACGGCTACACTTGCGCTACTTCACATGCAGGATCCGCGCCCGCGTGCCCTCCTGCAGCGCCACCCGAAGCGTCCCGTCAGCGGCCACCGGCAGCACCTCACCGGTATCCAGGTCGGTAGCGGTCATGGCTGCAGCCACCGGTAGCTTCACCGTGACCGCGCCGCCGCCGTCCAGGTAGTAGTCAGCCACCAGCAGCGCCATCTGGCCGTCTGCCACTATCCCGCTGATGCGCCCCGGGCCCTCCACCGTCGCGCCCTGCAGCAGTTCTCCGGAAAGCAGCAGGTCCTCGACCGGCACCAGGTTGCGGATGGCATGAGAGTAGGCCGCCAGCAGCTCTGAATCCCAGACGCGGTTCGACCAGAAGTTCATGCCCGACGCACCGTTGCAGAAGCACTCCAGCAGCGTATATCGGAAGCGCTCGCCGTCGAAGGTGCCGGCATCTCCCGGTGAGATCCATGGCATCACGTCGGGTCCAGTAACCGTCTCACGTGCGGCCCGCACTCGATTGCCCACGCGCATGATCTGGAACCAGTCCAGCGCCGAGTAGGTGGAAGGCTGCACAGATTGCAGATACTCTGGATAGAAGCGCGTAGTCGGCCAGGTGAACTGGTAGTCGGAGCTAAGCACCCAGGCATAGACACCAAACTGCGGCTCAGGGCCGCCTGCCTGCGCAGTTGCCGCGCGGATGGCATCTACCGCCTCAGTCCACATCTCATAGCCCTTCTGCAGGCGCCACTCTTCCCATGTCTCGATGCCACTTGCCGCGAAGTCGGCCTGGCAGCGCGTGCATTTCTCGGCATCCACCGGCCCCCGCCAATTCCATAGCTCGATGTCCGGGAAAAGGTAATCAGGCCGGGCCTTCGCGCACTGCGACGCTATACGCTGAATCTCGGCCTGATAGTACTGGCCACGGTAGCTGGGGCACGGTGCCTTGCCGGTCGTGCCATCCTCAAACTGGCAGTAGATTTCAGACTCTTTTGCCATGTGATGGAAAGTAGAGTCTATGTTCATCAGCTTGAAGCCCTGCTCACGCGCCTGCTCCCACAGCGCCTGCTGCTCATCTGCACTGTCCCAGCGAGGGTAGCTGCTGACGGTGTTTAACCCCAGCGTGCGGAAGGCATCCAGGCAGTCGGGCCAGGTGACCATCGCGTCCAGGAAGTACCAGCTCAGCCCCATCAGAAGCGCTTTCGGTTGCGGCGTCTCGGGGATTTCGATGGCGCGGATGGGGACAGTCGTCATCGGCGCCTCGGAGCCGTCAGCGTACACGATCTGATAGCGCATGGTGCCCTCGGTGCCATCGGGCCAATCGCCGCTGACAAACAGCCGGCCCCAGGTCTTGGTGGACGCCACGGTCTTGCCGTCCCACTCGTAGCTCGTCCAGCCGTCTGCGATGGCCTCACCCTCGATCGTCGAGAGCCGCTCGGCCGGCTGAGTCCTGGTGCCGCGGCCGAAGCCATGGCCATCTACCAGCCGCACCCCCGGCGGTAGCTCCAGCCGGACCAGCACCTCCTCGGGCTCCATGTCTGCCGGAGCGGTCAGGCCGACCGGATTTTCTGTGGTGATGTTCGTAGTGAAGCACAGGTACGGCTTGTGTAGGTGCATCTGTGGACGGCTGGTGGAGAAGTCCACGATGGGCCATGCCGACAGGTCCACTGCGGCCGGATCATGGTCACCCCGCATCACATACATCTCATCAGAGATGAGTAGATTTGAGCAATAGAAGGCCAGCCCGACATAGCGGCCACGGGTGTGCAGGTCGTCGAAACGAAAACGGTGCGCCGCCGACGCGTTTTCGTTGCGCGGAACCCCGAACTTCACGGTGTCATCGCGGCCGATGATGGTGAACTCCCCAACCTGTCGCCAGCTTTCGCCATCGTCGCTGACCAGCGCAGCCAGCCACACCGGCCCATACAGGCTCTGATCGGCAGCAGCAGTCTGGAAACGGATGGCTATCTCATCTATGGATTCGATCCGCCCCAGGTCCAGAGACAGATTGGCACGCCCTCCGTAGCTATAGCCGACACACTTGGCCTGGAACCACATCTGGCCGTGATGATGGTCAGATAGCACTCCGTCGGTCAGGTCGGTGGCGTCGGTGTCACCGGCGGAGGTGAGACCATAGTTGGGCTGCGGCGAGAAGCTGACAGTCTTGCCCAGCGCTAGATTTACCGCAGGGTCCAGATCATCGGGCTCAGGCGTCCATCGTGGCTGGGCCTCTGCGTCCTGGAGCTGGCCAAACGTGACGGTCGCTGCCACCGCCAGTACGAGTATGACTGCCAGTACGGTACGCATGTGGTCTCCTCCGTTGGTGGCGGCCAGACGAAACTGTGCACTTCGCGCTACGACATACGGAAAGCTTCAGGAGGCCGCCATAACACAAGTGTAGTAAGTCTGTACCATTTCTTTCGCATTGGCCGCTATGCCTTCCATCTTGTCGATGTTTTCTGCTGCCAGGATAGTCACAGTGGGCTTCTTGTGTGATCATCGGAGTGCCATTTCTTACCAGTAGACAATAGCACAGTAGCATAGCATGACGATTGCTGGCGGGATGCAAGGTAGTCAGCTTTGGCTTGCACCATTTGACATAGCCTTGCACATGTTCGCTGCTTTGCCATATGGTAAAGTTGTACAGGCTCAGCTCTGCAGAAGTATGTGATCGAAGGCCACTACATAGCGCACAGAGAGGAGCATGTGAAGATGCGTGGGGCACTGGTAGCAGCGGTAGTGCTGGCGACGGCCACCTGTGTCTATGCCGATCTGCAGCCTCTGCAGGTACTGAAGCAGACTGACACAGAAGTGACCATCGGCAATGCAGCCTTCTCTGTGGTGGTCAAAAACAGCGGCAGACTGCAAAATATCCAGGCTCGTGGCACCGAGTATGTGTCATTCGTGGCGCTCTACACCAATCCCACAGCCTCCCGCGCCGATGAAACCATACGCGTTGTCCAGGGCGAGACTGGTGAGAGGCGGGGCATCGGCCCTACACCCGACAGGATAGTCGCACAGAGACGGGAAAACCACTACTTCATCGCACTCGAGCAGACCGCTAGCCGCCCTGATTTGTGTGATGGTGCGCCACTGTATGATCTGCATCAGGAGATCGAAGTGGCCCCCAACGGTGTCGTACGAGTGCGCTACCAGTTCGATTGGCGACGCTTTTTTCGACTCAACCGTGCTACCATATACCTCGGACTGACCGGTTCCACCTTCGCCAACCTACCCTTCTGGGCTGACTATACTACCCACTGCAACCACGGCTTCTTCAGCGCACTGAAGCAGTACGAGACTTTTGAGGGTCTCAACGGTCATCTGCGCGCTCTGGTGGTAGATTGCCCATCAGGCCCGTTTCACTTCTGGCTGGACACGAATACCACGGTCACTGGCAGCTACTGGGGTGAAAGCTGCTCGGCAATCGGTGTGCAGGTGCCGGAGACTGCAAGTGGGCAACCGATGTATAGCGGGGCTACAAGTGTCGTGGAGTTCACTGTTAAGATGCCTTTAGCATAAGCGCCTGCTGTGAAGGGAGTGCTATGACATGAGACGCGCCCGGTACTGTGTCGTCATGGTCGGATTGATGCTACTTCTGGGGCTCGTGGTGTCTTCTGGGTGGACTGCCTGCACCGTAGAGGAGGTGCAGGTCCAGGGCGAACCGGCGGTGATGCTGGAAAACGACTTGATACAACTGCGCATCAGGCCCACACAGGGAGGGCGGATTGATCGATTTGTGTACAAGCCTACCTCGACTATGCTCACTGCCTCTACTGAGGGAGCAGTGCTGGTGGACCGGGTGTGGAACTACGCGAATTCCGATATGTCCAGGCAGTGGACAAACGCGGCATATGACTACCGTTATGAGGATGACGCCGAGAGAGCGGCAGTGAACTTGAGTGGACCGGGCACCATCGGGGTGGGGACCCGCATGATTTTCCACAAGACCATCAGTATCACCGCCGACAGTGCTGTTGTACGTGCCGATTATGCACTGGAGATCGCCCATGAAGCCTTGTCACCGCTGCAGGCAGGCATCTGGTGGCACAACCGGCTGGGAGTGCCACAGGAGGCCACAACTTATTTCCTGCCTACCCTGCAGGGCGTCAAGCCCTGCCTACCCTGCAGGGCGTCAAGTCAGTGTCTTACGGGGCTGGTGATACAGGACAGTTCTGGTGGTATGACATGGCACGAGGCTGGGGTGCGGCACTGGGCGAGAGCGGTACCGGAGTGGCAGCAGTAGTGGATTTCCGTAAGCTGATGTGCTTTTACCAGTACATGAGTGGGGAGGTCGCCGGGCTGGAGTGGGCATACCGCTCGGAGATAATTCCGCATGGGGAACAGACTGAGACCACAGTGTGGTTGGTGCCATTTGCCGGTCTCAGTGCGGTGTCGGGCGCCAGTGTAGAAGTCGTCGGCGAAGTCGAAGCGCCGGACCAGGTCAGCTTGCAGCAGGCAACCGATGGAGTGCCGGTGATAGTCAGGCTGGCGGCACCGCAAAAGTGGAGTCCACGACTGCGCGCCAGTTGGCAGCGGGTTCCAGACCAGCAGGTGCATGAGGCGGCTGTATGGGAGACGCAGGTCGGCCCTGATGCGGTAGTCGAGCATCAACTGGAGCTGAGCCTCCCACAGGAGGGCACCTACCAGTTGCGGATTGAAGTCATGGACGGTGATCGGCTGGCCACCGACTTGTTGGCCGAGATGGTTGTGGGGCAGGCCAGTGGAGAGGTGGCCATCATGCCTCTGGAGGAAGGGCTGGGCCGTCTGGACGAGCGGTTCGAAGACAAGATAGCTGTCCGAGATACCTCGTCCGAGTATGTGCCGCCATCTGAGGATGTGGTGACGCCTCATGTCAAGTGGGCAAAGCCGTATGCCGGAGGGCGAATGAAAGCTCTGATCCTCAACGATAGCACTATAGGCCGAGAGACCATCGAGTTGGCCCAGCGTCTGGATATGGACTACATCGCCCCTCCGGGTTTGCGCAGCGGCAATCCCGCAGAGTTGGCCGGATTTCTCGAAAACGACTATGACGTGATCCTGATCGGCGGTCTCAGGGCTGACATTCTCTCGGAAGAAGCTGTGGATGCGATACTTGCCAGGGTAGAAGCGGGCACCGGCTTGATCATGGTCAACCCAAACAACTGCTCGGAGAAGCTGTGGAGTGTGCTGCCGTTTTCCGGATTTGACGGTGGTGCACGCCCCAAACAATCATGGACAACGGTACAGGACCACTACCTGACGGTTGGCATACCCTGGGAGCAGATACCGCCTACTGACACATGTCGCTACCAGGCCACAGGACATGTGCTTGCGCAAGCCGATAGGTATCCTCTGTTGGCGGTCTCCGAGCATGGCCAGGGTCGCATCGTGGCACTGGCTTGGGCGACCTCCTGGCAGGCTCCAGGATCGTACGAAAACGGCCTGACACCATGGATACAGTTCGCACCTGCCAGGTTCGCGTACTGGGAGTACTACTTCAGCATTCTGGCACGGTGCATGACCTGGGCGGCACAGAAGGAGCCGTCCGTGTTTATCACCTCTGCTGCCACCGGGGCAGAGCAGTACATGATGCGCGACCATGAGCAGCCGGTGGTGGAGCTGCACCTGAGCAACCCGGGTGCAGCCAGCGAGTTGGCAGCTCAGGTGGTCGTGCATGACCGCTATGGCCATACGACACATGAGGCCAGCCAGAGCTTCTTCGCAGCTACCGGAGACAGTCAACTACAGATACCGCTGCCGGAGCTTCACGGTGGCCCACATCTGGTGGATATCCTGCTCGAGAACGCACAGGGTGAGAAGGTCAACTGGGCGACAGTGGTAGTCCAGATGCGGCCGAGCGTAAGTATCATCGACCTCGAAGTGCCTGACGAGATATACAGCAGCGGGGATACACTGGAGATTGACGTGACCCTGGAGTCGCTTGCAGATGCTCCGGAGCAGGTCGCACTGGCGGGTACGCTGACCGATGCCTACGGCCGTGTGGTCTGGCAGCAGGAGCAGGCTGTAGCTCCCGACGGCGTGGTGCATCTGAGCTTCGCGCTACCTGAACCGATGGCTACAACCGCGCTGTTGCGAGTGGAAGTCAGCGATGCTGATGGCTTGCTGGATGCCGCCGAGCAGAAGCTACTGACCATGCCGGTGGACTGGGATAACCGTCACTGGGGGCACTTCCTTTGTGGCATGTGGGGCCACAAGGGCGGAGCTTATGCGCGAGAGTATCTGCAGCCCGAGATGGCCAGGCTATTGCGGGATGCCTGTATAGAAGTGGTGACCAACAGTGCCAAGTGGCTCCATGACGGCGAACAACGCAGTGCATTTGAAGTGGGCCTGCGCACAATTCCTATAGGCGTTGCCCGGGGTGTGCTCAGCGCTGGTCGTCGGCCAGGGCCGCCTGAGTATCCAACTTTTGCCGAGCAGAGAGAGGACTATCTGCGGAGCAAAGATAAATCGACCCTGCATCGTCCCTGGTGCCTGAATGCTGACGACACTCGCGAGCATGTCAGAGAGATGTTGGAAACGGTCACTGCGGCAGTGGCCCGCTATCGGCCTCTGGGGTACTGCTGTGGCGACGAGTTGTCGGTGACCGATCACACCACTCCGTTCGACTACGACTTTTCTCCTGGCTGCCTGGAGCAGTTCCGCCTGTGGTTGCAGCAGCAGTATCCGTCGTTGGCAGCCCTCAACGCCCAGTGGGGCACCAGCTTCGATTCCTGGGAGCAAGTTATGCCGATGACTGCTGAAGAGGTCGCTGAGCGTGACAACTATGCACCGTGGGCTGACCATCGGACCTTTATGGAGGTCACCTACGCTGAGTTTTTCCGATGGATGCACGATACCCTCGATAGCTACGACCCGGGCGGACGTATCGGTATCTCCGGAAGCCAGGCGGCGACAGCATACGGGGGCTACGATTGGTGGCGGCTGACGCAGGCCCTTGACTTTGCCCAGGCCTACGATCACCAGACTACCGGAGAGATGCACCGCTCCTTCGGGAGCATGCTGGCGGCTCCCTGGTGGGGATATGGCTCCACCGATCCGACGCTGGGCCATCAACTATGGCGGCGTCTGCTCAACGGCAATACCGGCGCTATGTTTTACGGGCCGTTTCTCAATCCAGATTACACTTACTCGCAGACTGCACTGGAGGGTACGCGGCATCTGGAGGAGATGCAGTCAGGTCTGGCCCGGCTGCTGGGCGAATCAGATCGTGTGGCGGATGTGTACATGCACTATTCGCACCCCAGCATCCATGGTAGCTTCATCACAGGTGGCGACAGCCTATTTGCCGCCAACCGTGCGGGCTGGGTCAAGGCCATCGAGGATCTGGGGCTACAGATGCAGTTTCTGGCCTACGCTCAGCTCGAACAGGGGCGCCTGACCGAAATCATGCCTCGGGCCTTCATCTTGCCGTACTCGGTGGCCCTCTCGGACGCTGAAGTGGCCGAGTTGCAGCGATATATTGAGGCAGGGGGAGTGCTGATTGCAGATGCCCGCTGCGGTCTGATGGACGCTCACTGTTCGCCACGCAGTGTGGGGGCACTTGATGGTCTGTTTGGCGTTGAGCGGACCGTTGTGGATCCGCGGGCCAGGCGCATCGAGGCTGAGGCCGAGTTTTCGACTGCCCTTGGCCAGTGTGATCCGCGGGACATCACACTGGAGGAGTTGTCAGGTGATACCATGCTTCGGGCCACCGCCGGCACTGCTCTGGGGCGGATGGGCGAGGTTCCTGCACTGGTAGTGCGCAACGTCGGGCAGGGCAAGGCCGTGCTGCTGAACCTATTCATGGACAGCTATGGGCGGCGGCGCAGCCTGGGCGTGCACCAGCCGCTCCGCAGCCTGGTGGCGGAGATGCTGAAGCTGGCCGATATCACACCCTTCGCGCAGATCGCATCAGACGAAGGCGAGAGCTTCTACGTCGCCCGGTATGACAACAGTCAGGCCTGCTATGTGGCTATACTCCGTGAACCGGGCGAGACTGCCACAGGTGGCGGTCCCGGTAGCGCCAAGTCCAGTCGACAGCTCCCGACACGTGCCGAAGTGCGGGTGCGCTTTCCCGCATCTGCTCACCTGTACGACCTACGCGAGGGTCGGTATATTGGCCACACCGACACCGACAAACAACTGTTAGAGACGGGGCAGTGCCGCATCTACTCGCTGATGCCATATCGTGTAGAGGCAGTGCAGGTTACGCCGCGAAGAGCCAGCATACAGGCGGGGCGTGCCCTGGAGTACCGTGTAGCAATTCGTACTGACGGGCCTGATGCGGGGGAGCACGTCTTCCGTGTGGACGTAATCGGCCCCGACGGCCCGTGCCGCCACTATGCGACTCAGTTCACTGCGGAAGGCGGTGTTGCGACGGGAGTCATCAGCCTGGCGCTGAACGATGCTGCAGGGGAGTGGCAGATTCGGGCCACTGATATCGCCACTGGCGTGTCGGGGGTTGGCCGTTTTTCCGTGAAGCCGATAGATCTCCGAACAAGTGGGCAGAACCTGGCTGAGTGAGAGCGTGCTGATCGCCTGCCGATAGATTCGCTGCGCTGCTGTTTGGGGCTTGATGACTCATGGCCACAGTCTCTGTGACGATAGCCTGGCAGCGCACAGGAGCGTCTTGACATCCGCAATCTGCACTCTTGCATTTCTGGCCTATGGTTGCCTGCCATGCCCCGTGTGTACAGTCTAGGCGGTGTACGTCGACCGCTGTGCTCTATGGTTGACATGACAAGTCCCGCGTGTACGGTTTGGGCAGTGCTGAACCGCAGGCAGTCGGGAAAGCTCATAGTTGAGGTGTGAGGTGCCTCACCAGAGCAGCACTGGCTGGCGATGGAGGGTCTGTGGTTTGTGCAAAACGTAGCTCTGCAGTTGTCCTGTGTAGCTGTGGCACAAGTCACGTTCGGCGGTTGCTTGGTGGTGCCGGCGGGCAGGTGCAAAAGAAGGGAGATCGCCTGGAGTTGGACTGGCAATCACAGAAAGACTGGAGCTGTCCCCATATGCATTGAGCCGGCTCCACATGCATACGATCGAAAGCGCGCGCTTGAATTGCCAGAGCGGTGAACGGACGGAATACTCCGCATTCTGGGGCAGGTGCTGCATGGGATTTCGGGGAAATACAGTATGCGGGTGCGTATTGCCCATACGCCGGCAAGCCGCAAACCGATGATGACATGGCACACACTGGCCGCAGCTTTTCGGAAGGACGAAACGCTGCGTCTAAGAGCATCACACGGGCATTTGCGGTCAGACGACTCGTAGTGCCCGACCAGCTCTGGGGTTGGCAGTGGCACCAGGGGGAGCGGCACATGATCGAGCTGCGCGTAAGAAAACGTGTGGCCTATTCGCATCCCGGTGGAGGCCACTGTGCATAGGGCTCATGCGCACAGAGTAGTGTAGAGCGGGGATATGTGGCGATGCAATCAGTTACAGTTTTCGTGACAGACAGGCAAGGTGGCTGTGTGCGACGGACTCGGCTGTGCCGTCATGAATAGACGAGTCTGGAAAGCAGAAACAAGGTAATCGAGAGTGTATGACGGCACTACCCGGCCATACAGTAAGCGTTTGAACCCCTGATGCGGGGCGTCACATGCGTTGGCACAGCGTTTATGGCGCAATCAGTTGGAAATGCTCAGGCTAGCCGCTACATCATAGCCATAAGCGTATCACACTAGAGATCTGTGATTTACCGACTCCAGGGAGATGAAAACGATGCATCGCGCTCTGACGATTGTCACGGGAATGCTGTTGCTTACTACGATCACCCACGCGCAAGACGAAGGCCCTGTGGCCTATCAGCCCGATATCCTGGGAGTTGACCGTCTTTTCCTTGTCGCGTTGCGCGTCCCGACGGATGCGCCACAGATCGCCATCACTGTCCCCGACGCGGTGGAGCTTCTGGATCGCACGCCTCTGCCAACCACCAGTGACATCCGCAAGTACTACTTCCGCACCCTCGAAGCCGCCAAACAGGCTGACATCATCTTCGCTCATCCGGATGGGCCGGTGACGGTCTCGGTGGAGATATGGTCTTACCACGATCTGCGGGAGTTCCGTGAGCTCAAGGGCGTGCAGCTTCCCCGGCGATGGCCTCTGGGTGAGAGGCTGCCGGAGCTCAAGCAGGGGCGCACGATCATCACACCGGAGAGTGAGAAATCGTACCGGTCCGATCCAGGGAAGTACTGGCTGGAGTTTACAGATGACGAAATTTGGTCGCTGCAGCCTGACAGCACCATACCGCGCTGGCACTGGGTCAACATCACACAGGGCTGTCCGGTGCATGGCGCAGATATCTACCAGGACAAAGAATTCTATCCATGGCTTGATGAACTCGACAAACCGATCATCGCTACGACAGAGGCTACGGTACCGTATGCCTGGAAGGTCAAGTGCCCGATAGGCAGTGAGCTGTATCCGAGCAACGACTTTGCCAACTATGACTTCACCAGCGGGGCCTTCCCCGATGACGGCATAGGCGGTGGCTATATCGCCCCTGATGGCACCCACTATGGCTTCATCGCTGAGATCGCACAATCACATGCCTATCGGATGCTCACCGTAGCTCCGGCGTGCGCGCGCAGCTATGTAGCCACAGGCAATATAGAGTATGCACACAAGGCTCTGGTGGCCATGGCGAGAGTGGCGGTAGAGTTCTCCTATCTGGCGACGATGACGCATCACAGACACCGCAACACTGTTAGTCAGGTTGAGCGCCTTGGACAGAGCCGCTTCGAAGACGGTCCGTTCCTGAACCGGGCGGGATTTACCATCTACAGCATAACTCTGGCGGGGCGTCAGATCCATTACGCCGAAGCATATGACATGATCTGGCCTGCGATAGACCAGGACGACGAGATCATCCCGTTTCTGCACACCAAGGGCCTGACCCATATCCAGACCCATGAAGATCTGCGCCGCTTTCTGGAAGAAGACCTCATGGCTGTATGGATGCAGGGCGCTATGGATGGCGCCACCGCCTGTAACGAACCCTACTCGCAGCGGGGTTTGGTACGCATGGCCGAGTGCTTGAACTACGAGCGTGGCGATGAATTCATGGATTGGCTATATGACGATCCCCGCGGCCAGATGCGCTACTTCACGATCAACAACTACTTCCGCGATGGCGCAGCGTGGGAGTCCACAGTTGGTTACAACGGCATGCACGTGGTATCTACCTTCCCGGTAGTCGAAAGCATCGAGCACTTGCGACAGATGCGCCCCGAATTGTATCCCAGTGAGAAGTACCCGGGCTTTACTGACAGCCGCGCATATCGCAGTATCTACGATTTTGTGATGAACACCATCAACATAGACCGCGTTTGTCCGCGTGTCGGTGACTCGGGTAGCCATCCGGTGTATAAGCGGTCCCCTAAAGTCACCTGGACAGACGCCAGCGCTCGTGTCTTCGAGCATGCTTATCAGACATTTCAGCATCCCAAGTATGCCTGGGCACTTGCTCATGCCCCGAGCTGGAACCCCTCGGAAGAGTTTCCGTACAGCAGGGAGCAAATCGAAGCTGCTGCCGCCGAGTGGCCTGATGACTGGAACGACGCCAGTTGTCTGCAGGACGGCTACGGTCTGGCCATGCTGCGCAGCGGTCAGGGCGACAACAAGCGTGCCCTGTGGATGATGTATGGTCGCGCGCGTGGCCATACCCATGATGATATGTTGCACATGGGGCTGGATGCATACGAGAGCGAAATCCTGGCGCAGATGGGCTACCCGCGCAACTGGAGTGCGTGGGAGGGCAACTGGATGACGCAAAATCAGGCGCGTCAGATCCCCTTCGTCAGCATGACCGGACAAGCCGAGCTGTTTGCCGATGCTGGAGTGGCGCATGTGGGAGAGGCGCGGGCTCAAGGGTTCACCGACAGGGTGGCTCAGGGGCAGGGCTACGCAGTGGATGAAGACAACTGGCAGCGCCGGATGCTGGCCATAGTTGACGTAGACGACGAGCACTTCTACTGTCTGGACCTGTACCGCATCTTCGGCGGGGAGCAGCACTGGTGGACCCTGCACTGCCAGGAGGGCGAGTTTTCTACTGAGGGCCTGAACCTCGTGTCTCAGCCGACGGGCACGCTGGCCGGGCCGGATGTGCCGTATGGGGATGAGCAGTGGCAGCAGGATCACGGCGGCCGCAAGGGTGTTTACGGCTGGAGCGGCCGATTTTTCGCGTTTCCCCACCTGTACAACGTCCAGCGTGATACTTCCCCCGATCAGGTATGGTCCGCCGACTGGGAGCTCGAGGAATCTGACGGGCTGCATTTCCGCATGACGGTGCCGCCGGTTGACGGTGCCGAGGTGGTCATCTGCGACGGCCAGTCGCCTGCGGGAGGCTCGCCCTATGAGATGAAGTGGGTGCTGCTGAACAAGCAGGCCGATGCTCCAGATGCTCCAGTGTCAACACAGGTGGCCAACATCATGGAGATGTATCGGGGAGAGCCGGTCATCAAATCCGTCCGTCCCCTGGAAGTTTCCGGCGATGACGAGGCTGATTTTGCCGCCTACGGACTGGTGGTGGAGCTAAACAACGGTCGCGTAGACACTATCTTCGCCTCTGCTGACGGGGCCACACCGCGCACTGCACCGGGTGGTTTTGAGTTCGCAGGCCGCTTCGGCCTCTTCTCAGAAGAGAACGGTGAAGTGACGAACATCTCGCTGCTTGGCGGCACACAGCTCACGCGTGACGGCATAGGTGTGCGGTTACCCCAGGCCGAGTACCGTGGCCACATCACCGCCACAGACCGCAAGGCCTGCGCGATTACCGTCTCTCCTGCACCGCCGAACCCCGAGGCGCTGGAGGGCAAGTATGTGCACATCACAAACGAGCACCGTCGTCTGG
>JAAYSP010000025.1 GCA_012518355.1 candidate division WS1 bacterium | reverse complement strand
CTCATACTGGAACAGTTCGGTTGTCAGGTACCGTTCACCGGTATCAGGTAGCACCACCACGATGAGTTTGTCCGCGTTTTCCATACGGCCCGCCACCTGCAGGGCGGCATGGACGGCTGCTCCCGACGAGATACCGGCCAGAATCCCTTCTCGTCGTGCCAGCTCGCGTCCACAGGCCATCGCATCCGGGACGCTGACCCGGATCACCTCATCGAGAAGCTCGGTACGCAACACACCGGGCACAAACCCGGCTCCGATGCCCTGCATTCCGTGAGGACCGGGCTCACCGCCTGAAAGCACCGGTGACTCGGTCGGCTCCACTGCGACCACCTGCAGCTCAGGCTTGAGCGGCTTGAGCACCTCGGCTATGCCTGTAAGCGTCCCTCCGGTACCGACGCCGCCTACGATGATATCCACTTCGCCCCGTGTGTCACGCCATATTTCCGGCCCGGTACTGATGCGGTGGGCAAGAGGGTTGGCCGGGTTTTCGAACTGCTGCAGGAGAAGATAGCGAGAATCGCTGTCCGCCATTTGCTTTGCAACGGTAATTGCACCTCGTGTACCCTTTTCTGCAGGCGTGAGCATCAGCCTGGCGCCATATGCCAGTATCAAGCGGCGACGCTCCTCGCTCATGCTTTCGGGCATGACCAGAGTGAGCGCATAACCGCGAGTGGCTGCCACCATCGCAAGGCCAATACCCGTGTTGCCTGAGGTCGGCTCAAGCAGTATGGTGTCCTCGTTGATTGCCCCTGCCGCCTCAGCACTCTCAATCATGGACCGCGCGATGCGATCCTTCACCGAGCCGGCCGGTTCGGAGGCTTCCAGCTTGGCTGCCAGCCTACCGGGCAGCCCGTCTGCGAGACGGTCCAGATACACCAGTGGCGTATTCCCGACCAACTGTGTCACATCAGCCGCTATGTTCATGGTGAAAAGCCTTTCCCGGACGTCCGACCTCGTGGAAGCAAGTAGAAATGCGATACCGTTTACGCTTTCATCTATACACTTGTACATAGAGAGCAAGTCACCTCCTAATCCTCCGCCTTCCCTGCAGTCTGTTGGCTCTCTTCCATCACTGACTGTTGACCGACCTGACAGGCGAACATGGGCAGCAGGTGTCGGGCTGTCGAAGAGACTGAAAAAGTATGGTGGCAACTCGGAGTTGGGAATCAGGCCGTGGAGGATATGACAGGCAGAGAAACCGCATTTGCCGGGGAACAACAATAGATGATGTGGGCTCGGACACTGTGGTAGATTCGACCGGTCCTGACTGCAGGTGCGTGCATATACTGGGGCGAATTCTCTATCAGTAACTCTGCGACATACATGGTCAGGCAATGCTGGGAGGGGGCTGCATATGGATATCATCGAGTTTACCGACAACTATGAGGACCTTAGCACTGACACCGGCTTCCAGTTCAAGTTTTACTGTGAACGGTGTGGGAACGGCTATATGAGCGAATTCAGACCATCCCCGGCCGGACGTGCCACCGGTCTTCTGCGAGCTGCCGGAGGGCTGCTCGGAGGCATGACCGGCAAGGTGGGTGACACGGTCTACGAAATCCAGCGGGCTATCGGTGGCCCGGCCCACGACAACGCACTAAAGGAAGCGGTGGGGCATATCCGCAAGCAGTTCCATCAGTGCTCGCGCTGTGGAGAGTGGATGTGCGACAACTGCTGGAACACAGAGCGTTCCATGTGCAAACAGTGCGCACCGGAGACCCACGAGGAGCTTGCTGCGATGCAGGCAACGGCCACCGTTGACCAGATGCGTGAACGTGTGGCCCAGACCGATTACGCTTCCGCTATCAACGTAACAGACACTGCAGTAGCACGCTGCCCGCATTGCGGCTCGAAGGTCAGCGGCGGAAAGTTCTGCAACGAGTGCGGCAAACCGCTGATAGCACGCGGCACTTGCTCCAGATGCGGCTCGGAAAACTCTCCGGATGCCCGATTCTGCTCAGAGTGTGGCGAGAGACTTGTATAGCTCAGCCCAGTTTACAGGCGAAGGCGAGATAGAGTACCAGGGGCAGGTATCAAGAGGACGGGTTGAAATCACCGCAGAAGGCATCTGCATCAAGGCAGATTCGGATAGCGAAATCGAGATAGCCTCCTGGGAAATCGTCGGGATCGAGCGTGACGACTATACTATCATGCTGCCGCTCCGAAACGGTGAAACGATACTCCTGCGACAGTTCGCCCGGCGCACGGATGAGCTGGAAGTGGCGCTGTGGCGCTGCCGCTGTGATGGCATCGCCCGACTCATGGCGCCACCTGCCGCATCCGTGCTCGAGGCAGTGCCCGTTGAAGGCACTAACCCAGGCTGGCTTTATCGCTACGAAGACGGGCTGCGATGGGTGCCAACACAGGGTGCACCGTTTGCACGGCTGTACGGAGAGCTGGCCGAGGCAGAGTTCGATCAGGGCACGTATGGTCTGGCGCTACGCGGGCCGTTCGGTGAGCATCGGCTTCAGGGGCTGGCGCGTCGGACGACAGAGCTCCAACACGAAGTCACAACACGAATTGCCCTTGCCCGCGACTCGTTCATCGAAAAGCTGGAGCAGTGTGGCATCCCCTGGCAGGACGAAGTGTACTCTGGCGCCATATCCGAGCACGTACCATTCGAGGCCACCGAGAAGCGAGTAGAGGCCATCGAGCACGCGCCTGACCTGATAGCAGAGGGGCGGAGAGAGTACTGCCAGGCACTTCACGCGGCCGGACTTCCCCGGCGAATGGTGCTCAGCAGCGGCGATGACGGGCGCCTGCGGGCAGTGGCACTGGCACCGGTGCGCGATGGTGAGCTGTACGAGGTGCTGTCGGAGGAGGACCACGCATCGTATGTGTTTCAGCAGGCGGACCCGGTAGTGCAGGCATGGACACAGGTAGGGTTCCGCAGAGAGCCTATCTTCGCCGAACAGGCCAGCGAAGGCCCCTATGCCGCGCTCGCAGATCTGCTGCCCGCTCTGGCCAACGCCCGGGCAGCGTTCGTCAGGCGCGTGGTACACAGCTCAGTAGATGCCTGGCTTGGTACGCTGAGATAAAAGCCGGTTGCCTTCGCCATAGCAACGGCAAGGCCGCCCACGACGGAGACGCGGGCAGCATCCCAGTCACCGCACCACTGATACCTACCCATATCGGTGTGACCGTTAACGCCTGACACTCTACCGATATCTATGACACTGCCTGCCTCGCTCAGCCCCCCCACATACACCACACCTGCCCCCTATCCGACTTCGAATTGCTGATACTCGGCCTGGAAAGGCGGACCGTTGCTCACCAGTAGACGGCTTGATTTCGGAAGCGCTATCGCAGACCACTCTGTGTGCGACAGATCCGGGCCGCCATGACGGCAAGGGGCCCACGGAGCGTGTGACGACAGCAGCTTCTGCATGTCCACGAGTGACCTGGGAGGCGAGTTCTCCTCGATCCAGCGCAGATAGCCAGTACGATAGTGGCAGATAGGTTTGCTGTCTGCTGAACGCATGTCGGCGTCTCGCAGTGCTTCACTGGCGTAGAGATTGGTAGAGTACACG
>JAAYSP010000235.1 GCA_012518355.1 candidate division WS1 bacterium | reverse complement strand
CGCGGAGCTGGTGCAACGGTCACAGCAACTGGCTCAGGAAGGCCAGTACGACCAGGCAGGTGAGCTGCTCGATCAGGCGACAAGGGCTCTCGGTGCAGGTGGCTCAGAAGGCGGCCGTCGCGCACAGACAGGCGCTCGTGAAGGCCGGTCTGGACTTCCGGCTGCTGCTGGTGGGCAACGTGGCTCCGGGGCACCGACTGGCAGCAGAGCAGGCGCACGCCAGACCTCTGGTGGCAGTGGCAGAGGTGGTAGCGGAAGCCCCGGTGCTACACCTGGTGCCAGCGGCAGCAGAGGGGGCAGCAGCAGGGGTAGTGGTGCCCCATCAGGTGGGGCTGGAGCAATGCGTGGACAGCATGGAAGTGGCGCCGGCCCGGGCAGTTCCGGGCCAACACAGGCCGGGCCGGGTGCTGGCGGACAGAGACCATCGAGCGCATCTGGCATGTCGCGAGGACCACGCAGCAGCGCTGGAGCTGGAGCCGGACGTCCTGCTGGTGCTGGCCAGAGCCGGGCTCCGACAGGCGGCGAAACGTGGGCACAGCGCGCTCCTGACAGCTATGGTGGCATGCCATACGGGCCAGGGGCCGCAGCACCTGCTGCCGCCGCCGACCGATCTGACATACCTGTGCAGGGGCGGCGTACGCCCTACAGAGAGCCCACAGAGGCACCCGAAGACCTCCTGTCCAGCTTCCTCTTGCAGGGCTTGCTGGGCATGGTGTCGGCCGAAGACGCCGCTCTGCAGGCAGCCTATGACTGGATAGACAACGCCAGGGTGGCCATACGCGAGAAAAACGCCGACCAGATTCGTGAAATCCTGGACAAGGCCCTCCAGCAATTGCGTGCTGTCGGAGAGCGTCGCCTGCAGTTTTCTGCGGCTATGAGCGACGTGGTCGCCCGAGCAGCCGAGGGCGAGCTACCAGAGATCTCGCAAGATGAGGAAATTGGTGGGGACGCGCCAGAGTCACCACGGTCTGGTCGAGGGCCCCGCCGACCTGACAGAGGATCGCAGATAGGTGATGATCACAGTGCAGACCTGGAGACCCTCCTGACACGCATACGATCCATGAACGATGAGCAATTCGAGCGGGAGAAAGCCAGTCTTGTGGCGGAACTGCAGATGCTGACTGCCCGTGCGGCTCAGTCCACTGCAAGCACACGCCCGAGACGTCCTGCCAGCCCGACGATCGACGCCGTCGCGCCGGTAATCGGTTATGAAACCGATCTTGAGAAGGCACAGGCGGAGTTCCGCATACGTGACAAGATGCACCAGGCGCACGAGCCATATCTGGCGCTTCGCCAGGCAGACCCGAAAGCACCGGAAGTCGCGGAGCTGGACAGGCTGTTCACCTCAGCCAGACGGGCACTGTATGCCCGCAACTATCTGGAGGCTGAAGAGTTGGTCAACGAAGGGCTGCGCAAGCTGGGCATCGAGCCGCGTTCGATCCTCGATGGTGCACCTGGAATCGCTCTCCCACCGCTTCCGGTCATCTGACCGTCGCCGATTGCTACAGGTGGCAAATCATGACCTCCGCAAATATGCGGGGGTCGTGCCGTTTTGGGAGGAATTCGCGGGTGCAACGGTCAAGCTACCGACCATAGTATGAGCGCAGCCATCGAGCAAAACAGGGTGAGACACATGAAGACGATCAAGTGCGGACTGGTAGGCTATGGACCGGCCTTCAGGATGGGCAGGCATCATGCGGATGCCATCAACAGTACTGCAGGCATGGCAACGGTGGCAGTCTGTGATGTGTCACCCGAACGGCTGGAGGTGGCACAGGAAGAGCTGCCGGGCGTGGCCACCTACACAAAACTCGATGACATGCTGGCAGAAAGCGACCTGGACCTCGCAGTGATCATCACTCCGCACAACACTCACGCAGACCTCGCAGTAGCCTGCATGAACGCAGGCAGGCATGTCGTGGTAGAAAAACCGATGTGTGTGAGTGTCCAGCAGGCAAAAGCGATGCTGCAGGCTGCGCAGGCCAACTCTGTGATGCTGTCTGTATACCACAACCGGCGCTGGGATGGAGACTACATGACCATCCGCCGCGTAGTCGAAGAGGGCCTGGTCGGCGAGGTCTTCGAGGTAGACTGCTATATGGGCAACTGGACTCCACCTGATGGCACATGGCGTTCGGACAAGCAGATCTCCGGCGGGGCGTTTTTCGACTGGGGAGCACATCTACTGGACTGGGTGCTACAGCTGGTGGATCGTCCGATACTGGATGTGACCGGGTTTTTCCACAAGCGCGTATGGATGCAGATGACTAACGAAGATCAGGTGCGGGCGATAATCCGTTTCGAAGGCAACGTGCAGGCAGATGTCACTATCTCCAGCATAGCGCGCGCACGCAGGTCCAAGTGGCGGATACTCGGTGATCGGGGCAGCATCGAACTGCCGCACGGAGCGGAGGCACTCACAGTGGCCACTGAGCTGGGCGGTCTGGAGACGCGCATGCAGATGCCATTTCTGCCGCCAGCGCGAGAACGCTACTACCAGAACATCGCCGATCATCTGTTACGTAGAGCCGAGCTTGTCTGCAAACCGGAGCAGGCTGCGCTGGCAATCGCGGTGATGGAGGCTGCGGAGAGGTCGGCCAGATCGGGCAAACCACAGAAGCTGGGACTGTAGTCTCGGCCAGACTCGGCAGAGCCGCCTGACCTACCCGGCTTCGACGTCTGTGACGATGCGCTTGATGAAGGTCAGATCGCGTCGTGTCTGCTCCACGAGTCCGTCGCGATTCAGGTCGCCGTACTCGCTGTGTAGCGACACTGTGCCATCATATCCGAAGTTTTTCAGCAGGGTGAAGATCTGCCGCCAGTCCTGTTGGGCCTCTTCGAAGCCAAGCATCTGGCGCTGCACAGTGTGTTTGCCTGCCCCGTCAGTGGTCACTGCCCACGAGTAGCCTTTCAACGCGACGAGGTTCGTGTATGGCGCAAGCATGACCATCCCCTGCCGCCACCCGTCGTAGCCGCCTTCGATGAACATGTGTCCGCTGTCTATGTACGCACCGACGGCTCTGGGGTCCATATCTTCCAGCAGCATCTGCACCACGGCCGGGTTGGCGCTCAGATATGGGCCGGAGTGGATATGTATGTTCGCCGTCACACCGTAGTCCAGGGCCATGCTTTGCAGCCCCGTGAGCTTTACGCGAGCTGCCTCAAAGCAGGTCCACAGTTGCATGGGGTCTTGCAGCGTCCAGTAGCCGAGCTTCAGGGCGGGTATGTCACATTCGGCGGCAGTGGCGAAGATGTCCTCAGCGTAGGGAGCCTGCGGGCCGTCGATCGAGGTGGTGATCAGCGGCACTTCGAGGCCGAACTGTGCCAGTCCGGCAACTGCTTCGGGCAGCTTGTCGTCGACCTGCTCCGGCTCTACACGCCCACCGGGGCGTACTGTCAGGTCTACTCCATCAAAGCCGATGTCGGCGATAGTTTCGCCTAATTCGCGCAGCGAAAGCCCCAGCATGTCCAGATGCTTGGAAAACATGACGAACTTCACGGTTGATCTCCTCAGTGCACCTGTGATGCTCGAAAACGGCTTTGCAGCTGATCAGAGCTGCTCACAGAGAGTGGATGATGGTCACTTGCGGCAGGTTAGCAAGCCGCCATGATGTGCGCGCGCGTATAACTGTAGGCAAAGCGTTGCGTCAAACTACGACTGTGTGGGGATTGCGACTGGCCCCTGTATACCTGAGGCGTAGCTATCACGGTTGCTATGATGGCAACCGGCAGGCATGGCAGAGAAACATGGAAGATCTGCTGGGTATCCTATCTCACGTGTGGCAAGCGGAAGTATGTAGGGCATACGATGACTTTGGGCAATTGTCAGCACGAGCACGGAGCACTAAACGTAGACCGAATCTCAGCGTGCCGTCCGACGTACGTGGACGGCACGGCTGCATAATCCCGGCTTCATAGGATTGTGCCACGGCACAAAGGCTGAGGCAACAGTCGCTCAGAAGGCCAGCGTCCACTCGGCTCGTAGTATCTCTTGTCTTCGCGTGCCGGGCGTAGCGTTGGAAGACGGACACTGCCGGGCGTAAGTCAGGCGCATGTCCAGCCCATCGGCCAGTGGGCGCATGACACTGACTGCCCACAGATTACGGTAGTCATCGGCTGCCGACTGGCTGAGCAACCACCAATCGCTGATTGCGTGGGGCCGCAGGTAGACGAGGCTGATAGGTGTGTCGCCTAGATAGGTGTCAACATATAGCCCGCTGCACTTGAAGTTGGTAACTGCAAACGGGTTGCGCAGCCAGCGATCCCAGGGGAACATATTTCCCGGGCGCTGTTCCTGGTTGACCTCAAAATACGGATGGATAGATGAGTACACAACATCGTACTCAGGCTGCACCCGAGAGTAAAAGCCAGTGATATGCCAGTCGTCGTTATTCAGCAGATCTGCGGTGAGCATCCAGGCGGTATCAGCGCTGCTCTTGAACTGGTAGGCAGGGCGATTGGCATGACGATTCTGGCGCGCATATTCGGCGTGGATCCACCGGTTTCCGCCCATCCGCAGCTTCAGATCGGTGCTGTAGACCAGTTCGTTACCGACACCGTCGGGGAGGAAGTTTAGCCCCCAGGACCACTTGGGACGTGTGTAGTCCAGCCGTGCTGCGACGTAGCCGTCGCTGTGGCCGGGGAAGGGGCGTGCAGGCACCCAGTCATATGTGGCACCGCCAGCGAAAAAGTCCAGGTTTATGTTGTCGGCAAACAGGTCGCGCTTGTGAAAGCGGATCCCGTTGAGGGCTCTGCGAGAGTTGTTGGCGAGCAGGCCGTGCCCGTACTTGAAAAACTGTCTGCCGATGATCCATGTGGACTTGCCTTCATCACCACGTGGTCGTACTTCGACGTATGCTTCATCGAGCCACAGATCTTCACGGCCGTAGCCATAGGGGCGATGCGTGCCGGGAGGGGCAAGGAAACCGGGCCCTTCGGTCTGCTCAGGGTCTATCACGCTCAACGGCACATAAGCGTCAGCATACTTGAACGCAAGATGAGCACTGGCTTCATCAGAGATGCGCCCTCGAATACCGACTTTGGCGGTCAGGTTGTCAAAATCATGATCAAAAGCAATTCTGCCTACAAAGCCCAGGCGGTAGTCAACCCAGCCGTAGACTTCGGTGGTCGGAGCCTTCTCTTCGAGAGCCGTCACACGAGTTGACAGTGCGGCCATATCATCGGTCAGAAGATCGACATCGTCTCTCAGTGCTTGCAGCTCGTCGCGGAACTCCTCGGTTAGTCTCATGACCAAATGGCGGATTTGAGCCTCATCGAGGCGTGCAACTCCGTCAGCGCCAGCAGGTCCGACAGGCCCTCTTGCACCTTCAGGGCCACGCGGCCCTTCTGCTCCTGGCGCTCCTGTCGGTCCAGTGGCACCCGCAGCACCTGAAAGCGAAGGGGCGGAAAAGAGGTCGAGGATGCGTGAGACGGCCATCGCAAATTCATAGCGAGTGATGGCCCGGTCCCCCCGGAAGGTGCCATCGGGATAGCCGATGATGACGCCTAAGTCAGACAGTTGCTGTACGGCATCATAAGCCCAGTGATCGAACGGGACGGTATCGCCTGGGTTTCCTTGACTCCACGAAAGGGGACACGCAAGCAATACCATCAGCGCGCCGATGCAGGTTGCAAGTGCAATTCGTCTCATGGTTCTCTCCCTTTTTGGTCTTACAACTGCGGCAGCTGTCCGAACTCGATAGCGATTGAGTATGTTTATGGGGAAAATATAGCTGAGTTTTGTCAAGTAGTCAAGGGAAACATGACTTTCACGAGGCTTTGCCGTGAAGAAATGGCATCACAACTCATACCCCGAGCAGGCAAAAAGAGAGGGCCCTGAAGTGATCAGGGCCCTCTCTGGTTGTACAGTGACTAACTGCCCGTTAGTAGGATATTGTGACTCCACCCTGGAGCAGTTGCAGGTCGTCCTGGCCAGAGTAAGCAGCATTCTGGCGGGCATAGGTGAAGGTCGCATTGACACCGTCAGCCAGCTGCTTGGTGGCGCTGATAGCCATGAGCGCGTCGTACGGCGGGGTGCCGCTGCCCTGGCTGTAGTCCACATCATAGTAGCAGATGGTGAACGGAGTGGATGCGAGATTGAAGCCTAGCTCTCCACCCCAGACACGCAGGCCGTCGAAGATTGGCGCGTTGCGCAGCCAACGCTCCCACGGAACGCCCGCGTTCGGGTTGTTGGTAGCCATGAAGCCTGCGCCGTAGGCGAGTTCTTCATAGTACGGGTTGATGATCGAGTAGACCGGGTCGTAGCCTTCGTCAGCCTTGGAATAGAAGCCGGTCAGGCTGAAGTTGCGGCTATTGATCAGGCCGAGACTGGCGATGGTGGCCTTCGGATCTGAAGACGCGGAGCTGCCGTCAGCCAGCCTGGTCAGGCGGGCATGTTCCACAGCTAGCGGTCGTCCGAATACCGAACCGATGTAGTCAGCACTCCAGCCGCGCTCCCAGTCAAAACCAGTGCCCAGGTAGTTGACACCAAAGGCACCACGGGGATGGTTGTAGGCCAAGCGTGCTGCTACGTAGCCGTCGCTGACAGGCGCCGGAGTCGAAACTACCGGGGCCTCCCAGTGCTCCCAGGTGTAGCTTGCAGCACCTGCGAACAGATCGAGGCCGAGGCCAGTGCCCAGAACGCCAGGCGTCTGGATGCGGATACCCTGCTGGCTGAGCCGCTGGTTGTCCACAAGCAGACCGGTACCGAAGCTGACGAACTGGCGACCGATGGTGTGGTTTCCACGCGGGAAGCTATCGCGCGAGAACTGCACCCAGGCTTCGTCTAGCCAGACCTGCTCGGCGATTGGCTCGCCATAGCTGGCAGTCAGCATCTGCGGACCTGATTGAGTCGGATATACGTCATAGTCGTAGTCGTCGAACCAGCCGTTGTCGTCGCTGCCGTACCATGGGCCGTTGTCGCGGACCTTGAGAGCTATGCGACCGGCGACGTCATCGGTGATCTGACCTTCGATACCGATCTTGGCGGTGAGGTTGTCGAAATCGTTGTCAAAGCTGATGTCGCCAACCATGCCGATGCGGTAGTCGAGCCAACCGAATACGCGCGGACCCTTGTCCTGCTCGAGGACGGTTACGCGGTCGGCCAGATCGGCCAGGTCATCCTGTAGGTAATCTACGTCTTTGCGCAGGGCAGCCAGATCGTCTTTGAACTCCTGACAGAGCTTGTTGACGATGGTGGCAATCTGCGCTTCGTCAAGTGTGGCATCCTTGCCTGCGGGGCCAGCGGGGCCAGCCGGGCCAGCGGGACCCTGAGGGCCCTGAGGGCCGGCAGCACCGGCAGCGCCAGCAGCACCAGCAGCACCAGCAGCACCAGTGCCGGTGGGGCCAATGGTGTCAAGCAGGCGAGAGATGGCTATAGCGAACTCGTAGCGGGTCATGGCCCGATCGCCCTTGAAGGTGCCATCGGGATAGCCGATGATGATTCCCTTGTCTACGAGCTCCTGGACCGCATCATAGGCCCAGTGATCGAACGGAACGGTCTGCGCCGGGTTCTGTGCCAGAACCGGAAGCGCCAATGCGGCAAGTGCAACGATCAATAGGAGCTTTCTCATTTTGTTACCTCCCTAACTGTTGTGTGCATAAGGAGTTGGGTGAAAGCACTCGGTGCGCTTATCTCCCGTCTCCGCGGAGTAAGGGATTTAACTGTGAAAAAGCCTCGCCGACAGAGTGTCCACTGTTTCCTCTGCTGTGAGACCGGTTGTGCGAGTTCCCCACTCCGGATTTGACAGCCGCACTCCATGAGCCAGGCAGGGATCCCTCCCTTCTTTGCCAGTATCGGCACATGGGACTGCCAAAAATAATGTCGGCGGCGCGTGCGTATTGTGCGACGCCAACTGAGGCCGACTCTAACACGCTTAATGTGTTGCAGTCAAGGCTCAGTCAAATAGCTAAGACAGTGTTCGGCCAAAAAAGTTCTGGTAAATAGAAATTTAATTTTGCTTAACTAACTATAAGTGCCCGATGCGCTCACATGGTATGAAGCGATGTATATCGTTGACGTAGCGCTGGAGGAAGAGGAACAGCAATCGGTGATGGTGACTAAACCAAGAAAACAGACAGGATACAGGTAGTACTATTCGGCCTCCTGACGGCCTCCTGATGGCATTCGAGCTACATACGGATCACGCTCAGACCATATCCAGATTGTATCTACGCTGTGTCTAAACCACACTTGAACTGTGTTCTGGCAGCAAAAAGAGAGGGCCTCGAATGCGACTGGCCCTCTCTGGATTGTACACGACTGTGTCAGGCACGCGATACGGCTGAAGGTTTCGCCTGGCGGATCACTTATCTTTGTCGCTGCTTTTTTGCTCATCGCTTTCCGAAGTCTGTTCGGAGGTGCCTGAAGTCTGCTCCTCGCTGTCCTCCTCGTCGTCCACCCATATGCGGCCGATGCCTCCGCACACTGAGCAGCGTACAGTACCCCACTGGTGGATGGAGCGCCCGGAGGCCTGCAGGCACATCTTGCAGCTTCGGCCACCGCTGCGTGTACACGTCTTCTTGCCTTTGCAGTGCTCGCACTCGGTCAGTGTCCTGGCCATCTATGTCACTTCCCTTCGTAGTGATACTCCGGTATGTGCGGCGTGTCCGATATGCCCGGTACCGCCTATAAGCCCATAGGCTCTATATGCTTTATATGCTTTCAGTATCGCTGCCTCGATATCACCGCTATAGTGCTCAGCTCCGCTATCGTCACCTGTGTCTGTCGCCTCAGTGCTGCACGTCTGTCTCCGCTTCGCTCCCGTCTTCTGGCGCCGCAGGTGCTATATCACCGCTATAGTGCTCAGCTCCGCTACCGTCGCCTGTGTCTGCCACCCCAGTGCTGTATCGCTATCTCCGCTTCGCCCCCGCCCTCCGATGTCGCAGGTGCGATGTCACCGCTATAGTGCTCAGCTCTGCTATCGTCACCTGTGTCTGTCGCCTCAGTGCTGCACGTCTGTCACCGCTTCGCCCCGTCTTCTGGCGCCGCAGGTGCTATGTCACTGCTATATTGCTCAGCTCCGCTATCGTCGCCTGTGTCTGCCACCCCAGTGCTGTATCGCTATCTCCGCTTCACCCCCGCCCTCCGATGTCGCAGGTGCCATGTCACCGCTATAGTGCTCAGCTCCGCTATCGTCACCTGTGTCTGTCGCCTCAGTGCTGCACGTCTGTCTCCGCTTCGCTCCCGTCTTCTGGCGCCGCAGGTGCTATAT
>JAAYSP010000032.1 GCA_012518355.1 candidate division WS1 bacterium | reverse complement strand
CGTGTTCGACGCCGCCACTGAAGCCATCAAGCAGGGAGGTACCCGCAGAGGCGCGAACATGGCGATTCTCCGCGTGGATCACCCTGACATCATGTCCTTCATCGAGGCCAAACAGGACAAGTCGAAGCTGACCAACTTCAACATCTCAGTCGGCGTCACCGAAGAGTTCATGCAGGCAGTGGACGCTGGTGCCGATTACGAGCTCATCAACCCACGTAACGGCCAGCCGACCGGAAAGCTCAACGCCCGTGAGGTGTTCGACCGCATGGTGCAACTGGCCTGGGAGGGTGGTGAGCCGGGCATCGTCTTCCTCGACCGACTGAATGCTGACAACCCCACCCCCTCGGTCGGAGAAATCGAGAGCACCAACCCCTGCGGGGAACAGCCCCTGTTGCCCTACGAATCCTGCAATCTGGGTTCGATCAACCTGACCAAAATAGTCACCGGCCCGATAACCCGAGGGCAAGTAGACTGGGACGCGCTGGCAGAGATAGTCCGGTCAGCAGTACGTTTCCTCGACAACGTAATAGATATGAACTGCTTCCCACTGACCGAGATCGAGCAGATGACTAAGGGCAACCGCAAAATCGGCCTGGGCATCATGGGATTTGCCGATGCGCTCATCATGCTCGGCATACCCTACAACTCCCAGCAGGCTGTGGACATGGCCGAGAAACTCATAGGCTTCATCCGCGACGAAGCCCGTAAGGCCTCACAGCAACTGGCCGAAGAGCGAGGTGTATTCCCCAACTGGGACGAAAGCATATATGGCCAAAACGGTGGCATGAAGCTGCGTAACGCGACCATCACCACCATCGCGCCAACCGGCACCATATCCATCATCGCGGGCGTATCCAGTGGCGTGGAACCACTATTTGCTGTGGCATTCTCGCGAAACGTTATGGATGGTACGCAACTGACAGAGGTCAACCATCTTTTCAAACAGCTCGCTCACGAACGCGGTTTCTACTCCCCTGAGCTCATCCAGGAAGTAGTGGCGCGAGGATCGGTCCATGACGTGGCGGAGGTCCCGTCTGACGTAAGACGCCTGTTTGTCACCGCCCACGAAGTGTCGCCTGAATGGCATATCCGCATCCAGGCCGCCTTCCAACAGTATACCGATAATGCGGTGTCGAAAACCGTCAACTTCCCGAATCAAGCCACCATCGAGGACGTAGCCCATGTCTACCGACTCGCCTATGAACTGGGCTGCAAGGGCGTGACCATGTATCGTGACGGTAGCCGTGATGAGCAGGTCATGACCACTGCCCAAAGCTACCAGACCACACCAGGTAAGCCAGCTCAGCTCGAACCCAGGCCGCGCCCCGAAATTGTGCAGGGCGTCACCCGGGCCATACCAACCGGCTGTGGCAAGCTGTACATCACTGTCAACAGTGATGACGGTGGTCCTTTCGAGGTCTTCGGAAACATGGGCAAGGCAGGTGGCTGCGCGTCATCGCAGACCGAGGCCCTGGCTCGCCTGATGTCACTGGCACTGCGTTCCGGAATAGACGCAAGCCATCTGGTTGACCAGCTTCGCGGAATCAGTTGCCACATGCCCGCGTGGGAACGCGGAGGTGGCAGAATTCTGTCATGCGCTGACGCATTTGCGAAGGCCCTGCAGCGTGCCATGAGTGACAACGGTCATCAGCTTTCCATCGAATTCGACGATAGCGTCAGCCATCTTGGCGCTTGCCCGGAGTGTGGCAGCAACCTCAGCTACGAGAGCGGCTGCGTGACGTGCCACTCGTGCGGGTATAGCCAGTGTGACTGAGCAGTCGTATTGCCGTCGCCCTTCAGCGTTACCTATCAGGCTATCAATACAGAGGTGAGTGCATGCCTTCAGATCCCGGCATAGGCCCACGATATCAGGATAGCACCAAGTACCGACGTCATGCGATGCCCGGAATGCCGAGTGTGTCGGTGCAGGTACCGCTCTACAAGCGCTACGAAAGGCCACTTGCACACATCGAGCTTCCTGCTGCCGATACGGAAGGCGGGCCCGGGCTATGGGCAACCGTTGCCCGTCGGCGTTCGCGCAGACGCTTCACAGACCAGCCCATCAGCCTGCAGCAGTTGTCACAATTGCTGTGGGCAGTGGCAGGTGTTACCGCCGAACAATCAGATCGCGTCTACCGGGCCGCCGCTTCGGCCGGAGCCCTGTACCCCAACGAAAGCTATGTGCTTGTATCGCAAGTCAGCGACTGTCCCAGTGGCATCTACCACTACGAGGTGCGGGAACACCGGTTAGCGCTGCTTGCTGAGGGCGACTACTCACTGGAGATCAGCGAAGCGTGCATGGATCAAGCGTCATGTGCAAGCGCGGCAGTCGTACTCGCATTCGGGGCGGTTGCTCCACGTTGTGGGCAGAAGTACGGTGACCGCGCTTACCGGTATATCTACCTGGATGCCGGGCATCTGGGTGCGCACGTGCAGTTGGCCGCAGAAGCACTGGATCTGGGCAGCGTAAACATCGGTGCGTTCTTCGATGACGAAGTGAACCATCTTCTGGGGCTCGATGGCATCAACGAAACGGTGGTATACCTGACAGCGGTTGGACAACCTCATCTACATAGTGCGTAAGAGACGGATATGCTGACAATTCTGGTAGTACTGGGTTACATCATATTTGTCGCGCTCCTTCTGACCGGCATAGTAGCAGCGCTTCTGGGGCTTCCAGGCACTGTAATCGTCTGGGGTAGTGCCCTGCTGTTCTCGGCTATCACACACTGGGAGCGCGTGCCGTGGTGGGTGCTGGTGATCCTCGGGCTCATGTCTGTGGCAGCCGAGCTAAGTGACAGCTTCGTGGCCGCAGCGGGCACCAGAGCCGGTGGCGGCAGTGGTAAGACCAGCCTGCTGGTAATCGTCGGCACTGCAGTCGGGGCCATCGTAGGCGGACTGGTGCTATCACCTGTGCTGTCTGCTTTCGGGCTGCTGTCCGGGCCAGCGGGATTCGTCCTCGGCGTGGTCGTACCGCCACTGGCAGGCGGAATGCTGGGGGGATTTCTGGCGGCATACTACTACGAAAAGCGCAGTGGCAAGTCTTCCCGGGATGCCGCCAGGGCCGGGTGGGGCGCGTTTGCAGGCCGTCTGGCAGCGGGGCTGTTCAAGGCCCTGATAGCAGGCCTCATGGTCTCCATAATCATCTACTCGATCATGGCAACTGTGCCGTCCGGCTCATAGGACGACATGGTGGGGGCTATACGGTCCGCGCCAGCGTGCTATCTGCTTCCAATCCACACCTCGTCCACTCAGCCATCTGCTCCGGTATGTCTGCAGCTTTTGGTCTCGGTTACGGCACAATCAAGCGCATCAGGTTCGGTGTCGCCATCGCTGCTCGGATTGCGTTGACATTCCAGGGCCACACCAGAGGCGGGTAGGCAAGCACCACACACCGCACTGCCCACTCCATGGGAACCAGAGACACCACTTCTGCCACAGTACGATCCAGCACCTGTATCTCACGCTCTACGTGGAAAACGCGTAGTGCCAACTCCAGTTCCGCAACCAAAGTATCTGGGTCTTCAACCGTCCTCCCTGCTATTGCCACCGTCAGAGGGATGTTCAGTGCCGAACACAGTACTCCGGCGAGGCTCAACGCACGCCCTCCGGCAGCGTCGTCCTGGTACACCACAAGCGCGCTGTCCATGGCCCGGTAGTTGTAGTTGCACACAAGCAACGGCACCGGACAGTTGCGCAGGAGGAAGCGTAGATTGGGCCCCAGATGATGTCTCATCCCGCGCCGGGGTTCGCTGCTTTCGCCGACAACCAGAAGCTGCTGAAGCCTTGCGAGGTGTGCCAAGCGCTCACCTGGAGCACCGAAGAGTCGTTGCGTGTCGTACGGTACATGGGCCTGATAACACGCCTCTGCACCCGCGGTGAGCACAGGGATTTCGGCCTCTACTGGCGGTGGCGGTTCAGGCGCAAATGCTCCCTCTTCCGCAGTCGCTGCAGCAACTATCCCGTGGTCTTCCACAGAGATGCTGGAAAGCAGTTCCAGTCCGTCTTCGCGTACAGCCGTCTCGTCTACATACACCAAGTGCAGCCACGACTGGGCGGCCTCAGCGATGTCCAGGGCCTGCTGTAGGGCGGCCTGAGAGCTGCGCGAGTGGTCGTAGCCTACCAATATGTTGCGGATCATCGGTGTACACCGTTGTCGGTATCATCATCCGCTTCAGAAGGAGCGTCCGCCTCGTCTGTCATGTCCGGGTCTGCAACTGAACTGCCTCCGTCATCCTCTTCCAGCTCGGCCAAAATCCGTTCCGTCTCAGCCGCTTCCCGGGCCGCCTGCTCCTGAGCCGCAGTCAGTTGCTCACGGGTGGTGGCTACGTCCTCGAGACCGATGACTTCCTGATGGGCAACTCCTGCAGCCTCTGCCACCTCACGCGGCACCATGAATCCAACCATACCTCGCTTGCCCAGAGTGCGTAGGTACTCTGTAAGCGTTATCTCGACCTCATGGCGGCTAAGCTTGTGCTCACGACATAGAAGTGTCACGATTTCGGCGACAGTAGACTCTCCGTCGCAGTTGTGCCACACGCTGGACCCCAGCTCATCCAGCTCCACCGGTTTTTCCTGTGGCACCATGAACAGCCAGCCCAGAGCCTTGCCAGACAGGTCATCACGCCGTGGCAGTATGATCACGACGTTCTCCTGATCGTTGACCTTCCATTTCAGCGACGGATTGCGCACCGGCAACGCCTGCATGGCCTGTTCCCGGCTCAATTGTGGCGGCTCTTTTTTGAGCCCCACTCTCACAAGTAACCCACTGAATATAGACTTGATGTTCAGTGCAGTTCGCCCTCTCTTCGGGACCGACGAGTGTATCCTAAGTGCTGCTTTAGCCTCACTACCTGACGAGCCTAAGGTCTTCAGCGTAACCCGGTGTTAGCTCAAGAATAGTCACTTCAGGTGGGCAGTTGAAGCGCGCCCGTGTGCCTGAGCCTGCGCCTCGGCTGACATAAGCCACGGTGCCATCGGCCACCCGCATCAACCCTGATGCCCGATCCCGACGTCTCCAGACCGGCGCCCACGGGGTGCCTATTCCTGGCAGTCGTACCTGACCACCGTGGGTATGGCCACAGAGAATCAGATCCGCCCACTCTGCGCGTGGATCATCGAAAATATCAGGACTATGCGATAGCAGCAAGCGCAGATCGCTCTCGGGCGCATCGGCCACAGCAGCCTCCAGGTCATCGTAACCGGACGACGGGTCACCGACACCTGCCACAACCACTGTCTTGCCACCTATATCCAGTACATGATGCCGGTTCACCAGCAGGATAATCCCAGCACTCCTGGCATAGGCCAACCACTGACGAACCGTCACTCGTTCGTGCCGTTTCGCCAGCAGATCAAGCTCAAGTGACTCGTCCATGTCATGATTGCCCAGAACCGCATATGTGCCATGAATTGCGTCCAGACCACTCAGCGTGCGGCAAGCCAGAGCCGCGTGTACAGAGTGATGCGCCATATCTCCGGTAATACATATGAAATCAGGCGACTGCGCCATCGCTTGTGCCACTGCGTTCTGCCCGGTCTCTATAGCATGACGACTGTCTTGCAGGTGCAGGTCGGAAAGGTGTGCTATCCGCAGCCCTGACAGCTCCTGGGGCAGCCCCGGCAACTGCACCTGTATATGTTCGATCTGCAAGCGTCTGGGCTCAACCTGGTGAACATAGTACAGAAATGCCGCAATCAGGCCCAGTATCGCCCACAGGATGAGACTAGTCAACAGCATCCGTTTGTTCTTCCTGTTCCCCTGTCGGCGATGGCCCATCGGCCATCACTCGGCGAAGTCTACCGAGTGCGATGGCCCAAAACGCGACAACCACTATCAAAGAAACTACCAACACTGTGACATGCATTGCGCTGATGTCGCCGAAATGAATACTGCGTGACAGAGTGTCTACCTCAATTAGCGGTCCGCCCACGATGGTGCGACCGACTATCAGCAGTGCAGTGCTGCCCACTATGGCCAGCCAGATCCACGCAATCGCCTGGCGAATGTCATCTTTTCCACGGCCGGCGGCCGTCCCTTTTATGTACACCATCAGTGTGATCAGCGCACCAACTGGCACGATCACTCCAGCCAACTGCAGCCAGTCCCTCAATTCGTCACTCACCCACGGTCTCTCCGATTGCACCGCCGGCCATGGTCGCAACAATATCCCGATATTTCGCGCCGGGGTCGACTCCCAGCAGGCCGGCCAGTGCAGCGCCAACTAAGCCCATCCCTGACACCGTGCCACCATGGAGTGGACGAATGCGAGATCCATACAGCAGTAACGGCACATGCTCGCGAGTGTGATCGGTGCCCGGCATAGTGGGGTCGCAACCATGATCCGCGGTGAGCATAACCGCATCCCCGTCATCGAGCTTCTCCAGAAAACCTGCAAGCCAACTGTCGAACTGTTGCAGTGCGCGGCTATAGCCCGAAGCGTCGTTGCGATGCCCATACAGCGTGTCAAAGTCAATCAAATTTGCAAAAACTACCTCATGGCGTTGCTCAGCCCACAGGCGGTCGATCGCTTCCATAGCAGCGTAGTTGTCGGAAGCCTGCACCTGATGCGCCAGCCCCCGTCCGCTATATATCTCCCCGATTTTCCCCACCGAGGCGATACTGATGCCAGCACATGCCAGGGCTTCGGTGAACAGTGGCCCTGGCGGAGGCAGAGGAAAATCACGCCGATCACCAGTGCGCACAAAATTGCCCGGCTTCCCCACGAAAGGGCGGGCGATGATGCGCGCAACAGCGTGGGGCCCCTGGCATATACGACGCGCATGCGCGCAGCAGGCGTATAGCTCCTCGACCGACAAGACATCATCGTGCGCTGCGATCTGCAGTACGCTATCTGCTGACGTGTAGACGATCAGCTCGCCGGTCTGCAAATGCCACGGCCCCAACTGTTCGATTATCTGCGTACCCGATGCGGGCCGATTGCCGATGATAGCCCGTCCACAAGCGTCCGCCAACTCGGCGATCAATTCACCGGGGAAGCCTTGCGGGTAGGTCGGGAAAGGCCTGGTAGTGGTCACTCCCATAAGTTCCCAGTGGCCAGTGAGCGTGTCCTTGCCTGCCGACCTGGGTGCCAACCGACATGCGAAGGCCCGTGGAGTAGCTGATTGGAGACAGTACACCCCCTCGATGTTCCCCATCCCCAACATCTCGAGCGTGGGAAGCCTCGCTGGAGCTGCCTCCAGGACATGACACAGTGTGTGACTGCCCTCGTCGTCATACTCGACTGCATCCGGCGCTGCTCCGATGCCAAGGCTATCACAGACAATCAGGGCACACCGGCGCAGTGTAGGCGCAGAGCTCATCGCACCCCCACCGTGACTTCATAGCCGGCAGCTGTCAACTCTTCAACCAGTTTGTCGGCCTGAGGACGGCTGGGAAACGCTCCTACGTTGACCCGGCTGTAGGTCTTGTCACCAACCGTGACCTCAGTGATATAGGGCCGATAGCCTTTGGCTTGCAACTCCTTGAGCATGGCTTCCGAGTTGGCCGGATTGGCAAAAGAGCCGGCGGCCACCACGAAGCGGCCACCCTCGGCTGCGGAACGTTCCTGGGCGCGTTCTGCCTGAGGCTCGCGGTCGGCGTCTTCAGACGAGCTTTCAGATCTGCTTGAAGCAGTCTCGGAGGCGCCGGCATCGCCCGAGGCAGTTGGCCTATCTCTATCAGCTTGCTGCGAGCTTTCATCAGTGACCAGTCCCATTTCCCGCGCAGCCTGCATCGCTTCGACTCCTGAAGCCTCTCGTTCATCTATGGACACCTGTAGTTTTGACGGCGGGGTCGGCTCACTGGTCTTGCCTTCACCAGATGAACCTTGTGCCTGCACTACCAACTCGGAGGCGCCTTCTCGAATGTCAGTTTCAGCCAGCAATGCTCCAAGATAGTTACGCCCGATGAAGAAGGATATGGTGCCCAGGACCAGGCACACCAGCACCACCTTAATCCAGAACACTGATACATCCCGCCACGTTACTCTGCGCGCCGCTCTCATGCTCCCTCTCACCGACAGCTTATTTGGGGCTACCCACTTCTCGATCTTAAGCCTGCAAGTAGACGGTATTCTACCACGGATTGAAGCGTTTTCGCAAACGACTTCGGTTTCCGCAATCGCCCGCTAACACCATCTGTTCAGGTAGAGCACCATGGCTCTCCGTCTCCCCTCTACAGCCGACTGTTACCTGTGAAGCACATACGCACCGCCAAAGAGGAGTCCCTTCTGCTCAAGGCGAAGTCGTGACTGCATTTACCAGTGTCATAAGGAGAGTTCGATATGAAGCAACAGTCCGAGCAGGAGCAACTGATTGCCAAGGCGTCAGCATATCTGAAGTCACACTATGGCGAGGATACCGTGCGCATGGATGTGCTGGACAATCGCGTGGAGGGCGGAAGTGGCACCCTGCAAGTGGAGTGTACCGTCAGCGTCGGAGGAAGCCACTCAGACTGGCAGAAGACCTTTTACTTTGACGATGGACGGGTGGTAAACATGTCGTACCGCTTCCTGCGTTAGGCCCATCCGCAGCCCCTGGGGACGACGTTGCGCAGCAGAAGCGGCACATCGCTATGCCGCGTATGAAGCTCACATGTACCAGGCGTGGTAGGTGCTCCAGAGCATGTAGGCCGATATCGCGCCGAGCAGCAGCGCTTCTACAAGCCGCACTACCGGGAGTGGCACGGGAGCCCGTGGCCTGTCCAGATGACCGGCAGCCAGATGATGGGCAACGATCACCGTCATGAGCGGGATGATGAAGGCAAGGTTGTATACCAGCAGCACCGGAACTACCGCCAATCTTCCGCCCGGGAGACTCGATACGTAGGTGATCGTGGGCAGGTACACCTGGCCGGTGCAGCCGAACTCAATCAGAGTGATAACCACCCCCATCGGAAGGGCCAGCAACAGCGCACGGTTGCCTCTGACGACTTTGCGCACTATCTCATGAACTCGCAAGATCCAGCTCTGAGGCAGTTTTAGCACTGTGTCGCTTTGTCGGCTGCGCACCAACTGGTAGAATTCGATGAAGGCCAGGATCGCTACCATCAGAGTGATGAACGCCACGGCAGGATAGATGAGCCGCCGTCCCCAGTATGCGCCAAGGCCGATGTCTGCCAGCCGCCACAGACCCGCTCCGATGAGAAAGTATGTGCCGAAGGAACCCAGCGCAAACAGTAGTCCTACCTGCAACGCGCTTTGTCGCATGCCACTGAGAGTCAGATATGATAGCAAGAAGATGATTGCTGCGATTGCGCACGGGTTTATCCCGTCAATCAGTCCCGCGATGGCAATCATATACCACTTGTACTGCTGAAAACGCCGGACCACTTCCGACTGGCCGTGTCGCAGCCAGTCCCATGAAGCCCCCATCCGCTCGAAAGGGCGCATGCCGTCCATGGCGCCTTCCAGGGTTGCACTCATCACATCAGGCACTCCCACCCATGCTCGCGCCGGACCATAGAGCACCGGAGTGACCTCGCGCAGTGCCGGATCGTCTATGCCATAGCTCTTGCCCAGCACCTCCATCAGGGCCGGCATATCTACCATCGAGGGATGGATCCACAGGAACTTGGATTGCGGATTGGACTTTTGCAACAACTCGACATTGTCGTTAGCCGGGCGGCAAGATGGGCAGGTGCTGAGTACGTACACGAAATCGGCACTCGGCAACTCGGCACGGATCCGTACCGCCTCCCACTCGGGATCCTCGACGGAGTTTTCCGGCCATGAATCCCCGCGAGGGTTGGCGAAGTAACTGAATTGGATCACAAAAATGACGATCACTAGAGCCAGGCCGACGGCCCACTTGAGCTGTTCGTCCCTGTTCATTGCGTTCTCATACTATCCGCATAATCCCGCATAATCGCACCGGCGGCGATCACACACGGGGCGGGTAACTGATGGCTTGATGGCTGGTCGCCGACGAAGCGTCAGCAAGCCGTCCTACACTACCGGCCCAGGCGTTCACGCAGCAGAGAATTGACCATCCCAGGGTTGGCCTGGCCACGCGTCGCCTTCATCACGTGCCCGACCATAGCCGCCAGCGCCTTGTCCTTGCCGTTGCGGTAGTCTTCAGCGGCCTTCGGATTCGCTTCGATTGCAGCATCCACCAGAGCCAGCAGTTCGTCCTGGTCGCTGATTTGGGCTAATCCTCGCTGCTCAATCAGTTGCTGAGGATCGCAGTTGTCTTCAAACAATGTGGGGAAGATGTCTTTCGCGATCTTCGAACTAATCGTGCCATCATCAACTAGTTTTATAAGTTTGGCTAGGTTGCATGGCTCTAACTTGCACTCTGAAGGGCCTACTCCACTCTGGTGCAGCATGTAAGTGAAATCACCCATGATCCAGTTGCTGGCAGCTTTGGGATCGTCACAAGCCTCGGTGACTGCTTCAAAATAGTCGGCCACCTGCTTGTCTTCGGTGAGCACCTCTGCATCGTACTGAGGTAGGCCATACTGATTCACGAAACGCTCCTGTCGCGCCAAAGGCAGCTCAGGCAGGTCATCAGCTATCTGCTTCACCCACTCTGGCTCGGGAGCCAGCGGCGGCAAATCCGGCTCGGTAAAATACATGTAGTCATCTGCAGTTTCCTTGGCACGCATGACTGTGGTCTTGCCTTCGGTTTCGTTCCAGCGTCGGGTTTCCCGCTGCATCGGAGCATCGTTTTCGACACACCAGTACTGACGTTCTATCTCGTATTTCACCGCGTCATAGACCGCACGGAAGGAGGCCAGGTTCTTGATCTCTACCATGGGGGTGGCCAGCCCCTCATCACGGTCTACAAGGTTTACTGTTGGTTCACAACGCATGGCCCCTTCTTCCATGTTTGCGCTGGACACTTCCAGGTACCGCAGAAGCCTGCGAAGTTGCACCAAATACTCCCGAACTTGATCAGCGGTAGTGAAATCCGGCTCGGTCACAATCTCCATCAATGGCACGCCTGCACGGTTATACTCCAACAGGCTTCGACCGTCTGATAGATGTATGTTTTTGCCGGTGTCTTCTTCCAGATGTGCACGTCTTATGCCTACAGCAAAAGGCTCACCATCCACAGACAAATCCATCCTGCCATCATAAGTCAACGGCTCGTCATACTGGGTAATCTGGAAGTTCTTGCCCACGTCCGGGTAGAAGTAATTTTTCCGGTAGAAGCGGCAGTATTCGCCGACCTGACAGCCCAGGGCGAGACCAGTGCGGATGACAAGCTCAGCAGCCTTGCGGTTTGGTACCGGTAGCGAACCCGGCATGCCAGTGCACACCGGGCAGCAGTTAGAGTTTGGCTCGGAGCCGAACTCTACCGGACAGGTGCAGAACATCTTGGAACGGGTCAGGAGCTGTGCGTGAACCTCCAGCCCCACCAGCGGACGAAATGCCATTTGTATCACTCCACAGACTAACAGATAAGCAACATACTACGTCAGCGAGTTGCAGTTTTCAGACAGATCTAAGAGAACACTCCAATTTTACCAGCCTGAACCTGCAGACGCAAGAACACGATGCGTTTGAGGTCCGCGGTCTCCTGGCACTTGCACTCATGCCCTCCATAGGTGAGCAGGCTGTGCCAGTCCCTTCTCAGGCACATCATCATAGCGTTTCGTCCCCAACAGTGAATACATGCCTGAAGCGCTTAGACTGGCCTAACTCGACCGCAAAGCCATCCGAGGGAGGAAGTATGTCGGGTTAGGTCGAATTGTTCCAATCAGACCCGCGATTTCAAGAACCCGGCAATCGATTCTCACTTCACAGATTTGCAGACCTGGGCATTCGGCCAAACATAGGGAGATCTGTTGATGGACGGAAGCGACTGTGATGAAGACGTCCGCATCCTGGTAGTAGATGACATGTGCGAGGTGCGGCAACTGCTGCGCATGATACTCGAGAATGCAGGCTACGAGGTGGTGGAGGCCGCTAGTGGGGCCGAGACTCTGGACGCCATGCGAACACAGACATATGATGTGGCCATCGTGGATGTGAATCTGCCTGACTGCAACGGTCTACAGCTAGCTGAAAGCATCCGCGAAACTGATCTCACCGGTCAGATAAAACTGCTGTACATCACCGGCGACAGTGCGATGGCACAAGAGCTGGGCTCCAGCCAGTGTGACATTGAAGGGTACATCATAAAACCGTTCGGTGTGGAAGAGTTGCTAGAAAAACTCTCCGTGTTGTGCAGAAAAAGCAGATGACCTCTCTCTATTATGTTCTCAGTAAGCTGCCTGCACTACAAGCCGCCTGTACTCAGATGCCGATGCCATAGAGTGGTGGATTGCAGCAGCGCCCGCAATTGCCACATCGCAGAGGCGCTGCTGCTATACAGCGACAATCTGGAATACCTAGCCCAACGTCACCGGGCCACGTGCGTCTCCACCTTCTGTCCACTCAATCTCTACTTCGAGACTGTACTTCACTTTCTCGCCCTTGGTCTCTTTTTCGAGTTCCACTTCAAGCACCAGGTCATCGGGTACGTCTACGGTCTGTTCCCGCTCTCCCACGCGTAAAACAACGGCATTCTGCTCCAAGCGGTCTGCCAATTCTCGTAAGAACGTGCTTACTCTGGCGCGGTTGGTATGCTCCTCGCTCGAAAATAGTACTATTTCCTGACTCACTCGATCACTCCTCGACGCGTGGGCTTTCTGACCAGCACCACGCAGGTTTTGTTACAAGCCCTCCACGTATGTCAACATAGCATCCCACGGCTCGGTTCCCCATGGGGATTCAGCGCCACGGTCGCACTGTGGTTTCTCATAACCATATGTGGCAACAGGCTCCCTGACTATACGCAAAGCACTCATAAATCACTCACTCGGTGCAGTGACGACGTGACGCTCACCGTCTACGATGCGAGCGACCACCGTCACTGCCTCTGTGTCCATCTCCTCGCCCCATGGAAGCGGGACAGTCATCATGCCCTCACCGCGATTGAAGCCAACCACGACATCGCCAACACGTACGGCATAGCATGTATCGGTAGAGACATCCTGAGCGGAGTCAGGCGATGCTGTGGCATCCGCAACCATGAGCGGCACCAGAAATACAGTCTCCATCACCGGACCAACCTGCAACTGCAATTCGTTTACATCAGCATTTTCCGGCGTCAAATCGCGAGTGGGGTGGGTATACTGGGGCCGATGTGTGCCGGTCAGGCCCACTACTCCATCAGGCAGCAGTGGCGCCACCGTCAGACGGGCATCTTCACATACGATGCTCCAGCGCTCCTCCTCTGTGCTGACCTGCCCCCAATGCTGCAGTAGCCAACTGAAGGTGCGGGGTTGGGCGGCTGCCAGTTGGTCGTAGATGACCACCAGATCGCGTCCGGCCAGAACCAGGGTGCGCTCAAAACGGGTCAGGCCCAGCTCAGGAGGATAGGCCGAGGTCGCATCCCCAGTGACAATGGTCACATCACCGTCGGTAGCAAAACGCGTGATATGTGCGCGTCCAGGGTTAGGTCCAGGCCATCTCTCGCCGTCACCGTACTGTCCCTGGCCATCCACAAGGACAGTGTTGTGGTTGCGAGTTTTCTTCTCATAAGTGTACCCGGGGTCACCGGCCAATACCGCGCCGCGCCCAAACAGTACGAAATGGTTCTGTGCCGGATGATTGTGGCCCGTACCGCCGATGCCGTACCGGGCACACAGCTCCGCATACCGATGTCCACCCAGAGGTCGGCTGACGAAAGCCACATAGGTGGCGTCCTGATCCCATGAAGTGCGTGCAAAAGCCGTCTCAACATCAACGTAGTAGCGTGCCAGTGGCACTGCCTCTGATACCGGCTCCCAGGGAACCGACTCATCGAGCCATAGGAAGCTATGGCGGTCAGATCTCGGGCTGCTTGCGAGAAGCTGGGCCATGCCCATCGTCGCCGGGTCTCGGAAGCGTTTGGCTTCCCATAACAGCAGACCGGGTGCGGGCTGCCCGAGCGTGACCGGACTATCTTCCAGAGCCGCCGAGCGTTCCAAACCTGGGTATAGATGATGGAACCGGAACTGTGCCTGTCCTGCCAGTCCCTGGTCGCCATCAGGTATCCTCAGGCCGGTACACCACTCGTATAGGTCTGTATACAGGTACAGCGTAGGCATCGAGAAGTCCCAGTACGATGGGCCCTCGTGAAAGCTGCCGTCAGGGCTGAAGCTAAGGGCAATGCGTTCGTACCTATCCCAGGCCCATGCCAGCCACTGCTCGGCCGCTGGCTCTTCTCCATACAGCGCCACAGCCCCTAACGCCAGCGCCAGATGAGCATACCAGTAGTGGTTCTGCTGGAAATTCCGCCCACCACCGGTGGCTCCAGCCAACGACGCCTTGTAAAGCAGATCGCATTGGCGCACCATCACTTCACGCAACCGGTCACGCAGCTCAGACGGTATCTCGTCATACAGCCAATCGTAGGTCAGCGCCAGCCCCTCCATGAAGTAGGCGGCATCGAGATCTACTCCGACCGTGTCGAAGGTAGCGGCCATCTCCAGCCACTCCAGCACCGATGCCAGTTGTTGCTCATCCGGCGCAAGCAGATGACTGAGTGCGAAGTTGCCCAACGTTCGATATGCTGCGCCGTTTCGCTGGCCGGGCTGAAATGCCGGAGGCTTGGTGCTGCGAACCGATGCTGGAGTGTAGAACCGCTGCACTCGCGGATCGGCAACCCGTGCGCGCATCGCTTCGATGTCGGCGGCTGTGAACAGGAGGCGCGGGCGGCTCTGAAGCAGCTCTGCTCGCATCGGTGGATGCGGTATGTCGGTTTTGACCGTGGCGACTGAGACGCTGGAGATGAAGCTACCAGGGCCCTCCCGTAGGCTGAGCGTAAGCGTATGTCTGCCTGCTTCGGGAATGTCAGCGGTGGTCGAACGCGGCGACATGATACCGATTGACGGCAGTATCGGGCTCTCTAGCCGCTCTCCGTTGATGCTGACCCAATACGAATCGTTGCTCACGCTGGTCGCCTGCGCCTCAACTGTGATGAGACAGCGACCGGCAGGTAGCTCCAACTCCATGTTCAGTTCGAAATCCTGTTGGGTCTCTGCCACCGGGCGCCCGTCAAGTTCGGTCAGAGTTGCCGATGCTCTCTCACTCACCTCAGCAGCCGATAGCTCAAGCACACTATCACTTACCATCATAGGCCGGTCAAGCAGGTTGTCTACGGTCACTCCTGAGAACGGGGCGGTAATCAGTGCACTGACAACCAGATACGCGAGCATCAAATCACCTCACAGGTACTGTTGCAGTTGGCATACAACTCCCGGCACGAACAGGCGGCGGTGGTGGCGACACGAAACGCAGATGCTTGGCGCCACCACGCCGTCACAGATGCTGTCTGTCGTCATCAACTCTCCGTCAAATCGTGCGCAAGCTGGTGATATTTTTCGTGTACGCCGTCGCCCATCTCCTCTGCCTCCACGCGATCAAACGCTTCCTGAAGCTGCTTCTGATCATCATCAGTGAGCACGCTATCGGCCAGAGGGAACAGGACCTTGTTTTCCTTGTCTATATGCTGGCGCAGCAGAGTGATGTACGAATCGAGCGCACTTCTCAACTGTTCACGCGCCTGCGAATCGCCTGCGGCTGCTGCGTTCACGCTCTCGGCAATCTGTCTGACAAAGCCTCTACCTAGCTCATGCTCATGCAGCATCACCCCGATCGGGCCGTTCTCCTGCGCTACGCCCCGCCGGACCATCGCAGGAAACAGGTGCTGCTCCTCCTTGGCATGGTGGCATTCATCGGCGAAGTGGCGGAAAAAGTCTACCATCTGCTCAACTGTGGCCCCATGCACGCTCTCCCTCTCATCTATGAAGCTGAGTTCGCGTGCGGCCGCTTTCAGAACCATCAAGATGACATGGTGTTCATGTTTCAGCGTTTCTGTAGGGGTCATGGCACTCTCCTCCAGTCCGTTTGGTAGTCGTAGGACTACTGACTGCATCCTGCAGTGTGAAGTTCGCTGTCGTGCCTTCAATCGAATTGCCCGACCTCGACCATGGCATGGATTAGGCTCAGGATTAGCCGCCCCACCGTGGCGGGTATGTCCAGTGGGTCGCCACTGACATCGCCACAATCTACTACCCGCACCGCACTTCCGGCGAGCAACTCTCCGCTGAAGTTGAAATTGTAGCTGTCAACCAGAGACAGACGAGACCGTAAGGGATTTGACGCAGGTAGCCTGAGGCCTCGGCGCTGGAGGTCTGCCCCATGCGATATGGGATACCCCATGATACGCCCAGAAAAGCGATGTTAGCTTCCAGCTGCGCCAGATCTGTGGCGATCGGAGCATCTATGAAGCCGCAGGCCGGTGGTACAGTTCTGTTCACGCGTCTCATCTTCCTCTTCACAAGTCTGACGCACATCTGCCGGGCACGAATTTCTGAACGCCACTCCCGCTCAGCAGCAGGCCCTCGCGTATACCGCCAGTCGTGATGATCACGCACCTGTCTGGTGCACGAGCGGCCAGGCGCTCCAGGAGAATCAGGCCTCCGCACATAATCTCGGCTCGCGAAGGGTCGAAGGCCAGGGCAGCGCGGCGGCCCTCAAGCGTCATCCGACACAGCCGCTCTTGCATGTGCATCAGACGACTATGACCGAGTTCCCATCGTCCCCCGGCCAGCATCGCGGCCGAGCATGCGGTACCTCCGGCCGCGATGAACAGGTCTGCGCCGTCCATAATTTCGGCATATGCAGCAAGTGCCCCATCTACTACATATCTAGCTGCCGCCATCTCTTCTTCCGAGGAAGGGTCACAGTGTAGACAGTTTTCGGTAAGCGAACGAGCACCCAGAGCCACGCTGCACACTTCGACTTGCCCGTCGCGCAAGACTGTCAGCTCCGTACTCCGGCCACCGACATCCGCTACCAGCGGAGCGACAGCGGCCGAGCTGTCTATGGACGCAATTGCGCCCATGAACGTCAGCCGAGCTTCTTCTGCCCCAGTGACAACCGTCAACTCCACGCCTGCCATGTCGTGCAGGGCACGCTGCAGCTCTTCAGTATTGCCGGCATCACGAGCCGCTGCAGTGCCCACACAGTACACTCCATCTACTGGCCCTACCTCACACAGAAATCTCGCCACGAACTCGGCCGTCTGCCGAATCGCTACAGTGTCCATATCTCCGCCGGTCTCCAGGCCCCGCCCCAGGGCAGTCATCTGGAACCGGTCCGTCAGACGCATCATCTGTCCGTCAGGCATCACGTCTGCTGCCAGGGCTCGCACCGTGTTGCTGCCCACATCTATAGCGACAAGTCGTCTCGCTCCAGTCACATGTTTCTCCGCATCATCATGAAGCCACACCAGAGATATCCTCTGACATGGCTACTGTACCGCTTTCCGCGAGGATCATAGAGGGGCAGAATCGCATCTCATCCGCAGCACTATTAGCCCCGCCAAGCGATTTGCCACAGGACGCCGACCAGACATATGCTCGGTCAGGCAAGAAACTGACAAAACACGTTTGCTTTCACTCGATTCACCTTACAGACATCTGTGTCCTGCAATAAAAACAAACCTATCACACTCCACTCATGTCTCTGTTCGAATTCGAACAAGGAAAGATGCCCGTACAGCGCGAATAGCGTGGTCAGAACCAGCCCGCTTGTCGGAGGACCTGGGGCCATGAGAAACTATCGCTATACAGTAGTCGTAGCTATGGTACTAACTGGAGCTCTTCCGGTTATGCCCGCCACTGTTGAAGACAACATCGAGTGGTACGACCAGCAGGTATATCAGAACCTGCAGGAACGCGACGAAACCTATCGCACAAATGCTACTTCGGGATATCTGGGCATCCGCTCCCCTGACGGCTCTGCCGGCTACTACAGCTTCACTGAGACGGCCGACGGCATCGCAGCCATCTATGAGGCTGCCGGCAGAGAGTACTACCTTGAGCGGCTCATCGAGTACTGCAAGCTGATCATGGCTCAGGGCAAGGACAACAACGGCGACGGCTATCTGGACTACTTTCACTGGATGTACAACCGCGATCGAGCTGAAGAGTACGACAAATGGGACTACGAACACTCCTACGCTGCCGCCTGCCACTGCAACATCATGCGCACTCTAGCTCGCTGTGCCCGCATCGGCAGATTGGGACCGCACTATGGCATATACAAGACCGATATAGATGAGATAGTCGCGTTTGTGGAGAAGCATGTCATCGAGAAGTGGGAGAAAGGCGACCAGCAGACGGGCATCGCGGGCTACCTGGCCGCAGAGCGCTTCACCATAAATGGAGTTCACTCGCATCTGGGGTCAGCGCTGGTGGACATGTGGCTGGCCACAGGAAATGACCACTACCGGCGATTGGCACAGTCCTTCGCCGAACAGGTGAAGGGCGCCTGGGTACTCTACAGCAACGGTTCATACGCATGGAGTGCCGATGGCGGCATCCGAGTTCCGGTGGACTACGATGGCACCGATCACAACATGCAGGACATCAGCCACGGTTCGCGTGTTATCCGCTTTGCCATCATCGCGCATCGAGCCGGTATCGTGGTAGATACGACAGATATGGAGCGTCTGCTGGCAACCTTCAATCAGAACGTCTGGCGCGGTGAAGATGAAAAGTTCGCCGAATTCGTCAACGGTGCGGATCGAAATCCCGATCGGTACTCGACGCTCACTCAGTGGGTTGCATTGGGCGCATTCGATGCCGATACCCACCAGCACATGACAGCATGGACCGGGGGCGGGCGGGCACCGGACAAGTATCACGAGGACCGCATCCAGTACTACGGAAATCTGGCGCTGAACCTGAAGCTACAGGCTGGAGGCTACACGCTCCAGCCCTGGCAGCCCGAAGATGCGCAGTAACCAGTCTAACCCACCGGCAATCGTCACAACGCGATGCGAGCCAGGTAGATGGACGTCTTCTCCTCGTGCGAAGAGTAGTAGCTGACGTACAGAGTGCCGTCGTGCCACAGGAAGCCCGGGTAGCTGTTGTCGCCTGCGGAGGGCAGTTCGAGCAACTCCCGCAGGCCGCCGGATGACCTGTCCACCTCCCACAGCG
>JAAYSP010000030.1 GCA_012518355.1 candidate division WS1 bacterium | reverse complement strand
CCCACACAACCTGGCGAGATGCCAGCTCCGGATTGAGCCGCCACAGGAAAATTATGCCACAGCCGGTAATCATGGATACTGCCGGCAACAACAAGTAGTCGCGACGGGCCGTGTCCACCTGCATCAACATTGCGGCTACCAGGAAGCTGCCGGCAACGGTCAACACTCGGCAAACGCGCACCAACGACTGCTCCTGGTGCAGGCACACCAGTACGATCCCGAGGCTCATCAGCCCGGTACTCCACAAAAGCAACAGGATCTCGGTGCGTCGCGATGCGGAAATAGCTATACCTCTTGGCTGAGGGCAGTAAAGTTTGCAGTCGCCTGCGCAGTACGGCGGTGTCCAGACATACTATCGCGACAAACTGGCCAGCCCCTGATGCAAGCCATAGTGCGTCTGGATGTACTTACACTGGGTGAAATGCCGATCGCGTGTCGCTTCAAGAATCATATCACTGAGATGACGTGGCCCGTAGGGGCCTAGAGCAAGGCTTTGTCAGGCACGGTACTGAAATTCGACCGTCCCAATACCCACCAAATCGCCGCTATTTAACACTGCCTCATCGGCAATCCGTCTGCCGTTGCGCAGAGTACCGTTAGTGCTGTCACGGTCGCGCAGTATCCTCCTGCCGCTTTTCAAGAAGATGATGGCATGATGATTCGACACATAGCGATCAGAAATACGTATGGAGTTGTCAGCAGCACGCCCTATGGTCACCGCGGCGGTCATCGGAAACACCTCACCCGCCCTGACACCTGCCTCACCTGGGTTTTTCACGACCAGACAGGGTCTAGCAGGCGTCGATTCCACGGGGCTTGTAGATGCTACCGGGGTCACATCTGCCACAGACACCGGGGCGCGAGCGGCCGGACTTGCGCTCACTGTCTCTCGTAAACGCTCTGGAGTGTGAGCAAGTGCCGGTTCAGACGTCTCGACTACCGCCTCATGGCGCAAGCCCCGAAACAGTTCTCGGAAAATCCGGAACAGGAAAACATATAGGCCGGCCAAAAACAGGTACTTTCCGATGAGTTGAATTAGCCCGATATAGGGCACGGTCTCACTCCGCGTGGAACCTGAGCTGCACCAATCCGATTTCTATCAGATCACGATCCCCCACGAACGCACGCATCACGGAGGCGCCGTTCAGGTAAGTGCCATTAGCGCTGCCCAGATCCTCGATTTCGTATTGAACATATTTGTAGCTGAGCCGACAGTGCTGCCGCGACACCTCAGGGGTCGGTATCACTATGTCACAGTTGCCGCCACGCCCGATGACCGCTTCTGTGCCCAAAGGCAATCTCTTCCGGTCGGCCAGCCCGGCCTCGACTACCAGGTAGGCGCTCTCAGGGCACTGTGCGTACTGCGCCTCGACACGTATCTGGCCGGTCCCAGCATCGGGGTCGGGCTGCAATGCCACGGTAACGTATGGGCCGATAATCCAATTCTCACCTTCGGCATAGGAGCGCACATGCCGGGCCAATTCAGTGCATACCGTGTTCTCCAGCGATTGCAGTTGACGCCAATCGTGTAGGGCAAGGTGCACGACATAAGTATTCGCAGCAAATATGCCCTCACCAGTGCGCAAACGACTCTCTCTAGCTGCGTCACGAAGAGTGGCAGCAATTTCCAACGGATGCAGTCGGCCCGGGAATAGTCGGGCAAACGGCTCCTCCAAAACCCTTCTCAGAGCTGCTTCCAGTCGTTCTATCATGATGGGGTATGCACAACCCGGTGATTATAACAGAATCGCTGGCTGAAGTCACCCACTCTGCACACAACGGTCGCGTCCAGTGTGACCACTTGCCAACCGCAGCAAAGCGTGCGACACTGCTTGATGTGCGACCATAACCGTCTCAGCACACAGGCGCACCTGGTCCGAGCCACACTGGACAATTCGGGGTGATATGATGGAGTTTGCCGCTCTGGTAAAGCAACGCCGTAGCATTAGGCACTATATTGATCGTCCGGTTTCCCACGATCTCATCGAGCAGATTTGCGAAGCCGGACGTTGGGCTCCCAGCGCCTTGAACATGCAACCGTGGGAATTCGTCGTGGTCACTGACCCGGAGGTCAAGCGTCAACTGGGCAGCAACGCGGGGGTGATGGGGGTCAAATGGCCACACATCTCGTCTGCCCCAGTCGTGATCGTCATCTGCGCACGAAAGACATCCCGATTCGCCCGTGACGACTGCCTCCTGGCAGCACAAAACATGATGCTTCAGGCGGCTGACCTAGGCCTGGGTACATGCTATATCGGTGGTTTTTCCGGCGAACGAGTGCGGCAACTGCTGCAGATACCCTCGGGTTACACGGTGCCCACCATCATCACCGTGGGGCATCCGCACGGGCAGCCGCCAGTACCGCAAAAGCGTCCACTGTCAGAGCTACTGCATCAAGACACCTTCGAGGGCCGTGGCGTGGGCCTCACCGGATACCGGCGGGCCCTGAGCATGCTCGGACGCCTGCTAACCGAACGCCGCAACAAACCCTAACGTGATTGCCTGGTGCGCTACTCGGCTGGCAATTCCACCGGAATTTCCAGCACAAGTGGCCGCGCCACATCACTGGCACGTATATCATCCAACTGTGCGAGCACCTGACAGCAGGCGCGATTGCCCTCCAACCCCGTGACTTTCACCCTGGCGATCATCTGCTCATCCCGATATACGCCATACTCTGAGCCCACCTGCGGCAGCCTGTCAGGCGGAAAGGTGAGATAGATCACATCGGGCATATCACTTATCTGTTGGGCGCGGCCAGGGATCAACCACGGCATGGCATTCAGCCTCGTCACGAGCTTTTTTGCGGTGTCATCAGCAGCCTGGCCGACCATGGTCTCCCGGATGGCCCCGTAGTTGAACCCTGCGCCAATCCACTTCGATGATGGAAGTATAATCGCGGCACGTCTCAGCCGCGATACCTCTGACTGGAACTGACCGACCGGATAGGCTATACCGGTAGTAGTATCAACAGCCCGGCCGCTTAGCTCAACTTTCGCTTTCGCCAGCCCTCCAAGCGAGAAGATCCCTATGTTTACCGCTGCGTCCACCTCGCGGACGGTGATCCGAGCTGTGAGATCGAGAAATGCTGTGGCTCCTACGAGCTTACCCGATTCGGGGGCGGTCGTCGGGTCCACGCCAGGCAGACGGTGTTCGGCCTGGATCTCCTGCATGGTCTCACCACGTGCCAGCACCATCCAGCCGCTTTCGGCAAGCTGCGTCTCGATCAGTTGCGGAAGCCAGTGCCTCACCTGAGAAGCATGAGCGCCTTCCACCTTGACCTGCAAAACGGCGAGACGTTGGGCCGGTATCTGCCAATGGCCTTCTGGCGGCTGATGAGCATCGACTTGTTCGGTCTCAGTAGTTGCGGGCGGTGAGGGCACTTCATCGGCCCAGGATGTACCACTGTAGATTAGCAACGCCACAATCGGCAAAGTGGCGGCGACAAATCGAAGCCGGCTCAGCATCGCAATCACTCCTTATGTTTACACGCATCACGTGTGCAAAACGGTGTCCAACTATCTATTAACTTATACTATTAGCATATTTTCATTACTACACTTTTACTATTACTATACCCTATAGTATATCCATCAATCAAATGCTATCCTGAGAACTGGATGCAGCTCACGGCAGGTGTCCGCTTCCTCATGGCTAATATGAAGATGGAATCTATCGAGAGTATAGCTTCATAGCTCGACCCCAAGCTAGCAGGACATAGATGACCGACTGCGCAAAATAGCAGCTAGAAGGAGAGTGCAGCGATGAGGATGATAGTGTCGTGTGCCACAGTCCTCGGAGTGTTGTGCTTTGCGGTCGTATTTGCTCATGGCCAGGAGTTGGTCATAGACGACTTCGACTATCCAGACGCGAGTGCTGCCGGTGACGTGTGGACGGCTCAGGAGATCTCACCGCCAATACAGATCGAGCGCACGGAAGAGAGAGCCGCGCTCAAGCTGCCCTGCAATTTCTCGACAAACGACCGCCGAGTGGCTTACGACCGACAGGTGGAGCTTGACTTATCTCGCTGGACGCGTTTCAGCATCGAAGTACGCTGCCCAAACCCCACTGCAGCCTCGCAATTCACCATATACTTCCGCAGCGGCGACGGTTGGTATGGACAGGGTTTTTCCGTGCGTTCAACGGATTGGGAGACGGTGGAACTATCGCGTGCAGAATTCAGATCAGAGGACACACCGGCCGGCTGGCACGCCATTTCGGGCATACGCATAGCAGTCTGGTCGGGCGCGAAAGTAGACGCCTTCGCATTGGTGGATAGCCTCACTGCACACCAGGATTCGATCGTCCTTCTCACCGATCCACTGGCCGGGTCCCCTGAGGGCGAGGGGCGAGTTATCTTGCAGTATGCTACCGCCATGGCTGATATGCTGCGCCAGGCGGGAGTACGCACTGGTGCCATAAATGAAGAAGTATTGTTATCGGAACCGTTGCTCGATTTTGACGTAATAGTCCTCCCCTACAATCCCAATCTCAGTGAGCAGGCGGCCAACCGCCTGGCCGAATACACTCGCGCGGGCGGCAAGGTGTTAGCATTCTATGCTCTGTCATCCGCCCTGGGTGAGGCTCTGGGGGTTAGAGACACGGTCTTTGTCCCGCAAGAGTATGCAGGACAATTCGCACGCATCGCTTTGGACTCCGATCTTGTAACCGGCATGCCACAATCTGCCATCCAAAGCTCCTGGAACATAAGGGGAGTTGAACCTGTGGGTCACGGCGCCCTGGTGATAGGAAACTGGGTTGATGCAGACGGCAAAGATACCGGCTATCCGGCACTGGTACTGTCTGATACCGGCGCTTACATGTCCCATGTACTGATCCCTGAGGATGTCTCTACCAAGACACGGATGTTAGTGGCCCTGCTTGGGCACTTCCAGCCCAAAGTGTGGGAAATTGCCGGACGTGCTGCCGTCACCATGCCCGCACAGATGGGTCACGTTGTCGGCCAAGACGTCCTGGAGTGGCTTCAGGACGCCCGCCCGTCTTCGGAAGCCGGTGCAGCTGCTCCAGAAGTAGTCCGTGAGATCCGTGATTTGATCCGAGAAACCCAGGAAGCGGTGGATACAGCAGACTGGATTACTGCCATTGAACATGCAGCTCAACGCGATGAGAAGCTGCGACAGGCTTACGCTTTGGCACTCAAGCCACGCCCTGGCGAATTCCGCGCCGTCTGGGAGCACTCCGGTACAGGTGCTTACCCACATGATTGGGATAAGACCATGCGTGTACTTGCCGAAACAGGCTTCAATGCTATCATGCCGAACAGCTTTTGGGGTGGCAGCGCACTATATCAGAGTGAACTGCTGCCGGTGTCACCAGTCGTCGCCGAAAAGGGTGATCAGATAGGCGCGGCCGTCGAGGCGGGGCGCAGATATGGCATCGAGGTCCACCCCTGGAAGGTATGTTTCCGACTGGACAGAGATTGCCCCGAGAGCTTCATAGAACAGATGCGGACTCAAGGCAGGCTTCAAGTCAGCATTAGCGGCGAAGAGGGCCACTGGCTTTGCCCGTCACATCCGGACAACCAGAAGTTGGAAGTGGACACTATGGTCGAAGTAGCCACCAGATACGATGTAGCTGGCGTCCACTTCGACTACATACGTTATCCGGATTCAGCCCACTGCTACTGCCCGGGCTGCCGCACACGTTTTCAGGAGGCAAGTGGGTTGCAGGTCGCCAACTGGCCCGAAGACCTGACGTCGGACGAATTGCGCGACAGGTGGCTTCAGTGGAGGGCAGACCAGATTACCCATATAGTACGGGAGACCGGTCAGCGGGTACATGCTGCTCGTCCTGACTGCAGAGTGTCTGCAGCAGTCTTCAGCAACTACCCGGGCTGCTACCAGTCCATTGGGCAGGACTGGGTCACATGGGCACGCGAGGGATATGTAGACTTCCTGTGCCCCATGAATTACACCGAGTCAGACTTCTCCTTCGCCGCCTGGAGCAGCCGCCAACTGAGCCTGGTACAGGGGGCCGTACCGCTCTACCCGGGCATAGGCGCAACCTCGTCCAGTTCCACTCTGCCTTATGACCGCGTAGCGGGACAGATTTCCGTGGCCCGCAACCTCGGGACAGATGGTTTCATCGTCTTCAACTACACACAGTCACTCGGCGATACAATTCTCCCCGGTCTGGCAGTGGGTATCATTTCTGAACCGACATACGTGCCACATCACGGCCCCAGATTTGAATTCAGCATTGACGCCGAACAGATGGCCCAACTACCAGGGGTACGCCTGCAGCCTGGCGATGATCTGGCATGCAGAATCGCGCTGAGTGAGCAACAGCACGGCCCCGCAATTGCCAAGTTTTCAGGCACGGTAGTTCTCGAGACTATGGATGGCCAGCTCGTGCGACAACTTGGCACAATCGACTCCACAACTCCCCGGCTGTCCGTGCAACTGACACCTGCCACCGGCGCGCACATGGTGGCCGTTCACGGTCAGGCCGAGTTTCGAGACGGCAAAACCAGCTCGTTCACGGCCCGCAGTGTGCCCATCTACGTCGGCGATCTGTCGGCCGAAATCGCAGCGCTACTGGGCACTCAGTGAACTGAAACGGTCTCAGACAGCATCCTGATTGTGGCCTGATCAGATACCCTACTGTACCCGTTCGACGACAGTGAGGCTTGGCACCCACACATCATCACCAGGACCAACCATGACCACCCAGAAGCGCGGGTGGGAACCGTCTGCCCCTGACGGGAAGCTGTCGGCGCTTAGCGAACCGAGGTCGCCTCTATCGACAGTAACCCTGTCGCCCTCGGCCCAGCGCCCCTGTGGCTGCAGCAAGCCGTTTAGCACCGTCATGCCCGTTTTTGCATGAGGAGTTGCAACACTCGTCACTAACCGGCTCTGCTCGGGCAGGATTTCGTTGACCGGGCCACCAGCCACACGGGTATCCTGGTCGCCGAGCGCGAAGCGGGTCTCATCTAACACTTCAGTGATGCATAGTGAGTCCGTGAAACCATCAGCCTCGACCAGCACTGTCAGCCCTTCCTGCTCAGGGCCGGTCAGAAGCGGGGCGGCAAGCTGAACGACGCCGCTCTCATAGTCAACCGATACCACTTGCGTCTTCTGCCAGCCCTTGCCTTGCAGCGCCCAGCTACCTATCCCCAATTCAGTGCCACCATATAGCATCACCTTTTGTGGCTGGCCACCGGCATCCAGAACCAGACACGCACAGTGTCCCGTGACTCTCACCACCTCATCGAGGACATAGCTTTGCTCGGGCGCCAGCGAATGGAAGACATAGTGCAGCATTCCGTCAGTCAGTTCTATCCGTGCGGCCGTTGCCTGTCCGTCGTCTGGATTGATAGATACCGGACGCACCTGTGCGATGAAGGGCGTTTCCTCATAGGGTTCGTAGACGGTCACGAAAGCGCTGTTAAGACCTCCCTCCACCTCGTGATCAATGTCACCGTGCCGGCGTAGCATGTACTGAATAGTATCGGGCAGGTAGTCGTAGCTTTGCGGCTTGCTATCGGCCGCGATGACCTCCTCACCTGTGCCCAGCAGATGAGCGCGCAGTCCGATGCCCTCCCACGGGTACTTGGTGTGGCCCTCTGCAGGCTCTTTCAGTCGCCACTCGAACACGGCCTGTCCATTCAGTGGCGCTCGCCGGACGTTGAACAGATACTGGAAGCCGCTGCCCCGATAGCCGCCGTATGAGATGCTGCCCAGAGGAGCTGCGGCATACTCTTCATGGTCATAGAAGTGGGCGTAGGGCACGTCCGGCCCTGCCAGAGTACCCTGCTCCTGCACCGGCCCCAGTGACGGCTCACAGGTTGTCTCCGAAGGGGGGCCCAGTGCCACATAGTCATGCTGTTTGCCGCCGCGAACGTAAAAAACGTCAAATACATACCGCTGGTCCGGCGAAATCTCAACCAGCATGTTCGCGCGGCGATACATGTCAACAGTACCCGAGTATGCTCCGTCACATGACGCATCCACGAATTGCGCAAAGCCTTCGGGCTGATACCCATGCAGCTTGCCTGGCCCACGTGTCTGCCTTGCGGCATCCACAACCACCGTGTTGTGCGATATGGTGTTACCGAAGAATCCATAACGCCGGTAGTTGCGTGAATCGGTCTGTTCAGGATAGCCGATATCGGTGAGCATCGCATTTCCGTGAGAGAACAGGAGCATGTTCAACTGGTCAGCATGTGCATGGTGTCTGTAATCGCCGTAGAACAGCATACTGGCAGTCGGCGTTGTCCCACCGTTGTGCTGCAGGTACGCCAGTCCGTATGCCGGAAAATGGAACGGGGCTGCACCAAACTCCACCGGCTCGGCCTCCGGGAGCCTCTGCAGAAGCTCCTCAGTCGGCTCAACGAAAAGGTTTTGCCCGGCACCAGGGTTGGCTCTGGCTATCTGCACCATCCGTGGGTCGGGCCAGTGGCGCACAGCCATGTTGGCCTGGCTGGCATTTAGTGAGCCTGCCGCGGCAAACATATTGCCGGTGTCCCCCAGTGGCGGCACGAATCTGCCTGCAATGCGAACATCAAGCGGCCAGGTCAGTAGCTTCTGAAAGCGAGGGTTCGTGAAAAAGTTGATGTCTACGTCAGCCAGTGAGCTCGCTATGGTGGCCAGATTGCTGACCCAGCCATAATTGTATCCGATAGACTCTTGCGGCATGCCATCCCGATGGAGCAGATTGACCAGAGCGTCTTCGATACCGATGTCCGATGATGTAGCTGGTCTCGGATTGTTTACCACATACTGGATCATCTCTTCCACAGTGGGCTGTACGTCGTCATTTTTCAGCACTGCAGCTATCGTGATCAAGGCATTCTGGTGCATACCGTAGTTGCCGCGGGTACGGCCGCTGCCGTCCATGATGTCGCGTGCACCGGTGAGCAGCAACCGCTCTCTGATTGTGGCGTCAATCTCTGCAACGCTTTTCCCGGTGAGCGCCTCCAGTTCACGGTCCTCGGCGAGGAACGGGCGGATAGCGTCAAAAGCAGCAGCGCAGCGCCCTGGAGTACCGCACTCCCAAATCATGTTGGTATATCTGCCCAGATAGTTCGGATTGTGCTCCTTGCCCTCGCGCGACTGCTTCTCATAGTAGTAGTCGGGATAATACTCAGCAAATTGCCACAGTAGCACAGCACATTTGTGGGCATATACACGGGCCTGTTCGAGGTCGTCTGACAACAGTGCTGCCATCCCCAGACTCTCGATTGCCGGCAAAGTGAATTGGCGCATGCTCCAGTGCGCGTAGTAGGCGACAAACCAATAGTTGGTCGGATCGCCTTCCTTGTTCCAGCCCCACCCGTCATCCACGTACTGCTTGTGCAGAGGATCCGCCGGATCAGGATGCTCCGGATTGAACAGCAGCGATTTGTCCTGCATTCCGGATGCAAGGTACGCCGCAAAGTCATTTGCCGGATACTCTTCTCCTCCGGCGGGACACACAATCTTGTATGGCCGGTCGGGGTCAATCTTCCAGGTATACAGCCCCTTGGCATTTGCTTCTACACCATGCACCGGACAGCCGAAATTGTGAATATCATAGGCTCTGGGGACATCGGGCGGCACAACCATGTTGCGCAGTTTCTCGTCATCGTAGGCCACCCACTGCTCAGCTCTGGCGATTTCGGCATCTCGCTGCTTTTGGGCCCATTCGTACTTGTCCAAATTGTTGCGCAGTATAGCCATCTTTTCCTCCGAATACAGACTCCGCTCAAAATCTGCCCATGCAGACAATGCTGTCAGGGCCATCAGTGCTGCCGAGACCATAAGCAAGCATGCCATTCGTGCTGCCATTGTGGACACCTCTCAATTCACCAGTCCGCAGTGTACCGACATTTGTGCCAATGCCATAATCATTCGCCATCGCAGTCGCACTCACCTACTTAAAAGATGGATGGCAGTACGCTCCAAGCGCTTCGCACTACGTCTCCTGTGCGTTCCTACCATTCTGACCATGAGTTTTACCGCTATCGCCGTCTCACTCCTGCTGCGAGAAGCAGCCAATACTACATGGAGCATCAATGCCATCTCGATAGAGCCATGTTTTCGATGCGTGAACTGTTTCAGATCGGTGGGGTAGCCATCGTCTTCCAGAGCCTGGTAGATAGTTAGGCTTTGCCTGGCGACGATTGTCGTTTCGCAGCTTTTTTCTGCGATATACTCACAGAGAAAGCTATGCCAGCAGCGCTTCAAAATCGCATGACGGCACGTCTTGTAGGCATCAACATATCGCACATGTCGCTGATTGCCTTTGCCCTTAGCGTCGCCGCCTCCGGTCTGGCCAGGGATCGTATTTATACCCAGTAAATTTGCCAGCTACGCTATGAGCACTCAGCTGGCGATGAAATGCTTCTGCAGCACAATTCTAGGCGGCATTGCTTTTCCTTGCGCGAATCTCCGTTTTCAGCTATCGTGTATGGAACGTATCCGGCCTCCTGTTGACGCTAGCCTCGCCGTGCATCGGTCAAACTCAGGCCTTTTGGAGTACGTACCGCGCCGGCATTCCCAGGAGCAGATGATGAAGCTGCGAGTGAAGCCCTCACAACTTGCCGGCTCTGTTCCGATACCTGCATCCAAATCACATACAGTGCGGGCGCTGGTCATCGGAAGTCTGGCCGAGGGACAAAGCCGCCTGATCGCACCCCTGGATTCGGCTGACATCCAATCGTGCATCGGAGCTATGCGCTTGCTCGGCGCACAAGTCGAAGCCGATGGCTGCGATCTGCTCGTCCGTGGCGTAGCGGGCAGCCCTCGTGTGCCCTCATCCCCGATTGACGTTGGCAACTCAGGAACGACACTGTATATCGCCTGCGTTACGGCGGCTCTTGGGGATGGCACGACCACCATCACCGGAGATGCCCAGATCCAGGCCCGCCCGATACAGCCACTCACCAGCGCGTTGGAAGACCTCGGAGCGCGTGCAGTTTCAGAGCGAGACAACGGCTGCCCACCAGTGCGCATCACCGGGCCTCTGCGGGGCGGCAAAACCAGTATCGAGTGCCCCACTTCGCAGTACCTGACCGCGCTGCTTATCAACTGCCCACTGGCGAACGGCGATTCGCACATAGAGGTGCCGCTGCTGCATGAACAGCCGTATGTGCATATGACACTCGACTGGCTCGACAGGCTGGGCATCGAGTACGAGCGCGAGGGACTGGAGCGATTCCACGTACCCGGTGGGCAAAGCTATCCGCCCTTCGAGAGGCCGATACCGGCAGATTTCTCATCCGCGAACTTTTTCATGTGTGCGGCAGCGGTCACGGGCTCAGAAATCACTCTGACCGGGCTCGATATGGGTGACCCTCAAGGTGACAAAGCAGTGGTGGATATGCTGCGGCAGATGGGCGCCGAAGTGGAGGTGGACGAGCTCCGCATGACCGTTCGCGGCAAGCCTCTGCACGGCTGCGAACTCGATCTGAACGCGACACCCGATGCTCTGCCTGCATTGGCGGCGACAGCTTGCTTTGCAGAGGGCGAGACGCTGCTGGGCAACGTGCCCCAGGCCCGCCTCAAGGAAACCGACCGTATCTCCGTGATGGCTACCGAACTGCGCAAGATGGGCGCGGACATCACGGAACTCGATGATGGCCTACTTGTGCGCGGGCGGCAACTGCGGGGCGCTCAGGTAGACGGCCACGGTGACCATCGCATCGTGATGGCACTGGCGGTCGCCGGTCTGGGCGCAGCAGATGAGACTACAGTATCCACCGCTGAAGCGATAGCGGTAACCTTTCCTGACTTCGTCGAATTGATGCGACGGCTTGGCGCGACCCTGGAGAAGGTTGACACGCCATAGGAGTCAGACGTGCAACCAAATCATAACCCAGGAGGAGATACAAATGTTGGGCAACACTTTCGGCCGAATGTTCCGGGTAACTACATGTGGAGAGTCGTACGGCAAGGGCCTTGCAGCCATCTGCGACGGCGTTCCGCCAGGCATGCCTCTTTGCGACGCCGACATTCAGATTGAGCTGGACAAGCGCAGACCGGGCCAGAGCGCTATCGACTCACCGCGTCAGGAAACCGATCAGGTGACCATATTTTCCGGCTTGCGGGACAACATCACCACAGGTGCCCCCGTGGGCATGATCATCCACAACGTGGACACCATGCCACAGCATGTCAAGGAATACGAAGAGGTCAAGGATCTCATCCGTCCCGGCCATGCCGAGTACACCTATCGCGTGAAATACGACAAGTACGCCGACTGGTGCGGAGCGGGCAGAGCCAGTGGGCGCGAAACTTGTATGCGAGTGGCCGCTGGCGCTGTGGCCAAGAAAATCCTCGCACGTGAGGACATCCATGTCGTCGCATACGTCAAAAAGCTTATGCACATCGAGGCAAACGTGGAGGGCATGAGCCTGCAGGAGTTGGATGAAAACTCGCTGAAAAATGAGATCTTCTGCCCGGACCTCGAGACCGCTGAGAAGATGATCGAATTCACCAGGCAGATAAAGGATGAAGGCGACACCGTCGGTGGTGTGGTGGAGATCATAGCCCAGGGAGTGCCGCCCGGACTTGGCGAGCCGGTGTTCGATAAGCTAAGCGCCAGCCTGGCTCACGGGCTGATGAGCATACCGGCGGTGAAAGGCTGCGAGATCGGCGCCGGATTTGGCTCCGCTATGATGAAAGGCTCGGAATGCAACGACATACCGTACATGAAGGATGGCCGCGTCCGGTTCCACACGAACAACTCCGGCGGCATAGACGGCGGCATCTCCAACGGAGAAGAGATCGTGGTGCGAATTGCAGTCAAGCCGACCTCCACCATCTCCATCGCCCAGCCGACTGTGAACATGGCCACCATGCAGGACGCTGAGCTGGCTGCCATCACCCGCCGTGATGCGACCATCTGCGGTCGAATGTGTGCAGTTGCCGCCGCTATGACGCGCATGACACTACTGGACCACCTGATGATGTGGCGCGGTTATGATACGGTGTCGGGTATCGAACACAACCTCGGCTGGTAGACTGCCAAGCGCCTCCACCAAGACTAATCGAACAGGCAGGGTGACGACCTCGCGTCTCACCCTGCCTTCTACTTCTGCACACAATAAACCATGGGCTAAGCGTCACTGCCCCGCTTATGCACCAATGACTGACGATCTGCGTCTCACGCTCGAGCACAAAGCGTTCCAACAGAGGGTCGGTCTGTCTGGCATAGCCAATCCGGCATCGCTCTATCGGTCACTAACGACTTATTTTGTACCAACCAAGACGAATTTTGGGCCGCTCAAACCACACTGTTAGGATTTGATGCCATAGACGCCTGCAAAAGAGCTATTGTGGCGATTTCTTCAGGACCATAGACAGTAACTCAGTGGCACGTTAGCGTTTGAAGCTTTTGTCAATTGTTGATTGCTGGCGTATATAATGGATATCGTCAAGAATACGTGCTCAATTTCCACTGCCCGCAGCGAGATGACGTGTGTTAGAATCGGTTTCGTCAGCCATCGCATTAGCTACGAAAAAAGGAAGACATACTATGGAATCGGATTTCGTCAGCCGTCCCGATTTACGTGGACGCCGTGGAGCAGTAGCTACGTCGCATTATCTCGCCACTGAAGTCGGGATGGCTACACTACGAGCTGGTGGCAACGCCGCCGACGCCATCGTCAGCGCCGCTGCTGTACTCAATGTAATCGAACCCATGGATTCGCATTTGGGGGGCGATATGTTTGCTCTGTATTGGGACGCTCAAACAGAGACTCTGCATGCCATAAACTCCTCCGGAGCCGCTCCAGAAAATCTGCAACCAGAGCTGTTCGAAGACGATGTGATGCCTGATACAGGTTATTTGTGTTCAATGGTTCCCGGACAAATTGCAGGCTGGGAACTGTTGCTTGACCGTTTCGGAAGTCACAATGTCACAGATCTTCTCGACCAAGCGATTTACTACGCCGAAGAGGGCTTTCCAGTTGGCCGAAGGCTGGCCCGATCACTGGCACAGAACGCTCAGTTGCTAGAACAGTTCGCTTCCAGCGCAGCTGCGTTTCTTCCTGATGGTAGGCCGCTCAGGGAAGGTGAAATCCTGCGGCAATCCGATCTAGCTAGCACGTTGCGCCGCCTCGCTGACGCCGACCTCCGCGACTTTTACGAGGGCGAGACTGCGCAGCTCATAGTTGACGCCTGGCAGAGTGGCGGAGGTGTACTGAAGTCTTCTGATCTCGCCGGGCACCGTGCAGAACTGCTGGAGCCGCTTCAAACTGCCTATCGAGGCTACACTGTCGCCGAGACGCCACCAGTCAGTCAGGGACACATTCTGCTGCAATCGCTGCAAATGGTGGAGCACATGGACCTGGCCGCTATGGGCCATCTGTCTCCTGAGGCCATGCATGTCTGCATCGAGGCCAACAAACTAGCGCATGCCGACAAGAATCGCTACACGACCGACCCGCGCTTCAGTCCGTTCCCCATCGGGCTACTGGCCCCCGAATACGCCGCCGAGCGTGCCGCACTCATCCGTCCCGACCAGGCGGCAGACTTCCCACCTGCCCCAGGATGTCCCCCCGGTGGCACAGACACCACCTACCTGTGCGCCGTGGATGCCCAGGGCAACGCGGTCAGCTATATCCAGAGTGTATTCAACGAATTCGGCTGCGGAGTGGTAGCCGATGGCACGGGTGTGCTGATGAACAATCGTGGCTCGGGATTCTCGCTCGACCCGATGCATGTCAACTTCCTGCAGCGGGGCAAGCGTACCGTGCACACACTCAACTGTTGGATGCTTCTACTAAATGGCAAGCCTGCCGTGCTCGGTGGCAGTCCTGGAGCAGACGTACAAGTGCAGACGAACCTGCAGGTTATCACCGGGCTCATAGACTTCAGCCGCAGTCCTCAGCAGACTGCCGAAGACCCGCGCTGGACACGGGGCGAAGAGCGGTCTGTTAGCATCGAGAGCAGAGTAGGCAAGTGCGCAATTGAGGGGCTCCAAGCGCGCGGCCACCAGGTCACTACAGTCGGGCCATGGGGACACAACGGGCGCGTTCAGTTGATACAAATCGAGGAGAATGGCATACTCACCGCAGGCTCAGACCCGCGCTGTGACGGCTGCGCACTCGTATTTTGACATGCAGTCAACCGGCCTTGCTTACAGTCGCTGTCTGCGAGCTGGTTACTCGGTCCGCCGACGACGTTCACGCCGTTCGGAGGGAGTCGGCTCAGCTTGCTCAGTCTCGGCGTCTACCTGCGGGAACTGATACTCCGCGCCCAGAAGCACGTCACTGAGTAACTGCCCGCTCACATTGCCGTCTTCGTCCAGCAGATGAGGGGCTATGAGAATCACGATTTCCCGCCGCGATGCGCTTTTGGAAGTAGAGCGGAACAGACCGCCGATGATGGGTATTTCGCTGAGGATCGGCACGCGGCTGACCCGTTCGCTTTCTTGCTCCTGGATGAGCCCCCCGATGACCACAGCATGTCCGTCACGTAGCCGCATGGTGGACTTAGCCCGCCGCATGGTGATGACCGGAAGACCTCCCACGCCCGTGCCGCTTACGTCCGCGATACTGGGTTCGATTTCGCACATGATCTCGCCGGTCTCGGCGATGACCCGCGGCCGGATCACCAGCT
>JAAYSP010000031.1 GCA_012518355.1 candidate division WS1 bacterium | reverse complement strand
GCTCCTTTCAGATGCAGATGCAGGAAATCGTGGTCGCCGCCCAGTACCGCCTGCCTATAACCTATGTGGTGCTCAACAACAACGCACTGGGCTGGATCAAGTGGACACAGCAGCAAAGCCGTGATGAGCGCTACTACTGCACTGACTTTTCGGCCAACTGGAACCACGTTGAAGCTGCCCGGGCCGCGGGCCTGGTCGGACTGTATGTTGACAGCCCCGACCAGTGCGCAACTGCCATAGAGAGTGCTCTGCAGGCCAACGCCGACGGTCAGCCCGCGCTGATCGAGGTGGCCGTACCCTGGGATGAGCAGACGCCCGGCTTCATCGCCCACCATATGGGCGGCACAGTCAGCCAGGCCTTCGAGCGGCAAACCGGTAACCGGTCTTGAGCCAGAAAGCTGCGCACATGTCCCGGTCTTCTGGACCTACTGGCAGAGTGGCCGACTTGCTTGCCAGACTCTTAGGACCTCTGGACCTGGAGCGCAAACGCGGCTGGGATGACAGCGCCGTCGTAGGCGGACTGGGCCCCTTCGTGGGCAGATGGGCCGGTGAGCTATCGCGGCTGCTGGAAGATGCAGCAGCCCGCGACGCTCTCGAGCATCTGTTGGCCAGCTTCACACGCTACTCCCAGGCAACTCCTGACCGGCGCAGGCGGCTGTGCGAGCAGGCCCATGCACTCCTGAAGCAGCTAAGCGAAGGGAAGCTGGTGGCGCTTCGGAAAAGCCAGAGCCGGACAACCGAATCGCGCCAGTGCGCCCCGGCAGATATCCATGCGGATACCGCCCCTGCGACTCGTCCATGCGGCAAATCCACTCGCCCCATGCCGTCCCGTGAGCCAGATGACCAACAGCAGGTCACCTGGGACGGGCCACTGACTGCTCTGCGAGGCATCGGCCCGGTGCGCGCTCAAGCCATGGCTGCTGCAGGCATCAGCACCGTCGGCCAACTGCTCACATACTATCCCACACGCTACAGAGATCGACCGCGCTTGCATCGCCCCGATGAGCTGCGCGAGGGGGAGGAAGTCTGCCTGCTGGTGCGCGTAGCAGGCAAGGGGCGCAACCTGTTCCGTGGCCGGATGCGCATGAGCGACGTGCCGGCTGTCGCGCTGCCGCCTCGGGACGCACAGGATGCAGAGCCTGCAGGTCAGGACGAGGCACCACTCACGCTACGCTGGTTCGGCCAGCCATACCGCGCCCGACAATTCACTGCTGGCAGCGAACTGGTGGTGGCTGGTCGAGTTCATCGCAAAAGCGAACGCCCGGTGGTGGTAGTCCAGGAGTGCGAAACTGCGTGGCAGGAAGACAGAAGCTCTCCGGGGCTTGGCGTGGGGAAACTGATGCCCGTCTACAGTCGCATCGAGGGGATCGGTCCACTGCAACTGCGCAGGCTTATCCAGCAAGCGCTGGAGCTGTGTCACGACCCGGAGGCTCTGATACCTCCTGAACTGGCCTCCAGCCGAAAGCTGATGCCGCTGAAGGAGGCTCTGAGGCAGACGCATTTTCCCGACAGCGCGGCGGCACAGCAGCTGGCGCAACAGCGGCTGGTCTACCAGGACCTACTCATACTTCAGACAGCGCTGACACTACGCAGACCAACTGCCAGCCCCAGTGAGCCGATTGCAGTCGTGCCCTCAGATGCCCAACTCCGCACCCGCTATGAAAACGCATTGCCGTTCACTCCTACTGGTGCCCAGCAGCGCGTCATGGACGAGGTGGCCGCTGATTTGGCCGCGCCTGCAGCCTCTCATCGCCTGATACACGGCGATGTCGGCTCCGGCAAGACTGTAGTGGCCGCATGGGCCATGTACTGCGCCGTGAAAAGCGGTCGGCAGGCGGCGCTGATGGTCCCCACCGAACTGCTGGCCGAGCAACACTACCGCACTCTGCGTCAACTGACCGCACCTCTGGATATCACGCCACTGCTGCTGACCGGGAGTGTCACGGGTTCTGGCCGTCGCCAGGTACTGAACCAGATCAGCGCAGGAGAACCTGTCGTGGTAGTCGGCACACATGCACTCTTCCAGGATGGTGTACAGTTTTCGGATCTTGCCGTGGTAGTGATCGACGAGCAGCACCGCTTTGGGTTGGCTCAGCGAGCCGCACTGGAGGCCAAAGGAAACCGGCCCAACCTCATCGTGATGTCAGCTACTCCCATACCGCGCACTCTGGCTCTGACGCTCTACGGCGATTTCGACATATCGGTGCTGGACGAGCTGCCGCCGGGGCGAACTCCGGTACGCACGCGATTGCTGCCATCAGATGACAGCGGCACTGCCGTAGACCTGTTGCGCGAACAGGTGCGTGCAGGGCGCCAGGCGTACGTGGTATGTCCACTCATCAGTGATGATACCAGCCTGGAGCTGAGCGCCGCCACCGAAATGCACCGGCAACTCGAGGCGCAGCTGGCGACATCTGATGATGAAGATGGGATTGCCGTGGGCCTGGTGCACGGGCGCATGACTGCCGATACGCGCGAAGAGGTGATGGAGCAATTCCGTGCCGGTCAAATCCAGGTGCTGGTATCCACTACGGTCGTGGAGGTCGGCGTGGACGTACCTAACGCCACGCTCATGGTGGTGCACAACGCGGAGCGTTTCGGCCTGCCCCAACTGCATCAACTGCGGGGTCGGGTGGCGCGTTCTGCAGCCCAGGCGCACTGCATCCTGCTCACTGACAGCGACAACCCAGAGGTGCTGGATCGGCTCAGCGTGCTGGAGCAGACCGGTGACGGTTTCCGCATAGCAGAAGAGGATCTCCGACGCCGTGGCCCCGGGGAGATGGCAGGACTGGCTCAGCATGGTCTGCCGGATGTACACATGGCTGCACTGCTGGCAGACACTCCGTCACTCCTGCAGGCCCGCGAGGATGCGCGTCTGCTGGTTGAGCGCGACCCGCAACTGCAGGCTCCGCAACACCGGGCACTGCGCAAGGCTGTCTCTCAGACAGCTGTATCTATGGTGAAGTGGACTATCTAACCCGATCTGCTGGAGCGCAGAGGCTGCCTCGGCTGGATCTCGGGGGGGAATGTACAGTATGTCAACACTGCTTTATCGGCCTGATTGGGAAGAAGCACGAGATCGACTGACGCGCTGGTGGCACGGTGAGGATCTGGGGCGGGCTATGCTTCAGATCGCCACTCCACGGGAGGTCGTGGTAGAACCGATCGAGCAAATGCCGGTACCACCGGGGGTAATCTGCCCCAACTACACTGCCCGCGATATAGATTTTCGCGTAAACCTGGCACGCAGGCAGGCCGCAGACATCTGCTACTTCGGCGAAGCCGTACCTCGTGCCCTGCCCGGTGATCTCGGGCCCAACACGCTGGCACTGTTCCTGGGCTGTGACGGTGTGGAGATGCCTGGAACTGTCTGGTTTCGCCCCTGCATTACCGATACTGACAGCTTCGCTTTGCGTTATGACCCGGACAATTTCTACTGGCAGGTCTGCAAAAGGCTGCATGAAGAGTCTCTCAAGTTCAGCTCTGGCAAGTGGCTGCATCAATTTCCGGATCTGATCGAGGGGCTCGACACACTGGCTGCACTTCGCGGTTCCCAGCAGCTTCTGGTGGATCTGCTCGACCGCCCCGAGTGGGTACATACTTGCTTGCAACAGATCACCCAGCTATACTTCCGCTACTACGATGTGCTATATGATCTGATCCGCGATGAGATAGGCGGCAGTGTATTCTGGTGCTGGGCCCCCGGCAGGCTAGGCAAGCTGCAGTGTGATATCTCGTGCAGTATCTCTCCTGCCATGTTTCGTGATTTCATGATGCCGGTGCTGCAGGAGATGACTGAGCGCACCTCCTACTCGCTGTATCATCTGGACGGGCCTGCCGCTACAGTACATCTGGAGGCGCTCCTGTCGCTGCCGAGGCTGGGAATGGTACAGTGGATTCCCGGTGCTGGTGTGGAGCCAGCCTGGCATTCACGATACTGGCCCATGTATCATGACATAATTGAAGCCGGCAAACGGGTCATGATATTCTTAGACGACGTCAAGCAACTGTCAGAATTGAAGCGTGAATTTGCCGAGAAGAGCCAGAGCTTCATCATCAGCGTTTACGTTCACACTCCGGCCGAGGCTCAGCGCTGCATCAAAATGATGGAACTGTAGCGGGCCTGATAGGTTGTAGTCTGCACGAATCGGGTGAAGCTTGTGCGAGTGATTGCCGGCAGTGCCAGGGGAACGAAGCTACTGTACCCAAAAGGAGCTGTGATCCGCCCCACCTCGGAGCGAGTCCGCGAAAGTCTGTTCGCCAGTCTCGGGCCGGATGTAGTAGGCTCGCACTTCTGTGACCTGTACGCCGGTGGCGGCAGTGTGGGTATCGAGGCACTCAGTCGAGGTGCTGCTTCGGTAGTGTTTGTGGAGCGAAACCGCAAGTGTCTGAAGGCGCTACGCCACAACCTGACGAATACTGGACTGGCTGACAGGGCCATCGTAGTCGAGACTGACTTGCCAGGATCTCTTGCGGAGGTATGGCAAAATTCGGGCCCGTTTGGTATCATATTTGCCGACCCGCCCTATTCCACGAATGCGACGCGGTTGCTGGAGGCTGCCGCGAAGCTAACGGTACACAGTCCAGATACGCTTTTTCTGCTGCAATGCGACAGGCATGACGCTGTGGACGTGCCCGAATTCAGACAGGTGAAGGCCCAGGAATTCGGTGATACGGTCGTGTTGTGGTACCATAGACGGTAGTCGGGAACGGATACAGACATGAAGCGAATAGCGGTGTGTCCAGGCAGCTTTGACCCCATCACGCTTGGGCATGTGGATCT
>JAAYSP010000026.1 GCA_012518355.1 candidate division WS1 bacterium | reverse complement strand
CTTTCGTAGGTCTTGGTTAGCGTTTGTGCTGTCGCAGCCACTTTTGTAGAGCAGTAAACTGTGCCGGAGGTGGCGTCTGCAAGCGCATTTGCTGTCGGGTCACCGGATGAGTGAAGACGAGACGCGCGGCATGACGCACCTGACCTCACAGTGTCCCTATGGATAGGCAGGCTGGACACGGCCTGCGATGAGTTGATCCTCCGTTATGGCGATGGCGTCATCACCCAGGCCCGCCGCTTGAGGTAGTCAGTCCCGTACTGCCCTGGCCTATGGTACAGGGCGCTTTCGTAGGGTCCGGTTAGCGCTTGTGCTGTCGCAGCCACTTTTGTAGAGCGGTAAACTGTGCCGGAGGTGGTGCCTGCAAGCGCATCTGCTGTCGGGTCACCGGATGAGTGAAGACGAGACGCGCGGCATGAAGGGCATGTCCGGGCAGTGCCGCGACCAGTCTGTTCAGCTCATCCGGTCCAGCCTCGTCACGCTGAAGATCTCCATAGTTCGCATCACCGATGATCGGAGTGCACAGATGGGCTGCATGCACTCGAATCTGATGGGTCCGTCCCGTTTGCAGAGCGCAGAGTAGATATGCAGCGTGACGAGACCTGGCTCTGGCGCCCGGCATAGCCCATGACCAGCGATACCGTTCGGCAGTCCGGTAGTCGGTAATCGCCTCACGCCCTCCCGTGTCCAGCACCGTCATCATAGTGCGGTGCTGGGGGTGTCTGCCGAAGCGAGTGGTGAGCGTCCCCTGGGGTGGTTCAGGCCAGTCCCACACCAGTGCCTGATAGACCCGGTCAATCTGCCGATGCTCCAGAGCCGCCGACAGCTTGCGATGTACCTGGTCATTTTTCGCCACCATCACCAGTCCGGAGGTGCCCTGGTCAAGCCGGTGGACCAATCCCGGACGGATATGGCCCGCCGTCGTGCTCAAGCTATCGCAATAACCGAGCAAGGCATTCACCAGAGTGTCACGCTTGTGGCCCGGACCGGGGTGTACAGCCATCATCGGCGGTTTGTTGACCACCAACATATGCTCGTCTTCGTGGACGATGTCAAGCGGGAGCTGTTGAGCTACAGCCTGTATCGTCTCGGGTGGGGGGATTGTGATCTCGATGATTTGGCCAGCCTGCAGCATGGTGGATGGTTTCACCACCTCGCCTGCAACGCGCACATGACCTCGATCTATCAGGCGCTTGGCGGCACTGCGCGAAAGAGCCTCCGCGAGGCTGGCCAGGCATGCGTCCAGACGGCTTCCGGCCAGCTCCGGAGGCACCTGGTACTCTCTTCTATCGGCATGGGAATTCGTTCCTGAGGTCTGCGGTCCGTCTGCTATCATGAAGTTATCACACTGCAAGTGACCTGGGCGACGCTTCAGGGATTGTTCAGGGCTTGCTGCTTGAAGATACTGGGCGGGGCCGGGTGATGAGCAGGGTTGAGATTGCCAGGACGAACAAGATTAGGCTGGCAAGCTGTGCTTCGGTCATGAAAAAGCCGTCGGTCAGGGGGCGGGCAGTCACACCGGCTCTGGTGAACTCCATGGCAAAACGCATCAGCGCGTACATGGCCGTATAGCTGAGGAAAAGATGCCCACTTCGGCTGAGACGTGGGCGCAGGTAGACCAGTACGGCGAAAATTGCCAGGCTAAGAGCTGACGCGTACAGTTGTGTTGGATGCACCGGCGCGCCTGGTATTATGCAGGCACCGCCGGGGGGGAAGGTGACGGCCCACGGTAATTCGGTGGGGCCTCCGTGGCAGCAGCCGTTGAGAAAGCAGCCGATACGTGCGAAGCTGTATCCCAGGGCGATGCCAGGAGTGAATTGGTCTACCATTTTGAGGAAGCTATGACCTCCGCGGCGGCAGTACAGATATGCCGCCAGCAACGCTCCTCCCAGGCCGCCATAAAACGAAAGTCCGCCTGACCATAAGTCGAGGACCTCCCGAGCAGAGGCAAAGCTGCTCAGATTGAGCAGTACGTAGGCGATACGTGCCCCTACGATCCCGCCGATGAGGGCCAGCAGCGCGATATCGGTGATCGCCGACAGCGTCAGGTCGTCCTCGCGGGCCGAGTGAGCGGTCCATATCGTGCCGGCTATGAAAGCCAGCAGCATCATGACGCCATACGATTTGATGGACAGGGGAGCGAAGCGGTTTACCAGAACCATCAGCAGCAGTGCAACCATGAGCGACACCACTGCTGTGCCGATCCAGTCTGCGCCGCTCCTACGCGCCTCCGGAGAGTGGCTTTCAAATCTCTGCCATGCCAGCACAAATCCCGCCACTGCCGCCCACACCACCGGAAGCCATGCCCAACTCCATGGGCCCAGTTCGATCAGCACTGATCGCATTCGGTTTTCTCCGCTGTCCGGTGATGCTCTACGGCACCTCCGTGCCAGGCAACACGGTAAGCCACCAATATCGCTCCTACCACGATGGCGATGTCACTGACGTTGAACACTGGCCACACGTGGAAGTCAATGAAGTCAACCACTGCCTCGAGGCGCACTCGATCAATCAGATTGCCCAGCGCGCCGCCCAGCAGCAGTGCCAGGCCAGTGCTCAGCAGCCGTGGCAGCTGTGCAGATCGCAGTCCATAGAGGGCCAGCAGGAGGGCGAGTACTGCTGCTACCGCAGTTAGCCATCGAGTGTGTGCCGCCAGTACTCCCCATGCTGCGCCGGTGTTGTAGTGGATGCTGAAGCTCATGATCGGCCCGAGAATTCGAGTCTCGGTGCCCTCGGCGAGCGTATGCACGGCAACCAGTTTGGTGGCCTGGTCTACAACGGCGACCGCAAGTGCCAACACATAAAACTGCAACACTGCTCCAGAACGGCTGCCCCCGATGGTACGGCTCTCATCGGCATCGGCCATCAGGCCGACAGCTCCTCTCGACACTTGGCGCACATGGTGGCATACGGCAGAAACTCCAGGCGTGCCTTAGGGATGTTTTTGTGGCACCGGTCGCAGATCCCGTAAGTGTCTTTTTCGATTTTCTCGAGTGCATTGTTGACTGCAGCCAGGATATCGCGCAGATTCTCACCGATGGCTGCCACCTGTTCACGTTCGGCGGTGTCCAGGGCAGCGTCGCCACCGAGTTCATCGAAGTCGCGGGCGGCCATGTCGCGGTTCAGTGGATCGCGTCCGGATGCGCGGTCGTCCAAGCGCCGGATGTGCTTTTCTAACCGCGCCTTTTCCTCTTCGAGAATCCGCTTGAACTTCTCGGTGTCCAGTTTGCGTTTCCTCGCCATATGGACGGCCTCCTTAGAGATGCCTGCCTTTGACGGCTAGTGCAAGGCTCTCCCCAATGCATATCCCATTTTGACAGTATGGTACAGATAGTGCCCTTACTCGTTGCCATCGGTCCGTACAAGTTGTGCAACTTTTGCGGCACAGCGGGCGCATAGTCCGCTGTAAGCAGGGTCTAAGTTGACGCTCTCGAGACGCATCCAGCAGCGCTCACATTTTTGCCCTGCGTTTTTCTCTGCTCTGATATACATCTCCTGACCGCTAGCCTCCGGTGGTGCCTGCTCCAAAGGCCTTAGCTCGACTGCAGACACGATCATCAGCATCTCCAACGGCTGAAAGCCATTGAGAAGTTCCAGGATTTCCGGCTCTGCGTATATGATCAGCCTGGCTTCCAGTGGATTGTCACACTCATGGCAGCTTTTGGCTGCTTCCAGAGCGATCATCGCTTCATGGCGGATCTCCAGGAAACGTTCCCATCTGGCCAACAGTTCGCGATCGTACTCCTGCTCTGATATCTGCGGCCAGTCGCCTAGCTGCACGCTGTCGAGAAGCGACTTGTCCAGCTCACGCATATGTTGCCACAGCTCTTCGGCGGTAAAGCTCAGTACTGGTGACATCATCAGTGTGAGAGCTTTCAGGATTTCCCACAGCACAGTCTGAGCCGAGCGCCGGTCAGCTTCATCCGGCAGATTTGTATACAGCCTGTCCTTGCATACATTCAGGTAGAAAGCACTTAGGTCGGTGGCACAGAAGGCATGCACTTCATGGTAAAACAGATGCAGGTCCCAGTTGTCAAACGCGCGCGTCATGCGTTCGATGAGCCAGTTCAGCCGGGCAAGTGCCCAGCGATCTACCTCTGCCAACTCCGAGTAGGGCAGAGCATCGGTTT
>JAAYSP010000110.1 GCA_012518355.1 candidate division WS1 bacterium | reverse complement strand
TACGATTGTACTCATGGAGAAGGGTATCAATGCGATATTCACTTACTATGAGAAGGCAGGTGGTTTAGGGGGGCTTCTGGGCGATGTGTTTGAGAAGACAATGGAGTACGGGCCGCTTGCCATTAGATTGGCTGAGGCTTATTTTGGGTTACTCCACAAGATTGGTAACGTATTGGCTGCTACTGGTGAGACGGTTTCCCGTTTGATGGGGCGGATAACACGTGACCCGGAACGCAGGAGTATGTTCTTTGACATGGCGCATGACCTGTCCAACCTGCGGCATGAAATGGGTAGAGTGGGGGAGGAGTTCGAGACACAAGCGGAACGTACTGCTAAGGCTGTGAGCGCTACCAACAGGGAGTTTCTGGACGCTCTCGAGGAGTTAGACAAGCAAGGGTTGTCTGGGGATGCGTATTCGAGTGCGCGGAGTCGGTTGCAAGCGAACGCACTACGTAGGTTGGCGGAACGTATGCTTGGTGATGCTTCTGATGATGTACTGAGTGCATGGGATACTACTCCGGGGGCTAGTGGTGGGTTAGGGGCGGCTAAGCAACGGGGTATTGACGCCAACAGGGGTAGGATGGAAGATACGTTGAGCAAGAACGTGGCGCGGATTGCTACGAGTAGTGAGGAGACTGCGGCCAATACTGCGGCGATACGTAAGTACAACGAGTTTGATGAGCGGATTAGGCGGCGTGGGGCGGCGTTTGCACCTGCGGCTGTGGAAATGGGCTACGGTATGCGGAGGAGGCGTGGGGGGCTTTCTCCAATAGACTTAGCTGCCCCTGTTACCAAGCAGGAGGAAGAGCAGCGCAGGGTGGCGGCTGCTACACGGGGCGGGGGAGTGGGTAGAGGTGGTACGCCAAAGACAGGCACTGCTAGGACGCCAACAGGTGAGCCTGCCGAACCGTTAGGTGATGTTGCTAAGATAGCATGGCCTGCGGGGGTACTAGTGGGGACAGCGCTGGCATGGGTTGCGGCAAAGTTGTGGCCAGTCTTCAGGGGCATTGGCAGGGGTGTTGCGTGGGCAGGTAGAGGTCTGGGGAGGGGTATGGCACGTGGGTGGGGCGCACTGAGGGGTAGGTTTGGGGGCAGAACGGCGGCTACACCTCCTGAGCTGCCTGTTGATACGCCTACCAGTGGGGCAAGGCCGGGGGCACGTGTAGAAGGTAGATGGGGTAGAGGGCACGGTACTAGGCGGTGGCGGACTGAGATGGGGAAAGCCGCCTACCGTTCTGCCGACGCTAATGTTGCACGGCTACGCACAGCATGGCTTGAAGGGCGAGGCACAGGTACTTTGGTGGATAGTGCGCAGTTGGAAGCAAACTTGGAAGCGGCAACAAGAGCACGTGCGGATATAGGCAGGGAGTACGAGTTGTTCGGCAGGAGGGCTACACGGGGTGCCACACGAGGTGCAGCCCGGGCAGGTTTACGCGGTGCCGGGGCTATTGCAGCCCGAGGTGCAGGCCTAGTGGGTACTGCATTGCTTGCTACCGAGTTACTCTACGGTGTGATAGATGCAGGTGCCGATATAAGCGACCGTATCAAGGTAGGGGACAAGAGGGCAGCATGGCAGGTAGGGTTAGCACACGGATACAAATGGTTGGCTGACCTTGTGGGCCAGGCTAACGAAATGAGCAAGGTGACACAGTGGATACCGGGTGGCGGAGGCCCATTGCTAGGCAACCTGCAGAGACAGTTGGGTGGCCATGTGGAAGGATACCTGCGTGAAACAAGCACGTTGGCTGCAGGAGGTATCGGGTTGACACACACCATAGACACCGCACTCCAGGGCATATCCGATTGGCTGCACCGCCCCAAAAAGGATAAGCTGGATATTGAAGTAACCGTGAAAGACGAAGACGGCAGGGGTAGCAAAAGCGCACAAGTGAAGACATCATGGCAGGAAAGCAGTGCAGCGAGAAAAGCATTCAGTTCCACAGTTTGACAAGTCTATGTGCGTAGTGTATAATGTGTGACAGAAGCGAACATTGAGGCAAAGGTGAGGCTATGGCAACTACTTACCCTGAAGCTACTGAGGTTCTGATAGACGGTGTGACTGTGGGGGCTAACTCCTCCACCTCTTCGCAACCGTTCTCTTTCCCTGACAACACGCTGATTGTCAAGGCTGAGTTGTTTGTGGAGGTAGCTAGCTGGGCTACATCACCCGGTGCAGAAGAGACAGCGGTTGTTGTGTTGAAAGCACAGAAGAGTGTTGGTGAGGGCGCGGCGGAGTTCATAGTGTGGGGTGGTGGGTATCGGTACAAACCTGCAACCTCTGGCAGGGAACGTATCACTATACCGTTGGGGCAGCTACCAAAGCATATCGTGGTAACATGGGGTAACGAGACTGCGGTTGCTACGGGTTCCGGTGCGGTTACAGTAACACTCAAGTACCAGTATGTTGATACGACATAGGGGTAGCTGGTAATGGCAGGATACATAGTCAGTGGGGCCGGTACGGTAGCTGCTAATGGGATATATACTGATGTGGGGTATACCCGTAACGGTAAGCCTGCGTATTCTAATGGTACATACTACTTGTACTATGTGCGCGAGGGTATAATGGAACCGTATAGTCATACTTGGGTTATCAGCCCGTATGATTATGAGAACATACCCCTTATTGCGGCTGAGTTGTACTATCTTTTCCCGTTTGAGCAGGGGTCGCCTGATTCGGTAGAGTGGCGGCATTATATCGGTGCGGAACCTGTACCTACTGTTGTGGCATATAGCGTGGAGGATGACCCTACTGACCCCGGTGATGAGCCTGAGCCGGATGATGAACCGGGGGTTGTTGATGAGGTTCCGTATGTGCTGCTTGGGGAGGCGGGTTACGGGTTGCGGGTACTGGGTGCGGGGGATTATGCGGCGTTGCTTGCGGAGGGTAGTGTGGGGGTAAGGCGGGTTGCGGTGCGGCGGACGTTGGGCGTGTAGTGTGTAGTAGCGGCGTACGTTGACGTTGCCGCCGGTTGATGATAGTGACGATGATGACGAGGAGTGATGGGCGATGGGCAGCACACTGAGGGCATTGGCAGAGCGCAGTAAAGTCGCAACGGACATGCTGGAGCTGGAACGGCAGGCGCAGAGTGCGGTGGCGCAGTACAAGGCTGCCGTGGCTAATCTGGAGAAACTGGCTGGAGAGCTGGATGGCGATGATGCTGCCGAGGTGCGTGGTGTGAAGCAGGCACTCGAGGCTGCTGCTGAGGAGGCGGGGATTGGAGGCCGGAAGTGATAGACGGCGATGCGTATCTGCCGGTGACGACTAATCCGGCCTATGTCACTGCTACCATGCCTGATGACGGGAGCAGTGTGTTCCCGACTGCGCTGGTCGTAGACGAGGCGCGAGGGATAAACTGGGAGGGCGGGGCTGCATCGTTTATTGACGGACTGGCCAGTGACTATTCCGATATGCAGGTGACACTGGCTGATGGGGAGACGCCTGTACCGTTCGGCGTGGAGGAGTTTTCGCAGACAAGTGGTAGCAGGCAGCTGGTGGTGCATCTGGGAATACCGTCGCTGAGCGCGTCCGTTGGCACTGAGCTGCTGCTGTGGCGCGGCGTGGGAGGAGGGCCGTATGAGAGCCGGAGTGGGGTGTACTCGCCAGATGATGGGCACCTGTGGTACTGGCCTATGAACGAGGCCAGTGGTGACTTGGCGGACTGGACTGGGAATGAGTATACGGGGACGCGTAACGGCCATGTCGCGGCGACAGGTGTGATTGGTGTTGGGCAGGAATTCAACGGGTCGGGAGATTGTATAGAAGTGGCCAAGCGTAACGATGACAACGTCGCAGTGACATGCGGCATGTGGGTATACTCAACTCGATGGCCAGACTATGAATGCCTTGGCCGAAGGCACGGAACGGGCCGTACGGCGCTATATCTGCGACAGCACAGTTTTGGGATATATTACTGGACTGGTAATACCTTCCGTGGTCTGATTTCTGTGGGAATAAATCAATGGCACTATTGCGCAGTAGTTGGCAATGATAGCTATCTGCGTACGTATGTCTGGGATACAGCAAATGGATTGCGACAAAACGACACCGGAGTACCTGCATTGTGGTGCGCACCGGATATGGTGGGTTCTGACCACTGGAATCAAGCGTTCAAAGGTACACTGGACGGGTATAGTTTGCAGACCGTAGCCCGCTCCGCCGCGTGGCTGCAGACCACGGCGCAGCTCGAGTACTACAACGACGCCTTCTGGTCTTTCGGCGAGGAGGCAGACACTGCGGCGAAACGCTACCCCGCCGCACGCCGCGCACAGATTTACAGGCTCGGGCCGAGACTGGTCGCAGGAGGAATACTGATATGAGCTTCCAACGTGGAGTTGCACAGACTGTGCAGATTGTGTGCTACGACGGTAAGCAGCAGGAGGTGCAGGCATGGCTTTCCAAAAGGGAGTAGCGCAAACCATACAGATAATCTGCTACGATTCCGAAACCCCGACAGACCCCGATACACCAGTAGCGTATATCTGTGCGGATGACGATGAAGAGTTTACTGAAACCACAAACGCACCTGTGGTAGTTGGGTCTGGGCTTGTCACCCTGGGCTTGACTGCTGCAGAAATGAACTATGATAGTTTTACCATCAAAATAGAGAGCGAAGACCTCGAAGACCAGATGGTATCGTTCTACACGGAGGCGGCCTATACTGCTACCCGTGCAGGCTACCTTGACGCTGCAATATCTACCCGCAGCATCTTTGACCCCGCCACCGATATAGTCAAAGCAAAAGACCATGAGGGCAACCCATTCATAACAGACGAAGATGTAGCAAGTGGTGTTTGGGGGGCAGAGAAGCGTGAAGTGACGGGTGGGACTGTAGACGACATCAGTGGCCGTGACTTGACCAATCTAGACGTAGCGGTTAGTAGTCGTGCAGTAGCTGGTGACGCCATGACATTGACTGGTGGTGAGCGTAGCAACATAGCCACAGCGGTGTGGGGTGCTACTACCCGAACGCTGTCCAGCTTTGGGTCACTGGCCAGCGATGCTGCTGCTGCTGTATGGTCAGCGGTTGCACGTACAATCACTGGTGGCGCGGTTAGCAGTGTTGGTGGGAAGACACTGGATAACTTGGATGTTGCTATCAGTACACGCGCACCGTCGGGTGAATATGATAATGAGATGGCCCATCTGGACGCTGATGTGTCCGCCGTGCCAGGGAATGTCTGGGGCCATACTACCCGCTCACTGAACGTACCGATACCCACAGAGATTAGCGCACGTGACCGCGAGCTGATTGCT
>JAAYSP010000175.1 GCA_012518355.1 candidate division WS1 bacterium | reverse complement strand
TACCCTCTCGCAGGAAGGGTAGAGGCGATCATAGACTGCTCACTCGTAATCGGACGATGGCAGTCTCGAGGGCCTGTGGATGCTCGTGACCCATGGTGCGGCATCAACGCACGCGGCTTCGAGATAGATCGCGTAGAGCTCGATGATGGCAATACGGTGGTCATACTTGCCGATGACCCGGGGCTGGTGATCGACGGCGAGAGCACTTCAGAAATGTACCACCCGGCTCGCAGTTTCGAGGACGCCAATCTGTTCCGCATTCCGTGTGCCACTGCCCTCTCGCAGGAAGGGTAAAAGCGGCTTCAGTTGCCTTAGGCGCAGGAGACGCACTTGCTGGCAGTGCGGAACTGTTGCCGGTCACCCGTTGTTGATTGAGTCAACGGATACAGAGTGATCATGGCCTGGAGGCACGCCAAAGCGTGACCACTCATGTGACTCTGACAGCGCGCAACAGGGATAGGGACTGTGGACAAAGCCCGGATGCCCCGCTACATGCGATGGCTTGTATACATAGCGATTGCTGCGGTTTTGGCTGCCTGGCTAAGTACAACCGCGCACCGATCTGGCCAGATTGCCCACAGTGACACAGAGGCCACTGAGCGCATGGCAGACCAGCAGCTCGCGACCTGCCAACTCGATCCTGGACAGCAGGAGGCAGATCCTCACATGGACCGACCAGCGCAAGAGCATACTTACCGAAGACTCACACCGGAAGAAGAACGGATCATCGTCCACAAAGGCACCGAACCACCGTTCAGTGGCGAGTACGACAGACACTTCGAGACAGGTGTCTACTGCTGCCGCCGCTGCGGGGCGATGCTGTACCGATCGCGAGACAAGTTCCAGGCCCACTGCGGCTGGCCCGCCTTCGATGACGAGATATCCGGTGCAGTCAACCGGACGCCTGATGCCGATGGCAGGCGCACCGAAATCACCTGCGCCAACTGTGGCGGCCACCTGGGGCACGTGTTCACCGGCGAGAAACTGACCCCGAAAAACGAACGCCACTGCGTCAACTCACTCTCACTCAGCTTCACCCCTCACGACCAGGTGCAGTACGGAAGAGCCATCTTCGCAGGCGGCTGTTTCTGGGGTGTCGAGCATCTGCTGCAGCAGCAGCCAGGCGTCCTGGAGACTACAGTCGGCTACATAGGTGGCAGCAGTGAAAATCCCTCGTACGAGCAGGTATGCCGTGGCACCACCGGCCATGCCGAGGCGGTGGAAGTGATGTACGATCCGCTGCGTGTATCGTTCGAGCAACTGGCCAGACTTTTCTTCGAAATCCACGATCCCACGCAAGCTGACGGCCAGGGACCCGATATCGGTACTCAGTACCGTTCGGAGATCTTCTATACTGACGAAGCGCAGCAGCAGACAGCCAAAAGCCTCATAGCGGAGCTGAAGGAGCGCGGCCTAAATGTAGTCACTCATGTCACCGAGGCAGGCAAATTCTGGCCCGCCGAAGACTATCACCAGGACTACTTTAAACGCCGCGGCAGAGCCGGAGGGTGCCACTTCCGACGCAATCTGTGGTGAGCGCTCACCCGGCATAACGCTGGACGCTGGGGCAGCCTGTGGGGCCATCAGGCTGCACAGATCGCCAGCGACATCCCTGTTTGTGGCATGCTTTTGCTGTCAGGCATGCCATAGCAGGCCAGTCTGAGGCTTGCTATCCCCCGTGGTGGGGGAAAAGAACCTCATGGGCGCACTACAGGCGGCTGCGGATGGTGGCCAGCAAGCAAACAGCAGCGACAGCACGCCATACTGGTGTCGTCCGTCTATGTGGCGCGATACACGCCATCGGCCCCGTCGGTTAGCCTCCCGCGAACATCCTCTTGATGGCTGCTACCGCTTCGTCTACGATTAGCTGCCCACCCTCGGGTGGCACCAGGCAACTGGGCGGTATAGCACCATAGCTCAACCCTATTGCCGCACGCTCAGTCGGCAAGTAGCCTCCACCTGCGCCCTTCGGAGCGTCGCCAAGGTGAGTGCCTGCAAGCTGGACCACGAAGGTCTGCAAAGCTTCACTGCGGCCCTTGATGCGATCCGCGAAATCGAGGTAGTACTCGAACGGCACCGTCACGAAAGCGATGTCGCCCAGCCGTACTACGTTCATCTCTATCGGTACGCTTTCCAGCAGCTTCAGATAGCGGTCCACTGCTCGCTGACACCAGGCCAACCGTGAATGGGCAGCCGTCAAGTCGCTGTCAAGAGGATCGACGTTGGCCATACCAGCCAATCTCGTCCTCAGCTCCGCCATTTCTTCCTGCAGAGCCGCATGCTCCTCATCGGTCACGTTCCAGTGCGGCAGATCCAACTCGTGTCGCTCGACCATCAGCGGCACCTGATCATGCAGCTCCTGCCGCACGGGCGGTTCGGCATCCTGCACTGCATCGGCTATCCGGCGAGCGATGTCGCGCCGCAGACCAAAATTCTCTTGCCTGCTGCGACTGCCACCACCATACTTGAGTTGCAGCATCCGCTCCTCGGCCTTGGCCTGAAGCAGGCGGTGTGGCGACTGGTCGCCGGCGGCCGAGCACTGTGGCAGGATATACAGACCATCTCCGCATCTGCGCCGAATCTCCAGGCGAGTATCATGCCAGAAGTCGGCAGATACGTAGTCTTCGCAGCCTTCGCTGGCCTGCGAGGGGCTGGCCAGGTTGATGACCATACCTGTCAACTGCCTTGCGGCATCATATGTGAACAGGAGATTCACGCCGTGATCTACGTGCCCCTCGATGTGAGAGAAACCCGGCTCAGCCACACTGCCGTACATACGCGCACTGTCATCGAAGTAGCGCACTCGGCGGTTCTCCCCCACCACTGCATACGAGTAGCCCCAGGCGACGAAGCCCTCGCGGCGATTTTCCCACGCCTCGCAGACCGCGGAAACTACTGCCTCGATCACCATCTGAGTGTACTCAGCGACGCTGGTATAGTCAGGATAGCGGATACGAATTGCCTCGATATAGTCTTCCTCGTTCTGCAGGCCTCGACCACCGGCGTGTGGCGCACTGTGAGTGTGAGTGGTGTTCAGCATCACCTTCAGTGGGTCGAGGTCAGGCAGCCGTTCACGTAAAGCGTTGCGACTGCCTGCGACGACCTCTTCGTACACTATGCACAGGTCCATCGAGACAAGAACCGCCTGGTTGCCGGCGCTCTCCAGAGCCAGAGCAGTGACGGTCAGCGGATCGTTGACGCGGGTAGCGATCCTGAGTCTGAACTGCCCCAGAAGAGACACAGCTCCGGAGGGAGTGATGTCACAACTGGCCCATCCTATCTTCACTTTCTCGCTCATCTCGGACTCCTTCGGTGCTGCAATGCGCACTAATCGGCAGTTCCTCTTTCTGCAGCGACCACGGCGCAGATCCACAATCTGATCGACGAGACTGTCGCCATAGGCACTTCGCCATGAGAAGACAGGCAACTGAAGGCCAGCAGGCCACTTATTTGTGGCTCATCACCACACAATTTTTCAAACAGGTGCATGTCTGACGCGGACGGCTGCGTACCAACAGCGTGCCAGGTTGTCACTGCCACAGCACGCTGTCGGCTTTGCTTTTGGCGGCTACTCTTCAGCAAACATCCTGTGTATAGTCGCCACCGCTTCGTCTACGATTACCTGACCACCCTCCGGTGACACTCGGCAGCTAGGCGGAATGGCACCGTAGCTCAGCCCTCTGGCGGCGCGCTCAGTCGGCAAGTAACCCCCACCTGAACTACTGGGAGCATCGGAGCGGTGACTGCCTGCTAGCTGGATTACGAACGTCTGCAGGGCATCACTGCGTCCCTTGATGCGGTCCCCAAAATCGAGATAGTATTCGAACGGGGCGGTCACGAAAGCGATGTCACCCAGTCGCACTACGCTCATCTCTATCGGTACGCTTTCCAGCGGCTTCAGATAGCGGTCCACCGCACGCTGGCACCAGGCAAGTCGTGAGTGCGTTGCGGTGTAGGTGTAGTCCAGTGGATCGGCATCAGCCATGCTTTCCAAGCGTTCGCGCAGTTCCGCCATCTCTTCCTGCAAAGCCGCGTACTCTTCATCGGTTATGTTCCAGTGCGGCAGATCCAGGTCGCGGTGCTCTACCATCAGCGGTACCTCGCCATGCTGCTCCTGTCGCACGGGGGGCTCGGCATCCTGCACTGCATCCGCTATCCGGCGTGCGATGTCGCGGCGCAGGGCGAAATTCCGCGCAGTGTTACGGCCTTCACCATACTTGAGCTTCAGCATCCGCTCTTCGGCTTCCGCCTGGATGAGCCGGTGTGGCGTCTGATCTCCGGCAGCGGAACACTGAGGCAATATGAACAGATCCTCGCCACAGCGACGTTGGATTTCCTTCCGAGTATCATGCCAGTAGTCAGCCGATATGAAGTCCTGACCGCCCTCACTGGCCTGCGAAGGGCTGGCCACGTTGACGACCATACCTGTCAGCTTTCGATCTGCGTCATATGTGAACAGCAGATTTACGCCGTGATCTACATGACCCTCGATATGAGAAAAGTCGGGTTCAGCAACGCTGCCATACATGACCGCGCGGTCGTCAAAGTATCGTACCCGCCGGTTCTCTCCCACCACAGCATACGAGTAGCCCCACGCCACAAACCCTTCGCGACGGTTTTCCCAGGCCTCAGATACGGCAGCGACCACTGCGCCGATCACCATCTGCGTGTACTCACCGATACTCACGTAGTCAGGATACCGAGCACGGAGAGCATCGATATAGTCTTCGTCCTTCTGCAAGCCTGCACCGCCCGCGAACGGAGCAGTGTGGGTGTGCGTCGCACCGATAATCAGCTTAAGAGGGTCAAAACCCGGCAGCTGTTCGCGCAAAGCCTCACGACTGCCTTCGAGAACTGCTTCATCCACGCCGCAAAGGTCCATGGATACGAAGACTACCTGCTCACCCGCGCTTTCCAGTGCTAACGCTGTGACGGTCAACGGATCGTGTACACTGGTTGCGACCCTGAGTCTGAACTGTCCCCGCAGAAAAACTGCACCTGAGGGAGTGATGTCACGACTGGCCCATCCGATCTTCATTTCGCTGTTCATGTCAGACTCCTTCTGGTTATCATGTGTGCTCAGAAACAGACTTGATCCGTTTGGAGACTGTACCTCGAGGGCATGAAGCCCCATCTGTGAATGGTTCTCTACCGGCTGCAACAGGTCCTGCCTGCCGACCACTATCACTGGTGAAATCAGACATAAGCAGCAGATCCCGCGCTCAGTTGTATCTCGTTTGTGCTAGATGAAAGGGATGCACGATGCACAGCACGAACTGATATATCTATGCATCAGAGACACTTCAGCCACTGTTTTCTCTGACGTGGCAAGTTTCGAGGTGAAACCGTGAGAGCAGGCTTCTACACGACATATATCACTCCCCCACTGGACTATGAAATGCCGGGAGGTTTTCACAAGCGCTTTGCCACCGGAGTACATGACCAGTTGCGCGCTTCAGCAGTCTATCTCGAAAACCCTGACACCGCCCTGGCCCTGGTGGCAGTGGATTGCGTGTCGTTCGATGCACGCGTGGCTTCACGAGCCCGTGAGGTGGTGCAAAAGCATCTGGGGATGACTTCACAGCAGGTGCTCATCAGCGCCACGCACACACATAGCGGCGGCCCCACTGCAGAGGTGTTGATGAGCGAGGCAGATAGTGCCTACTGTGACTGGGTTGCACGTCAGGCGGCGACAGCGGTGATTTGCGCTCAGAACCGAGCTGTAGAAGCGCGCATGAGTGGCGGTTCTGGCGCGGTGCCAGGCATCGGCTTCAACCGCCGATGGCATCTGGCCGATGGCACTGTCCGAACTAACCCAGGGCAGGTGCCGCAAAAAGACTTGATATGTCCGGCCGGGCCGGTGGATGACGAACTGATTGTGCTTGGCTTGTGGGACACACAAGACAATCTGCTTGGCACGATAATCAACTTCACCTGTCACACCACGTTCATGAGCGGGTCAGCATACTCAGCCGACTACCCTGGAGCGCTAGAGCAGGCCCTGGGTGTTCCAACTGTGTTTTTCAACGGAGCGATGGGCGACATCAATCAGATAGACTTCACCGACCCCGACAACCGTAGCAGCTACTCGGGCCCCGACGCAGTGGCACGAGTCTCCGCCAGACTTTCTGAAGCTGCCCGGACCGTGCTCGCAAGCGCGACACGTGATGCGTCACCATCACTTGCCACCGCTAGCCAGATGGTGCAGATGCCCCTGCGTGGTCCGGACAAGACTGAGCTGGATGCTGCAACTGAGCTGTATGAGCAGGACGGAGAGTGGACCCAGGAGCGGATATATGCCCGCGAACTGGTGTTGCTTGACGAGATGCTACGCCGTGATGGCGACATCGCCGGCTGCGAGATCCATGCGATGCGCCTGGGCGGCGTGCAACTGTGTGCCGCACCGCTGCAGCCGTTCTGCCAGCTGGGCCTGGACGTGAAGTCACAGCAGGATATGCCGACCATGCTTCCGGCGCTGGCCAACGGATGCCTGGGCTACCTGGGCCCACGCCAGGCCTATGAAGAGGGCGGCTACGAGTTGACACTGAAACGCACCAGCTACCTCGCACCCGGTTCTGGTGGGCTGTATGCCACGGCTGCACTGGAGACTCTGGAGCGGCTATAGACGCAGCGACACTCCTAAGACGTCAGGCATCCCAGACCTATGAAGAGGGCGGGTACGAGTTGACGCTGAAACGCACCAGCTACCTCGCACCCGGCTCCGGTGAGCTGTACGTCGAGGCTGCGCTGAAGACTCTGAAGCGGCTATAGGCGGCGACACTCCCGGGACGTCGGGGCATGCCTGTAAGGTGACCTTGCCTGTCAGGAGACATGCTCTCCGTTTGCTGTAGTCCTAAGTGTGGTCTGCACACAATCACGACAGGCGGGCGACGCCACGATAGCATCGCCCGCCCAAAGCTGCAGTCAGCCACACTTGCAGGTTCTGGTCGTCAGTCTGGCTGAGTTAGCAGGAATTGCGCACTGGTGGCGATCATGAATTCATCGCCTTCTGCGACGTTGTAGACCACACCCTGCTCGTAGTCGTTCGGATCCACGAAGCGCTCGACAAGCGTCTTGTCGCCCAGTGATATGACCATGCCATTGTCACGCACATCGCGGATGGGATAGCAGCCACAGGAGCGCTCTGAGTTGCGCACTATGATGTAGTTGCCGATGAGTTCCTCGGCACGGACACCATCGGGAGTCACTGAGGTGCTCAAGCGCAGGAGGTTGTCGCGCCAATCAGAGGCGTCAAAACCGGTCAGCGTGCCTGACAGCTCTCCGTACTCGGTGGTCAACTCGAAGTCGCGGTAGCGCAGACTGGTTCCACGGGCCATCCTGGCGGCCACTACCTGATCTCCGCGCAGACGTATGAAGCCAAACTGCCCCTCAAGCGTGACGCCCGCCACGGTGATGCGCCCCGGATTCTCTGCGATTATCGTGATGTCTCGGTCGCCGTTCAGCAGCTCCACCTGTACAGCAGCGGCAAATCCCTCGCCATCATGGCTGTCTAGCGGCAGCGAGTGTGCAGAGGCGATGAACGGGTCGGGCTCATATGGCTCCAACACGGTGACGAACTGACTCTCGAGGTCATCGCCCAGGCGACTTCGCACCACATAGCGCAGATAGTTGTCAGGATAGCGGTGGTGAGGCGGGTCACCTCTAGTTATGGCGATTTCGTCTACCTCTGACAGCGAGTACATGCGCAGATGTGGTGACCGGTCTTCGGGCACGCTCATGTCCTTGCGCACGATCTTCCAGTCCACCCACGAGCTATCAGATGTCGCGTTGCCGCGATATACATCATACATATAGGAGAAGGCAGCACAGTTTTCAGAGTGGTACTCCTGCGCGAAGTCCAGCACTCCAGGCTCCTTCAGCGGAGTGGCAAAGGGGATGTCGGGGCCTGCAAAAGTGCCGGTTGGCTGGTGTACGAGCGCGAGATTTTCGTGGGTGACTTCCTGACCGGAACCGTTGTTTATCATCCGGTGATTGCTACCCCCGCGCACCCAGAACACATCTACCACATAGCTGTCAGTATCCGGTACGTCGATCAGGCCTGTCGCCCGCCGATAGGTAGTTACGTTTTCGTATACCGGGCCACCGTCAATTATGGACAGACGAGCCAGATCGCCACCGATGAAGAGATCGGTCTTGCCGCTCCAATTCGGCAGTTGTTGACGGTCGTTTACGAGTACCGTATTGTGGCTGGCGGTGTGCTTTGTCCAGGCGTGACGCTTTGGCCACCTGCCCGTATACTCCGGATAGCCCAGGTCGGGGTTCATCACGAAGGTGCGGAAAAAGATCCCCAGATTGAGGCGGTCCAGGTGCGGGTGCGAGCCAGCAGTTCGGCCGTAATACGTGAAGGCTGCACAACCCTTATCCGCATCCTCCGGCTGCAGGATAGCCAGTCCGTAGCCCGAGTTGTTGACACTGTTCAGTCTGACTGGCGTAGGCGGCTTGAGAGCTACCAGATCATCTATCAGCTTCTGGGGCTCCTCGTCGAAAATGTCGAGCTGCTTCTCCAACTCTGTGGTATCATATTTTGCCGAGTGCCACACCTGGCGCGCCAGATCCTCGTCTTCATAGGCCCGGAATCCTCGAATCAGTGTTTCGACGGGAAACCTTGACTCGCTGTAGTGCTGTGACTTGCTCGAATCGCCAATCGCGGGGGTGAAGGAGTTCAGGATGCGGAAGGCTTCAGCCGCCATGAATACCTGTTTCATCTTCGGATAATCACGATACATGTCATGTTTGTCATAGCCCTGATAGGTGCGGAGCAGGTCAGCAACCGGGATCAGGTTTCGTGTCGACGTAGAGTAGCCCGGAGCGCCCTCAAAAGAGGGGCCATCACGAGTCACCAGATCCACCAGAATCGTCGGGATCATGCCCTTGCCCGGCTCAAACAGCCAGTCCAGATAACGCTCTGTCTTCACAGGGTCATCCAGGGCAATAGCGGACATGCCCATCGCTTCCTGTGTCATGCCCACGTTGCCCGCGATGTTTTCGTCAACCACAGCCTCACAAAACAGCGTTACCAGGTTGTCTTCGATATGCTGGGTGAGAGCGGCTGCATCCGGTTTGGCGTCCAGCCCGGGATACTGCTCGCGCATTCGGGCGGTGAAAGCAATCAACTCAGTGTCCCGCAGCATAGCCTCGTAGCATACATCGTAGGCATATGAGAGGTCTTCTGCAGTCCAGGTCTCCCAGATGCGCCCCTGGATCATGCCCTTGCGGCTGCCGCCGTCGGATATGCCCCAACCGTTGCGTGCCACAAACGAGTAGTCTATGTTCGGGTATATGTCGGCAAAACGGTCCACAAGCACATCGGCTTTGTGTGCGTACAACGGGTCGCTGGTCAGCGCATACGCGTAAGCCAGTGTCCGTGCGGCACTGATGCACTCACGCCACAGCTTGAAGGTGTAGTAGGCGATGAATGTCAGTGTCTCGTCTCCGTACGTGAGCCCAAAACCATCGTCCACCCACTTCCTGTGGTCAGGATCTGCAGGGTCGGGGTGGTCGGGATTGAACAGAAGAGCGGCATCGGCCCTGTCCGGATCAAATTCACCTCGATCATCCAGGCCGGACTCGTAGTATGCGCCATAGTCGTTGGACGGGAACGCAGTCTGGCAGTTGCGGCACTGTAGCTTCCACGGGCGGGCTTGATGGTTGTATGAGTAGCGGTCAGGGATCGAAGCAGCCACTACGGTGAAAAGCTCCTCGCCGCAGTTGGGGCATCCGGCAGTTGTGTGAATGCTGGCGTTACGCGGCACCCACTGGCTCGGCACCATGCGCCATAGCTCCTCATCCGACATCTCAGCATACTTGCGGGCCGCATTTATCGCCCGCCCTTGCTGAGCCTTCGCCCACTCGTAGCGTTCGACATTTGCCAGTGCATTGGCACGCATTTCAGCGGTGACTATGTGGCTGGCTGTTTTCGCGTGCCCTGGTGAACCAACAGTGGACATGACCATCACCATCCCGATAGCTATCAATCCGAAAAAACTGCTGAGAATCCTCATGACAGAATCACCTTTGTGAATTGCAGATTGTGGGTTCGACCTCCGAACACCTGCCCGGCCGGTGAACCGGGTGTCCAGGGACCTCTCCCAGACTTGATAGACACTTGCCTCTGCCCATCGCACCGTCAGCGAAACCACAAGAAATAGTAGCGATGGCGGAAGCGTCCCGACGACCTACTCACAATCCGGGTACCTTGTAGCTCCACAGGTGGGAGCCGTTGCTGAAATAGATGCTCCCATCCAGCCACACTAATCCTGCATGGATAGGAACAGGGCTGTCGGCGAGCTTCATGTGTTCAAAGCTGCCTGGCTCAACTCGGACGATGGAGCGCTGGAAGAGCACGTAGATGTTGCCATCCGGACCGTTGAGCATGATGCGCGGAGCCTGCGAGCCCGCCGGTGGACCGTACGTCTCTGCGAGCATCTCTTCGTGCACCAGTGCCTTGGTCGCGGGGTCGAATGCGAAGAAGGTCGAGTCGGCGGCAATCCCATAGATCAGCCCGTCAGGCCCCAGCAGCAGGTCGGTGAGCCAGTCTCGCCCCGGGAGTATTGCTTCTCGCCACACCACGGTACGTGAGGCCATGTCGAACATATACAGCTCCGCTTCAGTGGCCCTGGTCTCTCCACCGGTGCCCGGGTGCACGGTGGTAGAGCCCACGAGATTGCCGTCAGGCAGCGCTACCAGGGCGCAAGTGCTGAGGTTTTCCAGCAACTGTTCGTGAGGGAGCACTTCATCGGTATCGGTTTCCAGATCATATATGTACAGACCTCCACCGGTGCGTCCATACCCCGGCGTTCCCGCCATGATTAGGTGGCGACCATCGGGATGTGCAAGCAGTGCAGCGGGTCGGTTGATCTCAGGCTGAGCGGCACCGAGCCGACGCGGATTGGGAGTATCCGGATGGCGATCCTGCCACGGCATAGCAGGGTCGTAGCAGTGCAGTATTCCGCCGCCGTACTGGGCGCCGTAAATCAACTCTCCCTGCACGGTCATAGCATTCAGATGCCCCATGTCGCCAAGTAAACCGTTGTGGGCCATCTGCCCCGATTGTGGATCGAAGTGATAGACGCGGAGTGGATGGCCGGTGGAGCCGTAGAGTGCGCTGTCGGGCCCCAGTTGAATCGACATGACATGGCAACCTTCAGATTCGTAGTCGAAGGTCACCTCCCGAACCGTACCATCTGTTTCCTTGAGTTCCAGATAACGCTCCGGTATGTTCAGCTCTTCTATCTTGCTACCGTCGGGAAAATCCGGGAAAACCTGTTGCCAGGATGCGGCTTTTATCGGCATGGGATTTACCGGGGGCTTTTCAGCATTCAGAGCTGCGGCATCGCCGTTACTGAGAATGTGCCAACTCCAGCCCGGGCCAGTGGCGTAAACCTGCCCGTCAGTACCACGGAACACCCTGCCGGCACCCAGTGTGCGTTGGTCTTCGGCGATATACTTGCGGGTCTCGCCTGACGGCGGATGGAGGCCCACAACCTGCCCTTCCGTGTTGCCAATCCCTATGTAGACCCACCCGGCATCATCCACAGCTATCGAACTGGGATATTGTGCCCAGTTCTCTTCGTTCAGTTTCGGATAAGCAGTCAACTCCCCACTGTCAGGATCGAAGCTGACGATGCTGGATTCGGGATACAGACCGGCCCAGATCACACCATCGGGGGCCTCGGTCATGGACATGGCGCAGCGTGACGGCGTCTGCCCGACGAAGGTGAAGGTCCGGGTCAGCGGATCGAATTCATAGAAACGGTCAGCGAATTGTGAGTAGTATCTGTTGCGACTGGATAGGACGAAGGCAAACGGAGAATCATGAGCGGGGCGTTCGAAGCTCACCTGTTCGGTTTCTCCGGTCGCCACATCCACGACCAGCATCGAACGGCATGCCTGATAGTCGGACAGCCACACCAACAGTAGGCGATTTCCATCGCCGTCAACTGTCGCTACAGCTCCTCGTGAACTCGATACAGCCGCTGCCACGCCGTGATCGGTGAAACCATCTTCGGTCTGTGCTTGCGCAGTCTGCACTGCCATGATTGCAAGTGCGGCAATGCACAGGATGCTAAGCGCGAGATCTGTGATAGCCACAAGCTACGCCTCCAGGTACACTTAGAAATGGAAATACATGGTGGAGGAACCGGCATCGGGTTCATGTCGGTTCCTACCGTTTATAGTTTGACCTGATCCGACTTGCTACTCCTCGACGCCATAGCTGTACATGTGCGACCCGCTGCCAAAGTATATCCGACCGTTCAGGTAGTCGCCGCCAGGGCCGATCGCAACCGGCGACTCGGCCAGCATCGTGATTTCGAAGGTCTCCGGATTGAGCGAGGCAATCCTTCGTGTAAACAAGACGTAAATGTCGCCTTCAGGTGACGTGACGAACACACGCGGCCCCTGCTGAAAGTTGGTGTATCCGAGAGTGGCCTCAGTGTTTTCCTGGTGGATAACCTCGCGCTTAGACGTGTCAAAAACCAGGAACTCCTTGCGATCCGCGAAGATGAACACCAGGTCGCCAGGGCCCTTCAGCATCGCATTGAAGCCGGAAACGTCGGGGATGACCGGGGCATGCCACTCGATTTGCCTGGTGGCCATATCGAAGATGTACAGTTCGGCTTGCTCCGCTTTGCGTTCGCCACCAGTGCCTGCACTCACAGTGGATCCGACCAGCAGCTTGCCGCTATCGAGCGGCACCATGCTGTTGATGGAGTGATACTGGAGCAAATCCTCATGAGCAAGTACGGTGGGAGTCCGGGTTTCCAGATCGAAGATGAGCATCCCGCCGCCAGTGTGTCCGTAAGCCGGCGTCCCCCCCAGGATCAACGTCTTGCCGTCCGGGTGTACTATCATGCAACTCGGGCGGACGATTTCCGGACTGGTGCTGCGATGTAGCCGACGTGGGTTGTGTTCACCACTGCTGTCCTCGAGAGGCACCCACTGGCGATTTGGGTCCCACTCAAGTAAGCCGCCGCCCAGGTACACGCCGACATAAAAACGGTCGTTGCCAGGTACAACTACATTCCATTGGCCCCAGCACGGGTGGTTAGTCCACTCGTCAGTAGCCGGATCGTAGTTGAAAAAGCACATGGGAAATGCAGTGCCGCCTGCAATGGTACCGTTTGGCGCGGTCGCCAACCCCATCAGATGTGCTCCCTCACTTATGTAGTCGAAGGGCAACTCTTTGCTCTGCCCGGTAACGGGGTCTTCGACGACGATTTTGCGCGTATACAGGTTGCAGCTATGCAACATTTTGCCATCGGGGAAGCTGCGGTGGAACAAATCCTGGCTACCAGCTATATAGCTCTTAGGATTTTGCTCCTCCGGAGCCGTGATTCTGGTGGCCTTGCCTTCATACAGTTCGAACCAGGCAGCATCCTGCTCCGATCCGTCAGTGCCATAAACCTTACCATTTTCATCGCGGTATACTGTCGCGTAGGCCTGCACCCGTTCATCTTCTGCCAGGACTATCGAAGCCTGACCGGACTCTGGATTCAGGATTATGATTTGACTAGCTGTACTGCCGATGCCGAAATATATCCACCCCTGGTCGTCAGCAGCAATAGAACGGGGATACTGTGCCCAGTTTTGCGTATACACCTGACCATAGTCGCGCAACTCGCCGGTCTCCGGGTTGTATGACACCACTTCACTCTGAGGATATGTGGCCGCCCAGATCACACCATTGTCGTCCTCAGTCATGCTCATGGCCATCTGTGGAGCCGTTTCGTGGAAAAAAGTGAACTCATCGGTAGCTGGGTCATACTCTAAAAAATGGCTGGCAAAGTGAGTATAGTAGCGGTTTTTACTCGACAGTATGGAGGCAAAAGGGCTATCTGAGCGTGGATGGAAAGGAATGGTGCGTTGGTGGCTGTCGCCGGTCTCAAGGTCTACGACGAGCAAAGAGGCGCAACCCCTGTGATCGAGCAGCCACATCAGTACCACGTTTCGCCCTTCGCCGTCTACGGTTGCCACTATGCCTCGATGACTGCTGTTTGGTGTGGCCACTCCATGATCCATGAAACCGTTGCCCAGATCTACACTTGCGGCCGGCGCCGGAGAGCTCATCAGTATCAATAGCACCAGACCTAACACAGCCAGCATCGGAAGCAATACATTTTGCATGACATGTCACCTCGCCAGTGTTCCTGATTCTATTGCTCTGAGAGTGCCGTCAGATTAGGCTTTCTTGTGTAGAGAGTTTTACAGTCAATCCTGGGCAAACTTGTATAGACCTCACGAAGATTCAGTTGTGGCTATCAGCAGTTCAGCAGTACTGTGTTAGCACCATTTTCCGAGCACAGATAGTAGACCATACACTCTTTCGGCTCTATGCTTCATTTGTATTCCATCACCAGCATTCGCCGACAATCAGTGCCCAACGCTGTCCTCTTCGTCGCTCCAACGTCATCTGCGCACAACGGGTGGGACCGGCATTGGATTCATGCCGGTTCCCACCGCTGATGTACTGGTCTAGATCCGAATTGCTACTCCTCGAGACCATAGCTGTACATGTGCGACCCGCTGCCGAAGTATATCCGACCATTCAGGTAGTCGCCGCCAGGGCCGATCGAAACAGGCGATTCGGCCAGCATCGTGATTTCGAAAGTCTCGGGATTGAGAGAGGCGATCCCTTTCCTGAACAGGATGTAGATATCGCCTTCAGGTGATGTCACGAATACACGCGGCCCCTGCTGAGAGTTGGTGACTCCGAAAGTGTCCTCAGTATTTTCCTGGTGGACTATTTCACGCCTGGATGTATCGAAAACCAGGAACTCTCTGTTGTTGGCGAAGATGAACACCAAATCGCCAGGGCCGTTCAGCATCGCATTGAAGCCGGAGACGTTGGGGATGACCGGGTCATGCCACTCGATCTGCTTTGTGGCCATGTCGAAGATGTACAGTTCAGCCTGATCAGCTTTGCGCTCACCACCGGTGCCTGCACTCACAGTTGACCCGACCAGCAGCTTGCCGCCATCCAGTGGCACCATGCTGTGGATGGAGTGATACAGGAGGAGGTCCTCATGAGTGAGCAGAGTCGAGGTCTGAGTCTCCAGATCGAAGATGAGCATTCCGCCTCCGGTGTGTCCATAGGCCGGAGTGCCACCCAGTACCAGCGTCTTGCCATCAGGGTGAACAAGCAGCTGCGTGGGGCGGATGATAGTCGGGCTGGAACGTGGGTGAATCAGCAGTGGATTGCTCTCTGGATCATCGGCTTTAGTCGGCACCCATTCCCTGGCGGGGTCCCACTCCAGTATGCCGCCACTGGTGTACATGCCGACATAGAAGCGGTCGTTGCCAGGAGTTACTGCGTTCCACTGGCCCATGCACGGGTGGTTCGTCCACTCGTCAGTGTCAGGGTTGTAGTTGAAAAAGCACATCGGGAAGGCAGTGCCACCGGCAATAGTGCCGTTTGGCGCAGTAGCCAACCCCATCAGATGCGCCCCTTCGCTGGTGTAATCGAACGACAGCTCCTGACTTTGACCTGTCGCAGGATCCTCGACCACCATTTTTCGCGTATACAAGTCACAACTGCGCAGGATTTTACCGTCGGGAAAGTTGCGGTGGAACAAAGCTTGACTGCTGGCGATGTAGCTTTTGGGAGTACGCTGCTCAGGGGCGGTCATCCTGGTGGCCTTGCCCTCGTACAGCTCAAACCAGGAATCGTCTCGATCCGACCCGTCTCTGCCATATACCTTGCCGTTCTCATCGCGGTACACAGAGCCCGACGCCTGTACTCGCTCGTCTTCAGACAGGACAGGAGTGGCTTCGCCAGTCTCTGGATTTAGCACGATAATCTGACTGGCCGTGCTACCAACACCGAAGTATATCCAGCCCTGATCGTCAGCAGCGACCGAACGCGGATACTGAGCCCAGTTTTGTTCGTACAACTGACCGTAGTCGCGGAACTCCCCTGTAGCCGGGTTGTAAGACACAACTCCGCTTTGAGGATAGGTTGCCGACCAGATGACGCCGTTGTCATCTTCGGTCATACTCATGGCCATTCGCGGTGCAGTCTCATGGAAGAAGGTGAATTCGTCACTGACTGGATCGTACTCCACGAAATGGCTGGCAAAATGGGTGTAGTAGCGATTATTACTGGATAGTATGGAGGCAAAAGGACTGTCTCCGCGCGGTGGAAAAGGAATGGCCCGTTGCTGACTCTCACCAGTTTCAGCGTCTATAACCAGCAGTGCATAGCATCCAGTATGGTCGAGAAGCCACAGCAACACCACGTTTCGGCCTTCACCGTTCACCGTTGCCACCGTGCCGCGATGGTTACTGTTTGGTGTGGCCACTCCGTGATCCATGAAGCCGTTGCCCAGATCTACACTCGCGGCCAGCGCCGGAGAAATCATCAGTACTAATAGCATCAGACCTAACACAGCCAGCATCGGAAGCAATACTTTTTGCATGACATGTCACCTCGCCAGTGTTCCTGATTCTATTGCTCTCAGAGTGCTGTCAAATTCGTCTCTCTTGTGAGAGAGGCCACAGACAGTCTTGGGCAGACTTGTCTGGACCTCACCAAGATTCAGTTGTGGCTGTCAGCAGTACTGCGTTAGCATCATTTTCCGAGCACAGACCGTAAACTATGCACTCTTTTCGGCTCTGTGCTCCATCTGTGCTCCATCTGTGCTCCATCCGCCGACAATCAACGCCCACGTTGTCCCCTTCGCCACTACAGCGTCATCTGCGCATGACGGGTGGGAACCGGCATTGTATGCATACCGGTTCCCACCACTGATGTACTGGTATAGGTCTAGAGTTGACTTGCTACTCCTCTAAGCCATAGCTGTACAGGTGTGAACCGCTACCGAAGTATATCCGGCCATTCAGGTAGTCGCCGCCAGGGCCGATCGAAACCGGTGATTCGGCCAGCATCGTGATTTCGAAGGTCTCCGGATTGAGAGAGGCGATCCCTTTTCTGAACAGGATGTAGATATCGCCCTCCGGTGATGTCACGAACACGCGCGGCCCCTGCTGAGAGTTGGTTACTCCGAATGTGTCCTCGGTGTTTTCCTGGTGGACTATTTCACGCCTGGCCGTATCGAAAACCAGGAACTCTCTGTTGTTGGCGAAGATGAACACCAAATCGTCAGGGCCGTTCAGCATCGCATTGAAGCCGGAGACGTTGGGGATGACCGGATCATGCCACTCGATCTGCTTTGTGGCCATGTCGAAGATATACAGTTCGGCCTGATCAGCTTTGCGCTCACCACCGGTGCCTGCACTCACAGTTGACCCGACCAGCAGCTTGCCGCCATCCAGTGGCACCATGCTGTGGATGGAGTGATAAAGCAGGAGGTCTTCGTGAGTGAGCAGAGTCGAGGTCTGAGTCTCCAGGTCGAAGATGAGCATTCCGCCGCCAGTATGTCCATAGGCGGGGGTGCCACCTAGCACCAACGTCTTGCCATCCGGATGCACCAGAAGGCTGGTGGGGCGGATAATAGTCGGGCTGGAAAGCGGGTGAATCAACAGCGGGTTGCTCTCTGGATCATCAGCCTTAGTCGGTACCCATTCTTTGGCAGGGTCCCATTCCAGTATCCCGCCACTGGTGTACATGCCGACATAGAAGCGGTCGTTGCCAGGAGTTACTGCGTTCCACTGGCCCATGCACGGATGATTTGTCCACTCGTCAGTTTCAGGAATGTAGTTGAAAAAGCACATCGGGAAAGCAGTGCCGCCGGCGATCGTGCCGTTTGGAGCAGTTGCCATTCCCATCAGATGCGCACCTTCACTGGTGTAATCGAAGGCGACCTCGGTGGTCTCGTTGGTTTCGGGATCCTCGACTACCAACTGGCGTTCCGCGAGATTGCAGACACGCAAAATCTTACCATCAGGGAAATTGCGATGGAACAGACCCTGATGGCCTGTGATGTAGCTCTTCCATGTGACATCCTCAGGCTTGGCCATCCTGGTGGCCTTGCCCTCGTACAGCTCAAACCACGCATCATCGCGAGTGGAACCGTCGCTGGCATACACCTTGCCGTTTTCACCACGGTAGACTGTCGCAGAAGCCTGTACTCGCTCGTCCTCAGGCAAAATCGGTGTGACTTCACCGGTTTCAGGGTCCAGAGCCACAATCTGACTGGCTGTGCTGCCGACTCCCAGGTATATCCAGCCCCTGTCATCGGCAACTACTGAGCGGGGATACTGCGCCCAATTCTGTTGGTACAATTGACCGTAGTCGCGGAACTCCCCTGTAGCCGGGTTGTAAGACACAACTCCACTCTGAGGATAGGTTGCCGACCATATGACGCCGTTGTCATCTTCAGTCATGCTCATAGCCATCTGTGGAGCAGTCTCGTGGAAGAAAGTGAATTCTCCGGCAACCGGATCATACTCGACAAAATGGCTGGCGAAATGGGTGTAGTAGCGGTTGTTGCTCGACAGAATGGAGGAGTACGGGCAGTCTCCTCGCGACGGGAAGGGCATGGGCAATTGGCGGCTCTCGCCAGTCTCTGCATCTATGACCAGTAGCGCATAGCCCCCTGTGTGGTCAAACAGCCACACCAGTGCCACGTTTCGCCCGTCACCATCTACTGTTGCCACTGTGCCACGATGGTTGCTGTTTGGCGTGGCTACACCATGGTCCATGAAGCCGTTGCCCAGGTCTACACTGGCAGCCGGAGTTGGAGTGGTCGTCAATGCCAGCAGCATCACGCTTGATATAGCCAGCACTGTGAGCAATCCTTCTTGCATGACATGTCACCTCGTAGAAAATCTATATGTGCTTTGCTAAGCAGACGAACAAATAAGCCTTCGACATTCCCTCCTTTCATACCTGCAAGGTGGTGCTTCAATCTGGTGCGACAACATACATGTCAAGCCCACCCAGTGGCTGGCTCATCATCTGGTCCGACCACAAAGGATGGGGCGCAAAACTGGGTACGGCGAAGCTGTCAGCTATCAGTATCAGTCCGCCCAGGATATCGTCGTTGTGAGCCTGCTGCAGCGCTATGCCCAGCTCATACAGCGCCGGGCCACCGACAGATGGTGCGGTGAACACCAGAGTGTTGGTGCGCCCGTGAGCCCGTATGAGTTGCAGCAACTCCTCGCTGGACAGGTAGAAACCCGCCGGCTCGTGGCGGCGCTCAACTCGCCCCGGCCGCTGCCGCACCAATTCATGTAACTGCTCGAGATGCCGCTCATCAGAAATCAGCACTATCTTAGGCTCCCAGTAAGCGTGTCCCAATTCGTTTTCAAGCATAATCGCAGACTTGACGAATTCTATACTCTCTGCACGCATGTTAGCCAGAACAAACTCGTCAAAATCCATGCGTTTTTGGCATTCGTCCAGCAAGTTGGGCTCGCCGCTGCAGAAGAAATTGGCGCAGTGAAGAGGTTTGTATATGCCAAGCAAGCAGCCTTCTACATGAAACAGGCAACGGGGTGGTGCAAGCTTCCGACCACGAAAACGGAAGCTGCTATCAGGGCCGCCGAGGTTCACAAGGGCGGAATGGGATCCTGGGAATACCGACAGATGGCGCAGCAAGTTGTGGCGGATGGCCGAGTAGGCGATGAGGCGATCGAGGTTCTGAACGCTGAATTCGAACTCTGAAGAGATGAACTGTGCGAACTGTCGCCACTGCTCAGTCAGCTCTGCAAGCTCCTGCAACTCCGCGCGGTAATCTTCACCATAGCTGGTCGTAAGCATGTCAGCAACCCGCTCGATGGTCTCCAGATCGGCGCTAACCTCCACGGCACGCTGCTGCAGGCCTCGCCTGAGCCGTCCAGCTAACTGCTGGTTGAGACGAAGACCCTTGGTTATCCGCCGCAAACCATGACTGCCCACCATCGTGCCACTGTCGCAACAGGTGTACTCACAGGCGCCGCAAACACGCTGGATCGTGTCTTCTAACTTATGTGCCGCATCACGCACCGCATCTGCCAGCTCTCGCCCCTGCATAGCCATCACCTTTTCGTGCACCCAGCATGGACAAACTTACTACACTTCGGTCACAGGACGCGCATATGCTCCAAGGAAATCGGTGCAGATCGCCAAGCCAGGCCCCGGACCGTCGCTGAAGATGAGAAAACCCTGCGCATATTCGGGAGACTCACACATCATCACCTGAGCAAGGGCAGCCTGACGCTCCGTCAGCTCCAGCCGCTCAGCATGCGGCAGCGCGGCCGACAGATTTGCCGCATCACACATCGCATCTGCCAGCTCTCGCCCCTGCATAGTCATCGCCTTCTCGCACCCGGCATGCATAAACCTGCTACGCTTCGGCCACGGGGCGCGCATATGCTCCAAGGAAATCGGTGCGGATCGCCGAGCCAGGACCCGGACCGTCGCTGAAGATGAGAAAGCCCTGCGCATACTCGGGAGACTCACACATCATCACCTGAGCAAGAGCAGCCTGACGCTCCGTCAGCTCCAGCCGCTCAGCATGCGGCAGCGCGGCCGACAGATTTGCCGCATCACGCACCGCATCTGCCAGCTCTCGCCCCTGCATAGTCATCACCTTTTCGTGCACCCAGCATGGACAAACTTACTACACTTCGGTCACAGGACGCGCATATGCTCCAAGGAAATCGGTGCGGATGTCCGAGCCAAGCCCCGGACCGTCGCTGAAGATGAGAAAACCCTGCGCATACTCGGGAGGCTCACACATCATCACCTGAGCAAGGGCAGCCTGACGCTCCGTCAGCTCCAGCCGCTCAGCGTAGGGCAGCGCGGCCGACAGATTTGCCGCCGCCATCAGTGCCAGCGGAGAGTCACCACTGTGTACGGACATGCGCACTCCGTGCAACTGTCCGAGCGTGCCGACAAGCCACGCCGCAGTTATACCACCACACAGACAGGGATCCGGCATCACCACATGTAACGCCTGACGTCGGATCGGCTCATACAACCGCGTGATGCCATAGATGGTCTTCCCACCGGCCAGGGGCGGTTCGAGTGCCGCCGCAAGCTGGTGGTACTCATCCCATCGCCCGGCCGCAAATGGATCTTCGAGCCAGTATATGTCATGCTTGGCCAACTCCAGCCCCAGCTTTCGGACGATATCGAAATCCTCGTACGCGCCGCCCGCGTCAGTGATGAGCACCACCTGGTTGCCCAGAGCCCTGCGCACCGCGGCTACAGCCCGCAAATCCTCTCCCGGCTCACCGCTCAGCCTCATCTTGATCGCTCGAAAACCCTGCTCGACGATACTGCGCGCCTGCCCGGGCAAATCTTCCCCTGATCTCATGCACAGGCCGCTGACATAGGTGTCAAGTCTGCTGCTGCGCACTCCTCCGAGCAAACGTGCGACTGACACCCCTAGTTTTTTACCCGTCAGGTCCCACAGCGCCATGTCTACAGCACTCAGCACCGCGTGCAAATCGTGGCGGTACTGAGATGGCCGGCGAGCCAATGCCTCTGCATCAACCATGTGTCGCAGGCGATCCCATAGGATACCGCGATTGAGCGGATCTGCCCCGATGACCATGTCACCAAGCATCTCGGTGATGGGCAGGAAATGGCTCTCTTGCGCTAGCCGAGCTTCACCCCAACCACAAATGCCGCTGTCGGTTGTCAGCCTTATCAAGTACAAGTCAAGCCGCTCACCATCTGAGACATCGGCGCTGCCCGAGATGCCCTCCTGCAGCGGCCAGGTGATGGCAATTGGTTCCACATCCGCGATAAGCAAGCCCTCGATTCCTCTCCCTGGCAGTCTTCCCAGTCATGAGTTTATAGGCAAGTGTCTTCACAGCATTGTTCGGCACCGGCAAGTGGATTCCCTGCCGCTTCTGAGTGGGTGGTGGCGCAAATGGGCAGTTCGTACGCAGAGGAACAGCGGCCCAAAATAGTTATCCTACCGACCTCGGGGATGACGAATCTGCTTCTGAGCTTCCCAGGAGTGCAGATAGTGTAGCAGATAGCCGGTGAAAATCGCTCCAGTCACAGCGATAAGCCCTGCCCACAGGATCGCCGCATAGTAGTCCCCATCAGCCAGCAAGCTACCGCTCATGCGCCATATGGTCAGCACGACTACCAGCAAAATCGCCGCCACACTGATGCAACCGCCGCTGATAGGCTGGTCTGCGGCCAAGCCACCAGATATGTCGGTCGGAGGGTATCCCCAGTCAACGCTAACGGCCTCACGAAACGGCAGTTGTGACCAGACCCAATCACGCAGCACTTCGTACAAACGGCGCGTCACCAGAGTCACTCCGTGCAGTGTGTTGGCTTCGCGGCAGACCAGACTGAACGCCTGCTGTGCCTCACGAGGGCGGTGCCAACGGATGACGATACGCCGCAGCCCCACATCCGCGGCAGCCAGCTCCACCTGGTCTATCTGCGCACGGGGAAGTGACCATCTGTACTCGTCACCCAGGTAGATGAGACAATCGTTGCGCACTGCCAGAAGGCCTACATCGCGATCTGTATCGCCATCCCACAGTCGGAGCTTGTCGCCTGGGGAGAAACCCACAAATACGGCCCCCAGTGACTGAGGCTCCCCATCAAGCTCTGCCATGGCTCGCCGTGACAGTGTCGCTCTGAGCTGCCAATTGCCCAGCAGAGCCAGCGTACCACGGCTATACCATGGTGCCAGTCCGGCTACCACGTATGTCGCTGCCGTGAGAAGGGCCAGAGCGTAAGGCGGAGGAGCCGTCCAGTACTGCATCACCGCCAGAGTGACCATGAATGGGGCGACACCGGCAGCCATGGTCACAGTCATGGCGATGAGCCGATGCTTGCGTCTAAAGCCGGCGGTGTAGACTCGTGCCGCCATCAGCCGCTCAGCCTCCGTTCCCGCGTGCGGAGGGAGCATGCCCTCGACCGAGCCGCCCTGGCAGCGGCACTGCATCTAACTGACGCACTCGACTGCGACATAGCTGTGCGACTATCCCAACCCAGTCAATCACTCTGCGAGTGCCCCGCGTCGCACGCGACCGTCTCATAGCCTGCGGCCAGCATCTCCAGCGCTGCGTCGGCCAGCATCTGGCCCGCCTGAGCTTCGAATCGCGTGCTGGAGCCCTCATAGCCGCCCTGTGAAATTGCCGCTTCAGTAGGTATATATCCGACCGAACCGTTGGCAAGCTCTACCACCATGGTCGCAGGCGCTGGACTGTGCTGCTTGATGTAGAGCCCGAACTCGACGAAATACTCGCCCGGTATGCCGACGACAGCCAGATCACCGAGCCTCAGCACTTGCACCTCAACCGGCTGGGAAGTGATACCGGCCTCGACCGTGCGCATGGCACGTAAAGCACGACCGCGGGCGAAGTTGGCTGACGATAGCTGAGAGGCAGTGGCTTCAGTATCTGCCAGGATCTGGCGAAAGTTGGCTATCTCATCATCGGTGAACCTGCGCAATGGAAGCTCCACCTGCTGCGAATCAAACCACAGCGGGCCGAGGGCCGCCTCGCACATATGTGCGTCGAGCTTCATCACTTCTCCGGCCAGGGTCCTACCCATCATCCGTGAATGGTCATGGCCTCCCTGGTGCTGTTTTGCGAATACGTTGATGTGGTTGAGGTTCCCACACGTACCGTTGGCAAACAGTACCGAAAGCTGTTTTCCATACACCGTGCGCAGAGCTTGCCGCAAGTAGTACGGGTAGTCGGCAGAGCAGTGGTAGTTGCCGCTGCCAAGGACATCGGGATGGCACGCGAAATTGACCAGTACTCCACAGGTGCCGCAGGTGCCGTCAGTGTCGGCCAGCAGCAATGCGATAACGTCAGGGTCTATAGGACCGTCCATAGCGATTGCTCCTGGATTGCCTACTCCAGGGTTGGTCCGTACAGTACCGTCATGCATCCGATAGTTGCGGTTGAACGATATGCGATCCTCGTAACCGACACCTAAACGGGCGCTGACCGGCCGGAGGTTCCGGTACGCTCCGATTATGCACCCGGCCAGCATGGCAGGCAGCATGGCCAGGTATTCGCCATGCGCTCCGTCCTCCGCTGCATCCATAACTCCGGGGCCGGCATGAGTATGAGTTGCCCATGTCATGATTGCCTGTGGAGGAAGTCCGACGCTTTCAGCCACCAGGGCGCGCACTCGATCCGCGACAGCATCAGGAATGCCAAGCAAATCGGTACCTAACAGTGCAACCTGTCGGCGCCCGTCATCCAGAACCATGGCGTAGGCCGTGAGAGGATCGTGCACTCCTCTGGCCGGACGACGATTGAAGTGCCCGGCAAGCGGCACCCCCAGTGGCGGAGTGATCTCAACAGTCTCGAATCCTGCCTGCAATGCCAGCCCTCCTATACGTGTTACTCAGCGTGGTGACAGGTCGAAATCCATCGGAGTGACACCGAGGCCCAGATTGCCGTCCCACGACTTGGCGCGGAAACCGTACTTGAAGGCCGTGGCGGTCTGCTTGCCCATGCGGCTCGATAGGGAGTACGCACCAGACGCATCAGTGATGGTTCCCAGGCTCGTCCAGGCGAACCACGGCTGCGCAATCATACCAAAACCGGTTGAGTTGGCGATCTCAGCGGCACGCTGCGCAGTCAACTGCACCTGATAGGGCTCCTGTAGATTGGTATAGACAAGAGCATCTGCGATCCCCTGCGTGGCACTGCGCGTCACCGACCCTGACATGGTACCGGTCGGATTTGCCTGCTGTGGAGCTAGCAGCAGATTCTGGTTGCGACTGTCGCCAGTGCCACTTGTGACTACCACTCGGGCATCCCCGTAGTGGCCCGGCAGAGCAGTCGTCACCAGCCACGTACCGTATCGTGCCGGTCCGAGGCGATAGGCACCTGTGCTATCGGTGTAGCCCATGATATACTCTGACGATACTTCCGATGGTGGGATGGTCATGGTCCGGCCACCGTTTGTTCTTAGCATATCTGCACCGTTGAAGACGGCGATTACGAGCGTGCGCGCGACCTGACTGCGACCACCGCCGGAAGTTTCTCGCTCTACCTTGCCGCTGATGATGGCCCCCTGGACCGGATTGTAGCCGGCAAGCTGCAGGGCATCGTCGCCTGCCACGATGTCAACAGCCTGGTGAAAGCCGGTGCGATAGTCTTTGTCTATCACAGATATCAGATGCCGACCTGCAGGCAGGCCACGCAAATCCAGCTTGCCGGTGTTGTCCGGCCGCTGGCCCAGCGGGTATCCATCGAAAAACACAGCATACTCAGTCGAGGATTTCCCAAAACGATCTACCAGGTCCGTGACATTTCCGATCAGATGGCCTACCGACGCCAGTTTGAACAGCAGTGCCAGCGTCCCACCGCAGCCTGCCAGCAGTGTGACTATCAGCAGCGCCGCCAGGGGTGAGGCAAGTGTGTGTCGCAGTCTGATTTGGGGCATAATCCGACCATCTCCTCGAGTTTTCCAGTTGGTTGGCTCCAGCTTCTGCTAAAGCCGTGATCGGCACCTCGCCGACAATCTGTTAGACAGCGGATACTCCCTGACTGTAGCAGCCAATTCTCTCCCGCTGTTCGCCGTAGTGCTATACGCTATACGCCATATACACTATACCGGCAATAGCAGCCAGTCGTCCAGAAAGCGCAGTACCTCGGCCGTCGGATAAACCACAGGCTGGTCCGTTACTTCGACAGTCAGCTTGGCCTTCTCCCCCATGACCTCAAACCCCTCGGTAATCCGAGAAGCAACGTCCGTCGCCAACTCGTGCGGCAATTCGGCATCGGCTCCCTGGCATACGCAAAGCGGCCGTGGTGCGACAAGACAGGCAAGATCTTCAAAATCCGCGTACGCTAGCAGTCCCGGCACTGCGCTGTTAGCCAGCCGTTCATGCAAAACGCGACGCTGATGCACGGTTGCTTGCAGAGGCAGTGAGCGGTAGCGCATCAGACAGCCACATATGGCGGTCGCACGGAAGCCTTCGTCCATGATTGACGCGTACAGCGCCGCCATGCCACCGGAGCCCATGCCGACGATGCCGATACGCTGTTCTGTGACATCCGGGCGTTCGGCTAGCATCTTGCGGGCCATCACCAGATCCATGGCATCTCTACCTACCGGCGGCTTGCCCAGCCACTGCCACAGGTCTCCGATGTCGCTGCTGCGAGGCCGTTCGCCTGCACCGCGTGGATCCATGCAGCATACCACATATCCCGATGCAGCCAGATGGGAGCCCGGTGCCTTTTCAGGGTTGTGCTCAGTAAGCAGCCCAACCATCGCTTCCTTTGAGCTGGCCGCATCGTGTGCCAGCACCACCGCAGGCAAAGGCTGTTGATTATCATGTGGGACACACACATATCCGGTCATCCAGGTGCCATCATCGGCTTCCACCGCAACCTTCTGGAGGCTGAAACCCGGGGCATCCTTTTGCCCCAGCAACTCCACCTGTGGCTGAACCGATGGCTGCTCCCAGCCCAGCAGCTTTTCCACCTGCTCACCCAGCAACCGCCGCCATTTCTCGGGATCGTGGTGCCAGGCGGCCAGTAGCGACAACTCTCCCGATGCGGCATTTGCCCACTGGCGCCACCACTCGTCCTCATGATAGCTGTGCCAATGCCTCAGGGTGTACTCCATCGTATCCCGCCAGCTCCGTATTGTGGCCTCTGCCGGTTCTTATGTTCAATGCGAAATGCATACATACCTTTGCCACTCGACCTCCTGATATTCCGCATGACAGACATCGTGCGACCTGTAGTCAGTCACCGTGGTCAGTCCAGATGGGTACAGATCGGGAAGGTGAGGCAGGTATCGGCCCCTGAGGCGTAGAAATGACATGTGATAGTAGCGTTTGCTGAATGGAATCAAGGAGGACCAGACTATGAGAGTGACAATAGTGTTCCTGGCGCTGGCCATTAGCCTGATGTGCGGAGGCGTGGCTTCGGCTGCTACCGTGCATGTCATGGCTACTGCCCCGGTTCAGCTAGCTCTGCCTCTGGCTACACAAACCACGCCGATACAGGCTTTTGTGCGGGCCAATGGAGGTTCGTGGCAAACCTCTGAGTACGAACTGAGTGAAGGGCGGATCATATTTGAGTTGCGCCCCTCACAGTTGGGCGGCGGACGGATCATGCTGCTGATCAACCCGCCTGCCGACCTGGACATACATGACGCCACCCCTCCACAACTCATCGGTCTGAAGGTTGATGGCAAACCGCTTGCAGCGGAAAGCTCAGTCAATCTTGGCTCAATGCAGCAGGCTCCGCGTGCCATTCGCGTGGGGTTCGCCGACGCGGAAAACAAGCTGGACCCGGCTTCGGTGCATGCCACCGTCAATGGACGAAGCCTGCCTGACAATAGCATCACACTGGACATAGCTCATCCGCGGAGAGCAACGGCAGCAGTAGAACTGAGCCATGTGGAGTACGGTCATCATCAGGTCGCTATATCTATCGCAGACACGGCTCCATCCCCGAATACTGCACAGGTGACTGTGAGTTTTGAACGCATAGACACCACCAACTTCATTGCCGCTGCGGTCGCCGATATCCAGATGGAGGCATCGAGCAGCTTCCCGAACTACGAATCGCTGGTGGCGCTCAATGATGGCTTCAAGCAACTGACCGGTGCAGGCTGTGGCAATGATGTCTCATGGGCGTCTGCTGAAGAGGCTACAGATCACTGGCTGGAAGTGACCATGCCGGAAGCGAAGACTATCAAGGAAGTAACAGTATACTGGGCGTATTCTGGCGACACCTACTTCACCAGCCAGAAAATCCTGATACAGGTACCCGACGAAGGTGGCTGGCGCAACGTGTCCACCCCGTCGCCAGACGGCAATCCGTCCGGCGCCTGCACTACTTTTGCTTTCGAGCCCGTCAAAACGGACCGTTTCCGCATCTACCAGCCCAAAGGCGGGGGCAGCAGCAGCCGTCCCGATCTGATGTGGCTCGCTGAGATTGAAGCACGCTAAAGCTCGGTGCGAAACGCGCCTCGCGGGTAGACTGTGGCCGGCACCGCACCCAGGCAGTGCCGGCCCCGTCCGTCGCTTGACGTCCCGTAAAGCGCTGATTACAATTGACCCACGCCCCATCTTGCTGTCCTGGCTCCTACTCCGGCATCGGAAAGACCCGTGACATCATGAGTGTACGCGACCGCGCCTGGATTGAAGTGGATTTGGGCGCTATAACCGGCAATTTCACTGCGATTCAACGCCTGGTGGGCGCGCACACGACCGTGATGGCGATAGTCAAGGCCGACGCTTATGGCCACGGTGCAGTGCCCGTGGCAAGTGCGCTGGAGAAGGCAGGTGCCGGATGGTTTGGCGTCGCCACCGTAGATGAGGCACTTGAGCTACGCCGGGCCGGTATCCGTGGAATCATACTGGTGATGGGCTACTGCTCTCCAACGCGGGCTCACGAGATCGTCGAGAACAGCATCATCGCCACCATCATGACTGCCGAGGATGCCCACGCCTTCTCGAAGGCTATCGGTAAAGCTGCTCTTCCAGTCCATCTCAAGGTAGATAGCGGCATGTGCCGGATGGGTGTGCGTCACGATGCCATCGCGGATCTGTGCGAGCAGGTCAAAGACCTGTCAAACCTACGCTTCGAAGGCATCTTCTCGCATTTCGCTGCGCCAACCAGAGACCGCGACTTCTCCCTGCTGCAGATAGCCAATTTTGACCGTGCTGTGGCTACCGCAGAACAGATCATCGGCCCCTTCAAATGGCACCACATGAGTTCCAGCTGTGCTATGGCAGCCTACGAACCGAAATCCTGCAACATGGTGCGCCCCGGAGAGCTTCTTTACGGCATGGACGATGCTCTTCAGGCCAGCTATGGCCTATCGCTGAAGCCCGCCATGGCTCTGAAGGCCCGCCTCGTGCTGATCAAGCCACTGCTACCGGGTGACACCGTCGGCTACAGCCGCACCTACCATGCCGAAAAGTCGCAGGACCTCGGGCTGGTGGCCATCGGCTACGGCGACGGCTATCCCCGGCAACTGTCCACCACCGGAGAGGTGCTAATCCGCGGCCAGCGACGGCGCATCATCGGCAGGATATCCATGGACACCCTGGCGGTGGGCCTGGGAGACGACCACGGTTGCCACCCCGGCGATGAGGTGGTGTTGATAGGCTCACAGGGGGCGGAACGCATCACCCCTGAAGAACTGGCATCAAAAGCCAACACCGGTGCTCATGCTATCGTCACCGGGCTGGGCAAGCGACTACACAGAATCTACAGGGAGCAGACTGTCTCATGACCGACTCTCGTATGGTGACCGTGGAAGCGCCCGCGACTACGGCTAATCTGGGGCCCGGTTTTGACTGTCTGGGAATTGCCCTGGGGCTGTATAATCGCGTGCAGCTCCGGCAGGCAGCAAGGCCAGTTGTCGAGGTGTTCGGCGAAGGTGTGGGCAGTCTGCCTGAGGATAGCACGAACTTGACCTATCGCGCCGCACAGATGCTCGGTGAGCAGATGGGTTACCTCGGCCACTGGCACCTGATACAGCGAAACCGCATCCCGCTGGCTCGAGGCATGGGCAGCAGCTCCGCGGCCATCGTGGGTGGCATCGTGGCGGCCCAGGCCGTGCTGGGCTGCGAGGCAGACCGTGACACGGCTCTGGAGCTTGCTATCCACATAGAAGGGCATGCTGACAACGTCGCCCCCGCGCTGTTCGGTGGTCTGACGATCTGTTTTCAGCAGCGCGACGGTACCCGTACAGCGCTGTCACTGCCACCTCCGTCCGACCTCGTGGCCGTAGTAGCCATACCCGACTTTCAGGTGAACACGACTGACGCACGTGCTGCGATGCCCGAGCAAGTACCTCTCTCTGACGCTGTGTTCAACCTCAGTCAGACCGCCGCCACAGTGGCGATGCTCACCACCGGCCAATACGACCTACTGGCCGACGCCATGTGTGACCGGTTGCATCAGCCATACCGTGCACATCTTGTCCCCGGCATGGACGAAATCATCGCCACCGCACTGGCTGCCGGAGCACGAGGTGCTGCGTTGAGCGGCTCAGGTTCTACCATCATCGCCCTCGCATCACCGGCTGAAGCTGAGCAGGTGCAGACTGCAATGCTCCAGGTAGGGCTTGACACGACCCGCCACCTGGCAGGCATGATCCTGCCATTCGACCACGAGGGTGCCAGAGTAGTCAGATAACCATACCCACAAATTCTGCTACAGCTAGCCAGGACAGCTTCTCTGCAGCCTGCAAGACTGATGTACTAAGCGAAACGGAGTGATGGACGATGCCACAACAGTTCACCTGCGCGCAGGTCCAGGAAGCAGTTCGAACGCTCGGAGATGAAGCTCTGCAGTGGCTTCAGGACATGATAGAATTCGAAAGCGTGCAGGGCAATGAAGCGGGTGTTCAGGACTACACCAGGCAGGTGATGGAGCATGTCGGTCTGACACCGCAGTACCGCGAAATCCCCGACAGTCTCATGGGCGACCCCGAATATAGCCACAACGAAAACGAAATGCCGTATGCGGGGCGCTACAACGTAGTGGACACCTGGGGAGCCGATGAGGGCCGCAGCGTAATCCTGCAGTCACACACTGATGTCATCCCGGGTGGAGAGTGGCAGGAAGCGTTCACTCCGCGTTTCGATGGCACATACGTCTACGGCCGAGGTGCAACTGACTGCAAGGGCCCTGTGGTGATGATGATACTGGCGCTGGCGGCGCTCAAGAAGCTCGGATTCGAGCCACGGGGGCGCATCGAAAGCCAGTTCGTCATCGAGGAAGAGGTCGGCGGCAACGGGGCGCTGGCTCTGATCCGTCAGGGCTGTAAGGCTGATGCAGTCATCATCGGCGAAGGCAGCCTGCTCAACGTCTTCCCGGCCAACCGTGGGGCACTATGGTTCAAGCTGACCACCTACGGCAAGTCGCTGCACATGGGGCGGCGCAACGAAGGCGTCAACGCTATCGAGAAGATGATGGAAGCTGCCAGACACATCCTCGACTATGAACAGGAGCTCATCCGCGAGAGCCTCAACTACCCTCTGTTTGAGCGCTACGAGGCTCCGGTACAGATTTGCCTGGGCATGATCAGCGCCGGCAACTGGCCCTCGATGGTACCCGACGAGTGCACCATGGAGGGAGGCGTAGGCTTCCTGCCGAACAAAAGTAAGAGCCAGATCGAGCACGAGCTTGAGCAGGCCATCCTGCGCACCGACGATGAGTGGCTGCGCGGCCACTATAAGCTCACCTTCGACAAGCTGCGCAACGACGCATACGAAAGCGACCCGAATCATCCGCTGGTAGTAGGCCTCCATCAGACGGCGGTAGAGTGTGGGATAGACTCAGAGATTTTCGGCTGGAATGTGAGCTGCGACGCCCGCCTATACGCCAAGCTGGGCGGCATGACTACCATGGTTTACGGCCCCGGCACCATCGCTGATGCTCACGCAGCCGGCGAGAAGGTCGAGTGGCGGCAGGTCATCGACGGTGCCGCCGCACTTGCACTTACGCTGTCACGCTGGTGTGGCTGAATTTCAAGCCCCATCGGGCATCTGGACGTGAAGACATACTCTATGCTGGGAGGAATTCAGATGGCGAAGTGTCGTGTGGGCATAGTCGGAGTAGGCACCTTCGGAATAAACCACCTGCGCTGTTTCCGTCAACTCGGCTACATGGGAGTCGCTGAGCTGGTGGCTGCGGCCGACGTGAACGAGGAGCTACTTCAAGAGCGCACTCGTGACTTCGAATTCGCGCCGTACACCGACTACCGTGAGATGATCGCCCGCGAAGAGCTTGACGCCATCACGGTGGTCACCCCCGACCCGCTCCATCGTGAAATCGCCGTATATGCGGCGAACGCGGGACTCCACGTACTGTCCGAAAAGCCACTTGATGTCACCGTCGAAGGCTGCCTAGATATGATCGAAGCCGCGGAGAAGGCCAGCGTTCTGCTGATGGTAGACTTCCATAAGCGCTATGACGAGTACCACGTTGCCATGCGCCAGAAGGTGCAGGCTGGCGACCTGGGCGACATCGAGTATGGCTACGTGCATATGGAGGACCGTATCGAGGTACCCAGGGACTGGTTCCCAGGCTGGGCGGCCAACTCCTCTCCGGCATGGTTTCTAGGCATACACTTCTACGATCTGACCCGCTTCATCATGGGTGCCGACCCCGTACAAGTCTGGGCCACCGGTGTGAAAAAGCGATTGCGTGACCTGGGAGTTGACACCTACGATTCGATCTCTGCCAAGGTCATGTTCGACAACGGTGCCACTGTAGCGTTCGACACCTCCTGGATCATCCCCTATGAGTTTGAAGCGATCGTCAATCAGGGCATCCGGCTGGTCGGCACTAAGGGACTGCTGGAATGCGATAGCCAGGATCGTGGCACCATCACCTGCTGCGAGGGCGAAGGCATGCAGACACACAACATGAGCTTCCTGCGACAGCGCTTCGACAAACAGGGACGCGAAGTCTGGCAGGGCTACGGCATGGATTCCATCGCCGATTTCGCACACAACGTAAACGTGCTTCTCGATGGAGGAACCATCGAAGACCTGGGCGACTTCCCTTCGGGCTATGACGGGCTGCAAGCGACCAGGCTGGCCGCCGGAGTACACCACAGCCTGGAAACCGGAGGTATCGTCGAGCTGTAGACACGCGAGCGTTCAGTCTGAGTTCCAGCCATAGGAGGCAACATCATGGGCAAGTATTTGGTCGCAATGCTGCTGTTGTGCATGATGCTGGCGGCTGTGAGCACAGTTCATGCCGAAAACGCTTCTTCGGGATATAAAAATGCCACCAGCAAGAGCATACTTCGAGCCGTCGTGACTATCCCTGGCTTTGACGCCTGGGGCCAATCGCCAGGCTGGCTACCGGCGATGAACGGCTCACATCCCAAGCCTATCAACGGCTCGCTGCAGTCACAGGACATCCCTACGTCGACCACTGTACCCGGAGTTCGCCACAGGTTCTCACGGGAAATAGTGATCCTGGGCTCCAGAGATCGGCGGTAGCCGAAGCAGTATCGGTATGGGGTTGAGGCTGAACTGCCCGGGCGCGTGAGGACCACTTGAGGCAGCGCTGCTGCATGACCCCGTGCAAAACTGCCCCGGCCCAGGGATAATCACAGATCTGCAATAGGAAGTGAAAGAGATGCCAAGGATAGTGACCGAACTGCCGGGCCCGAAGGCCCGCGCATATCTGGAGAAGTCAAAAGCGTTTGAGCCTCAGTCCATGAGCGATCAGGTGCCTCTGGTGTGGGAGAAGGCCGAAGGCTGTGTCATCACCGATGTGGACGGCAACGAGTTTCTCGACTGGAGTAGCGGGGTGCTGGTGGCAAACGTGGGCCACTGCCATCCCGATTACGTCGAGGAGGTTCAGGACCAGTGTGGCAAGCTGTTCAACTGCTACGACTTCCTGACCGGTGTGCGCGCTGACCTGGCCGAAAAGCTGGTGCAGATCGCCCCGAATCATCTGCAGAAGGCGTTCCTGGTGACCACCGGCTCAGATGCAACCGAAGCGGCCATACGTATGGCCCGACGCGCCCACGATGGCTGGGAGATTCTCGCTTTCCACGGCTCTTTTCACGGACGCACCTACGGGGCGGCATCGGCAGGCGGTTCGCAGGGTGTCAAGCGCGGCTTCGGCCCCATGACCCCAGGCTTTCTGCACACTCCCTTCCCATACTGCTATCGGTGTCCATTCGGCCGCAACGTCGAAGACTGCGGCTACAAGTGTCTCGAGTATATAGACTGGACGATCGAACGCGAGAGCTGCGGGGAGCTATGTGCGGTCATCACAGAAGCCTACCAGGGTGGTGCCGGCTCCATCATCCCGCCTCCGGGATGGTACGAAAAGCTTGACGAGTGGATCAAATCGAAGGGCCTGTATTTCATCTTCGATGAGGTGCAGTCGTCTTTCGGTCGTACCGGCACCATGTTCGCCATGGAGCACTGGGACATCAAGCCTGATCTTGTAGCACTGGGCAAAGGTCTCGGCAGCGGAGTGCCATGCTCGGCGGTTCTGGGCACCAGTGAGATCATGGACATACTACCGCCCGGGAGCATGGGCTCCACCAACGGCGGCAACCCACTGTCCAGCCGCGCTGCGCTGAGCGCCATAGACATCATCGAACGCGAAGGCCTATGCGACAACGCCGCGCGGATGGGCGAGCTTATGAGAGAGCGTTTCGAGGCCATAGCCCAGCGACATGAACAACTGGGCGATATCCGCGGCATGGGCCTGGTATGGGGTCTGGAGTTCATCACTGACCCCGCCAGTAAGACACCCGATGCGGCACTGTGTCGCCGCATCACTGAGCAAGCCTACCAGCGTGGCCTGTGTATGATCGCACCCATCGGTATGTTCGGCAACGTACTGCGTGTGGCGCCTCCGTTAGTGATCACCGAACAGCAGGCGCACGAATCGCTGGACATCTTCGAAGCGGCTATCGAAGCGGCACTTCAGCAGTAGCTGCCAGGTGTGAAGCTGGATGACTGTGTCTTCGGGCCGGTGCGACATATGCATCGGCCCCTCTGCTTGGTGCCACGGCTGCACGCTGCTGACTGTCTCCCACACCTAGCTAGGGCTCCAGTGTATCGGCGACGCAGGTGGATATACTTTTTCGAAAGGTCACGCTTTCAGCTTGTAGCCATATCCGGGAACGGTGAGAATTAGCTGAGGAGAAGCTGGATCAGATTCGATCTTCTGGCGCAGTCTTCCTATATGCACATCGAGGGTGCGACTGTTGGTTTTCTGTTCTCGGCCCCACACTTCCTGCAGTAACTGCTCTCGGGAGAGCGCTTTTTCAGGGTGTGTAGCCATGATCCGCAGTAATTCGAACTCCTTGGGCGTCAATCTGACCGCCCTGTTGCCCATCATCACCTGATGGCGCCCCACATCCACGGTCAGATCGCCAACTACATGTCGTTCAGGCCTGACGGCTTGAGAGACATATTCGTGGGCACGGCGCAACTGGGCACGAATGCGGGCCAACAGTTCGCGTACCGAATAGTCTCCATATAAGTAGTCGTTGGCCCCTGCCTCGAATACATCCGCCATGACTTGCTCATCATAGCAGGCGGCAAGCACGATGATGGGCACATCGGTCAGATGTCGCAGCCTGTGGCACAGCCAGGGCAATGCTCGACTGGCGCCATCTTCATGCACTACTACCAGGCTGGCCTGCTCTACATACCTCTCCAGGCCCTGGTGCCCGGCATCGGGGAGGGCTGAAAATCGCATAAGCTCGGAGGAGACAACACTGCTCAATTGCTGGGTAAGCTGTTGTGGACAGCCGATCATCAGCAGCGTCCAAGACATCAGACAATTCCTCCTCGAGCACGAACCGCTGCCAGGCGCTTTGCGTACAGTCTTACCGGCTGTCGCGCTGCTCCATAAAACTGATCACGTCTGACAGATGAAATCGGCGCTGATTGCCTGGCGTCCGAAAGCAACTGAGTACCCCTCGGTTGGTATATCTGCGGACTGTGGTCGGGCACACGTCTAGCAAGATGGCTGCTTCGCGCAGGGTCAGGACGGGATCTAGCAACCGCTCTACCAATTCATCTCGTGTCTGCTTGGCTCTAGTACGTGTCTCACTGCGCGGCCCGGCCTCTACGTCGAGCGGTAAGCGCTGTTGACGTGCCTGTAAGGCCTTGAGCCGCTCGACCATGTCGCTGTCAGTGGTGAGGCGCTCGAGCACTTGCAACGTGTTCACAGCCCGGCTGGCGTCGCCGTCTGCAACAATGCGACGTCGCCCTCCATCTGACGCGTCGCCACTCCACTCTGCATCATCTGCTGCAATCTGCGTGCCGTTTTCGGCATTTTCAGTGTCGTCGTCGGCAGCTCCGGCACGACGAGCATCTCGTAGCGTCTGGTGTACTCGCCTACCAGACTTCCTCTTGTCCTGCCAGTCATGTTGTTGCATTTGCAGTCTAAAACCTCCATCGCTTGGTGCCAATATCGGACCAATTACCTGCGGACCAGCCCCGCTACGTACAGTCCGAATGTCATCAGTAAGCTCAGCAGAACACTTGCGGCGACACAACTGGTCAGCGGCAAGTAAATCGTCACAGTCCCAACACGTAGCGTCATATCGCCCGGTAGACGCGGCCAGTGTCCCACATGCCGACCCAGAAAATAAAACGCGGTTCCAACTACCACCAGGAGCAGTCCACAGAGAATCAGGATCCTACCCAAACCGCTCCATACCGCTCCGGCCGTCATCGTCACTTCACCACAGTTTTGTGGAGTCCTTCGTACTCGCCACACGCTTCACGAACAGTCGTTTGGTACTGACTTAAGGCCTGCTCCAGGTTCGTGTCCAGATAAGTCATCAACGCGACTATGGCCTCAGCTGCCAGGTCATAGAACAGTTGCCGGCGCAGATGCATTTGCTCCAGAGCAGGAGGTACGGGCAAGCCCACAGTGAACTCCGCGACCTCAGCCACCCGTGTCTCAGACTGCTCAGCGATGACATACGCCCGCTCTCGTGGCATGGTACGATCCCGATAGTAGGCCTCGAAAGCTTCAGAAGCCGCCTGTAGAGCGGACATCACCGCCTCATCTGCGACTATCGTCATCTGCTCATACCGCTTCTGAGCGAGTGGTTGTGCGTTGTCTCCGCGAAGGCGGGCAGCCTCCGCGTAGCAGCGGAAGCCTTCTTCAAACTGGCCACTTGAGACATACAGGTCGCCCAGGCGGTCCATGATCTGCGCTGCTAACGGCGGTTCAGCAGTGCGGGCAGCCAGGTCGTAAGCCTCCTCAGCCTCTGCCAACATACTTGCCTGGCGGTACGTATCCCCAAGTCGCATCAAAAGAGTGTTGTCGTGTGGGCTACGCTCGGCCGCCTTGGCCAGATATTCGGCTGCCTGCTTGGGACGGCTGCGTGACGTGAGGACTGTGGCGGCCGCAGTGTAAGCGGGAAGAGACGCGGGATCCAAAGCGATAGCCTGGTCATAACACTCAACTGCTTTCTGCCAGAGTCCCTGAGCATCGAGTACGGCACCCAGACGAAGCAATGGCTCGACCGCCTCGGGATTGGCTGCTGCAGCCCGCTCCAGCCAGCTACGCTGCTCAGTGGGTTGGTTCTGCGCCACTGCCAGGTCAGCCCGGAACATGTACAGCTCATACGCGGGAGCGCCGAGAGGAAGTGCCAGATCCGCCTCTCGACGTGCCAGCTCCAGATCTCCGACAGCCAGTGCTGCGCGAGCGGCCGCAAGACGCGCGATGCCCGGCTGACCGGACGGTTCAGGCGTTGGTGTGGAGGCTGGCACTGGCTGCGCATCTTCCGCGGTCGAGGCTGCTGCAGATGGCGTCGCGTCTGACACATCAGGCGGCGCAGCCTCCTGCTCGGGAGTAGTCGTCATGGCTGGAGGGACAGAAGCTGAAGACACAGGTGACGGTGGGCCTGCCTCACTCAAGCGTACTGCGAACTGCTCCGAAGCATGCTTGATATCTGCCGCACCTAGCCCAGATAGCTCGATGGCAAACTCAGCCGCATCCTGTTGCCCGACGTGGACCCGACGCGTCGCAATGTGCACGCTCTCTCCAGCACCCGCTGTCTCTATCACCCCGATTCGTACCACGAGCAACTCGTCGAGATCCAGGAGTAGTGCCAGATCCAGCAACTGATCTTCTGAGCTATCAGATGAGATCCCGGCCAGTTGCTCTCGTGCAGAAGCAGTGTCAATCAGGGTGCAATTGGTATCCAACAGCACCGTCTCCGATTCAGGCAGCGCGGCAACCGCGTTCGTTAGCGCATCGCTCAGAGCGCTTAGCTCCGCGGTGAACACTCCTGCCGGTGGCAGTATCACCACACCAACATAGCGCTGGGCTCTGCCCGCTACCGGCAGCAAAAGTAGCACGATGGCTGCGATAATACCCGAGTGGAATCGCAATCAGTTGCCTCCTGCTACTGGGAGTCGCATATCCGTTTGCTGGTCGTGCACGATTCGATTGAGCGTTGTATGACAGCCCCTAGTTGAGGACTTGTCTGTTTCTGCTCCTGATAGGCTTCGATGGCCCTGCCGTAGGTGCTTGCTGCCTCGCTATAGCGGCCCTGACGCTTAAGCGCATCAGCCTGGGAGCGCAGGGCATCAGGATCCGCAGCCGGTCGGCGCGGCCGGGCGGGTACAGGAGTGGCAGCAGGACGGTCACTGGCCCAAATGCTGATCTCGCCAGGGCCCGGCTCTGGAGAGGTGGCGGGCGCCTTAGGGGTCTCGACTGTGGCCGGGCGAGCGGGCTTAGGCTCAGTTCGAGGAGATATGGGCAGATCGTTTTTCGTGTCAGACTTCGGCGGCGGTTGAGTTTCGGTCCGAACGGTAGGGCTGGGCACACCGCTACGACTGCCTCCGGTCACTGGCGTGTAGACACTCTGCGGCGGTGGTGTTGTCACCATGGGAGAAGGCATGGGCATGACGGCAGCATCCTGTGCTTCCTCATCCTGCGCGGTGGGCGGAATTACCACTGGTGAGAAGGGGTTAGGCCCCTTGGAGGGTATATATTTAGGCAGTTGCGCAACTCCCGACAGCTCTCCTGCTTCGAGACGGTCCTGGGCTCGCGCAATTCGCAGCCGCGCTGTCGGGTCATCAGGCATCGCCTCCAGAGCTGCCTGGAAGTGCGACATAGCCTTGGCATACCGGCCATCGGCCATAGCTGCATTGCCTACGTCCATGGCCAACTCATAAGCCTGCTCAGCCTTACTTGCCTTCTGGGCGTTGCGCGCACTGACTATGAAGAGAGCTCCCACCACAAACACCAACAGAGCCCCTGCAGATGCCAGTGCGATAGGCGCATACTGCAACCATGGATGAGGCGTCTGTGCCTCTTCCTCAGGCTCCTGTTCGATGCGGACCAATTGCAGCTTCAATAAACTGACCTTTTGCCGCTCGACCGCACGATTAGGGTCTATTCGTAGGACATTGTCATATGCATCGAGGGCAGCCTGTACGTCACCAGCTTCCTCGTGGGCCATGCCAAGTAGTGAGAAGGCCGATAAATGGTTGGGCTCCAGTGCCAGCGCTCTCTGGCACAGTTCAATCGCTGCTGCTGGGCTGCCGTCAGCAAGCCGCTCAGAGGCTTGCTCAACCAACTGCTCGACAGACTCACCTGACTGAAGCGGAATCTGGTCGGTATCACCGGTATAACCGTCTTCGTCACTTGTCGCGGCATCAGCCAGCCTGCCGCCACAATTCACGCACAGGTAGCTGTGGTCTGCATTGCGCGTGCCACATTCGTTGCACACCTTCATCGCTTGGCTCCCGCTATCATATCAAGAGTGTACAATTCATCTTGCACAGATAAAAGCGCAGGTTTGCAGAATGTTTCCGACAAAACCTGTACACTACCTGCCGGTATTCTAACTGACCTGCGCTCAAGTGTCAATTGCTTTCAGAAGCGTTCCAGTTGTCTATATATGAGTGCCCCTCCGCTTGCCCGCCTCACGCTATCGGTGTTCGATTATGCGCGATTATGCGCCCCGGGGCTGACTTTGCCAGACTAACTGGAGTACATGAGCGAAACTGCAGCGAAGACGTCGTTTCTCGTGTCGCTACATGATGATCTTGTTGAGCGGATACTCGATTATGCCCTGAGCACCGGCGGTTTTCAGTTGCGGGATCAGTACGCGTACCTGCTTTTTCAACACGATAATCTCAACCGCATGCCAGCCGTTGTTTGCCAGTTCAGAAATGGTAGGGTTTTTCAGGGCAGGCAGTTGGGCCAGTACAGTCGGCAAGTCCTGACTGCTACAGTTCATCTTGAGGCCCACATACTCTTCGGCAGCCAGGGCTCCACGCAGCATCAGCGCTATGTTATCTATCTTGTTTCGCTTCCATTGGTCAGCCCATGCCTGCTTGTTTGCGATGAACTTGGTGGTCGACTCGAATAGCACATCCACGATGCGCAGGTTGTTGGCCACCAGTGTGCTGCCCGTCTCAGTGCCTTCGACGATAGCATCCACAAGGCTCGGGCACTTGGCCTCCGTGGCACCCCAGGAGTACTCAACCGTGGCCTGGACACCCTTGCCTGCCAGATACTTGCGAGTTGCCTCCACCAGTTCGGTGGCGATGCGCTTGCCCTGCAAATCCTCGACTGTCTGCACCGGAGAGGTGTCGTGGACTGCCAGTACCCATCGGTATGGTCGCATGCCCTGCTTGGCGTAAATCAGGTCAGCTACCTCCACCACTCGGTCCTCAACCCCTGACTCGACAATCCAATCGAGACCGGTCAGTCCGCAGTCGAGGACCCCGTCTGCCACATATGCGGGAATTTCCTGGGCCCGCAGCAGCACTGCCCACAGGTCATCATCTGCCATGTTTGGCGTATACTGGCGTTCATCCACGGTGATGCTCCAGCCGGCTTTGCGAAACATCTCAACCGTGGCGTTTTGCAGGCTCCCCTTGGGAAGCCCAATTCTCAGCTTGTTTTCATCCGTCACAATCATCTCTCCCGTCTAAAACCTCTGCCCGCTCATGCGACACCTCAGGAGGCAGCGAGCACGCACAGCTTGTGCCATCTGCCACACGAGGTGCGGAAAGTGAGCGAGCTGCAGAATACAGAAACCATAGCGCCAGGATACCCACCGCTGCTGCGCACACAAAAATCAGCCATGTCAGGTTCAAAAATCGTCCGCCCAGAGCAAGTACCAATCCGACAAAGCTGAACCAGACCAGGTCTGACATCTCATGACCCAGGTAGAAAGCTACGTACTCGCCACTGTTGCTCGGCCTGGTATGCGCCATCTGCCCGACCCCGATAGTGGCCCACCAGGCGGTGAAGTATGGATTTACCACGCAGACGGCCGCACCCTGCAGGATAAGTTTTGCCCACGGCAAGGCCTCACTGTGTGCGGTCATCTCGAGCTGCATATCTGCAGCGTTGCGAAGCATATCCCAGCTCATGTAGCCCAACGCCAGCCCGCCTATGAGACTGATGGTACCCCGTACCGGGGTACTCTCCAGCACCCGTCGCAGGCCCAGGATCAAGGCTGCCACGACGATTAGCTCCAGCAGTGCATGTCCCAAAACGATCGCCGGTGCCGCCCAGAAGCCATGTGCCGACACCTGCCCTATGGTAAGCAGCAACATAGGTCCCGGCATGACAGCACCCGAAAAGCCGGTCACAAAGGCAATGGAAGCAATCCGTAGCACCCGCATGGGAGCGTCCCGTCGAAGCATGGCTCAGCCGGGCCAACCAAACTCAGCCCGGCACAGCGTATATCATACCATACGTGAGCTTCACCGTAAACGGTAAGCATACTATCGCTTTAGCACTGACACTGTCACACCTGCACTAGGCCTATCGCCTATCGCCTATCGCCTATCGCCTATCGACTATCGACTATCGCCTATCGCCTATCGCCTATCGCCTATCGCCTATCGCCTATCGCCTATCGCCTATCGCACTGTCGCACTGTCGCACTGGCGCACTGGCGCACTGGCGCACTGGCGCACTGTCGCACTGTCGCACTGTCGCACTGTCGCACTGGCGCACTGGCGCACTGGCGCACTGACGCACTGACGAATCGATACTCGCGCGATAGTGCTGGCAGCTACAGATTTTTCCGGTAGTGCAATAGTTGGGCGATAGTACGGAACCCAAGCTTTTCGTACATCGTCACGGCGGCGTGACGGAAGGACTGAGTGATAAGCGCCACCGGTTTGACATCACGCTGCACAAAACGGTTCAGCACAGTCGCAGCCAGCGCCTCTCCAAGCCCTTTGCCGCGATACTCGGGCAGTACCGCCACCCACTCCACCTGACCGCCACGATGGCTGCCATCAGGATTCCGCCGCTCCAGAGCACCGGCAATCCCGACAGGCCTGTCGCGGTGCTGCACAAAAAACCAGGCTTCCGGATCGAAATCCTTGCGATTGCGGAAATGCTCGAGGAATAGTGTTGCGTCCGTGCTCTCTTCGAAAGCTATGTTGCGGATGCTGACCCAGTCATCCAGGTAGTCGTCATCCCATGTGGCGATCCGGTAGCCATCATCAGGCAGAGTGACCGGGCGCACTACTCGCCCCTGCGGCCCCATCAGCATGATGATACTTTGCTGGTCGAGGTCGGGCACCTCAAAACCGGACTTGCGTAAGAATCCGTTGACGATGGGGCAACGGGAGTCAACGCGCTCTGTGACAACCTGCCTCATACCGCGGCTGCGCAGATACTCTTCGGCAACCGCAAGTGTCCGAGAGCCATGGCCGTGGCCCGAATGGCCGGGATGAGCGCCGAAAAAGTGCAGAGTACCCCTGCCCTCATCGCCCGCCGATACCGAGAAGATGGCAGCTTTGCTGCCGTCAGCAGCCTGAGCGATGAACGTGCCATCTGCAGAAAGGCGCCCCTGCTCACGCCATCGAGCAAGCAGGCCGCTATCAACCATCGGCCAGGGGCTCTCTTTTACGTAGATATTGCGCATCGCCCGCAGGCGTGCCCAGGCTTCGTTCAGCAGTACGGCGACTTCCTCATCCATCGCCGGATCGTAGTTGACTATGCTCGGATCCATGGCATCTCTCCTGACGAAAATGGTATCTGTGGCGTCGCAAATGTCACCTCTTGGAGCCTGCAATCGTGGCCGGTCATGCAGCGGTTGGCTTCAACAACTGCCTTCGCCGGGTGATAGCTGCACCGATGTGACGAGTGGACGGAACAACAGGGGATGGAACAAAGCAGTGGCCTGAGCTGTTCAGACGAGGTATGGACCACAAACGCATAGTGACGCCTGAAGGGCAGCTTCGGATCCTCGATGAGATCATCGCCACCTACCGCAACATGGGTGTCGGAGTCGAGTGGGAACTCAAGACTGTGTCTCTGCATAGTCTCATCGCCACCCAGGATGCCATCGAAGCCGACAAGTTCCAGATCGTCCGGCGCAAAGTGCAGGCCGGTCAGCTCCAAATCCCGGTCATAGTCGAAGAACACTTCGCTGACGGCCGCACCCGCTACTATCTACTGGACGGCCACTGCCGTACACGAGCTCTAATCGAACTCGGCCAGCAATCCACACAGGCGTATGTACTGTGGCCGATGAAAGCAGGCTTCGAGTCGAACTTCGTCAAGATTGCAGCCCAGTACGGAAACGTCCTGCTAAAAGACCTCAAGATGATATGACTCGACCAGCTCCAGACCTCACCTATGACCGGCCTCTGTCGCTCAGATCGGCTACCTCCCGTTGTCCGCGCTCTCAGCCGTACAGACTGTCGCGGTAGCTCTTGGCCTCAGCAAGCAGCTCGGCAACCTGCTCCCAGTCTTCGGCAATCACCGCATCAGTAAAATCACTTAGTGCTTCACAGAACTGTTCGGTTGCCGCCACAATAGCGCTTCCATTTGCCGCCATGATGTCACGCCACATCTCCACATCGGCTGCGGCAATGCGAGTAGTGTCCCGTAATCCACCACCGGCAAAAGACGTCACGTTTTCTATGTCACGTCGCTTCAGCGTGAGGCTGAGGACTGCAGCGCACAGATGCGGCAGATGGCTGGAGTATGCCAGCACTCGATCATGCTCATCAGGTGACACCGTCACGGGCCGGGCACCTATCGCCTCCACCAGGCTGCGAAAGCGATCGGCCACTTCCTGGGGTGCCTGCATGGGACACAGCAGGTAAGTGGTGTTGGCGAAGAGGCTTCCCGAAGCGCTGGCCGGGCCGTGCTTTTCGGTACCGGCCATGGGATGACCACCGATGAAGTGGACTTCAGGCGGGAGGATTTCGGAAGCCCAGCAACAGATCTCTGCTTTCGTGCTCCCAGCGTCAGTCACCAGACAACCCGGGGCCAGTGCAGGACTGATGTCTGTCATGACCTGCCGCATGGCTCTGACAGGCACCGCCAGGTAGACCAAATCCGCTTTGGCGACTGCGGCGGCGAGATCCTCGGTACAGCTATCAGCTGCTCCCACCTGCATAGCCATATCGCGCGTTTGCTGTGAGCGTGCCACACCTACGACCCGCCTGATTGCGCCCGCAGCTTTCGCCGCCAACGCGAAGCTGGCACCGATCTGACCGATGCCGATAACTGCCATCCGCCTGTATATCATGGCAGTCTCAGGCCTCCCGGGCAGTATTGCCCAGTTGCAGGCCCATCGCGCTGGATAGATCACGCACTCTGTCCATCAATCGAGTGAAGTTACGCGGCGTGAGCTGCTGCAGACTGTCACACAAAGCTCGATCGGGATGCGGATGCACCTCGATCATCACGCCGTCAGCCCCTGATGCCAGCGCCGCCAGCGTCATCGGCGCGACCAGAGAGTGATGACCAGTGGAGTGGCTCGGATCCACGATAATCGGCAGATGAGTTTCGTTCTTGGCCGCTACCATCCCCGCCAGGTCGAGAGTGAAGCGTGTGATGGTCTCGAAGGTGCGAATGCCGCGCTCGCATAGGATGATGTTCAGGTTGCCAACCGAAGCGACATACTCGGCCGCCTTGAGCCACTCCTCCACGGTAGCCGACAGACCGCGCTTGAGGATGATAGGCAGCCCGGTCTCACCTGCGGCCTGTAGGAGGTCGTAGTTTTGCATGTTTCGCGCGCCGATCTGAATGGCATCGGCATACCGTGCCACCAGGTCAATGTGGCGGGCTTCGCGGGCTTCGGTCACTGTGGGCAGATCAGTCTGCCGACCGGCCTCAGCAAGAATCTTCAGACCCTCTTCACCCAGACCCTGGAAATCATACGGAGAGGTACGAGGCTTGAATGCGCCCCCTCGTAGCACCGTCGCACCTGCATCTTTCACGGCTTTTGCGGCGGTCACTGTCTGCTCTGCACTCTCGATTGCACAGGGGCCCGCTATCATCCCGATATTGCCGCGACCAAACGGTGCCGAGCCTATATACACCACACTGGTCTGTTCCTGATGTTCGCGGCTCACAAGCTTGTATGAGCGTACGATGGGGACCACACGCTCTACACCCTGCATAGTCATGAGCTGTTCGGCCAGGGTACGCTTCTCGCCGTCAGGGGTGCCGATAGCACCTATGAGGGTACGCTCAACCCCACGCGAGATGTGGTGTCCGTAACCTCGACCCTCCAGCAAGTCTACGACTTTCTGGACTTCGGTATCACCGGCTTTGGTACTCATCACGATGATCATGGTACAGTTGCTCCTTGGTTTGCAGCGGCACGAGGCTCTCCTGCCCACCGCCGGGCAATCTCAACTACGATCATGGCGATGCCATGATAGGTCATATAGATCATATGGCAAGTGGCATGGCTGACAACGCCATACATCATCTGCGAACATGGCAGTGCCAGTATCCTCAAGATACACCTATGCATCTCCATGACCGGTATATCTTCAAACGGATACATGCACCTGCAAGGCATGTGGCCATTGGCAATCGCGGCAGGCATGCCGATATGAGCAGCCGGTAGCGCCTATCACATCAGCCCTACCGAATCGTATGGTCACCACCTGCCGATGGGCGTCGCAGAGCGCCGCATCGACCCTGCCGAATCGGCACAGCGTACTACGAAGGGGGTCGTCTCCCCGGCCAGCCTGGGAAGCGCTGATGGCAACTCAACCGGCAAGCGTCTGTTTCAGGGCTTCGACAAATCTACGATTCTGCTCAGCAGTGCCGATGGTCACGCGAATCCAGGTGTTCAGCCCCCAGATATCACCAGTGCGTACCGTGACGCCCTGCCGCATCAGCGCATCGAACACCTCACGACTGCCACGAGTAGAGTCAAACAGGATGAAGTTGGCCTGCGTAGGCACGAACTCGAGCCCCATTTGCTCGAACTGTTGGTACAGGTAGGTCTTGCCCTCTGCCACCATCTCTTGCGCGTTTCTGAGCTGTTGTGGGTCGCCAAGACTGGCCACAGCGCCCACTTGTGCTACCGAGTTGACGTTGAACGGCGGCCGCACCAGCTTCAGCGCATCTGCCACCGGTTTGCTGCATATGCCATAGCCGATGCGAAGCCCCGCGAGTGCGTATACCTTGCTGAAGGTGCGCAGGACCGCCACACGTCGCCCCTGGCGGACATAAGTCAACGCATCTACGAAGTCGGGATCGTCCACATATTCGAAGTAAGCCTCATCGAACACCACAACCACATGGTCTGGCACACGCTTCATGAAGTCGGCTACCTGAGCGTTGGTCAGAATTGTGCCGGTCGGGTTGCAGGGATTGCATATGAAGATGAGCCTGGTACGGGGGCTAATCGCTGCCGCCATAGCCTCCAGATCATGATCGAAACCACGCGCCGGCACTTCCACGCCCACCGCATCAGTCATCCATGCCGTCAACGGATAAAGTGCGAACGGATACTGAGAAAACAGGATCTCATCACCGGGATTGACAAACGCCAACCCCAGCATCGAGATGACTTCATCAGACCCGCGCCCCACAACGATGCAGTCAGGCAGCACCTGGAGGTGCCGGGCCAGCGCCGCGGTCAACTCAGTGCACTGCGGGTCGGGGTACAGGTGCACCTGTGAAACCGCCGCCTGCATGGCCTCGATGGCCATCGGAGAAGGGCCAAGTGGGTTCTCGTTGGAGGCAAGTTTCGTCACTTCGGTGATGCTCAACTCACGCATGACCTCAGCCGAGTCTTTGCCTGGGGAATACGGGGTGATGCGTTTGACTGTGTCACGGATCAAATCACGGGTGCGAAACACAGCGTTTCATCCTCTTTCCGGAGTATCATCGAAACGACGCCGGCACCAGGTGCCATGACCTGCTCTAGCAGCCGAGCTGCGTTACGGATTGCTGGATAGCCTGAGCAGAATGCTGTCCTTTCGGGCACTGATATCGGTGTCACAATTCCCGTGCGGCATGAGAACAGGCGTGCTGAAGCTGTCTACCAGTGTACAGTATTGGGCCAATTCTACGGCAAAAGCAGAGTGATTACAAGACAGTGCTCCCGCCGGCATAGATGTACTTCGGTCAAAAGGCGCTCCTCGGTGCAGGCCCTACTCGTCTTGTGACTCCAACTCCAGAGCCAGCAGTCTGCCGTCGTGAGTACCGATTACCAGGTGTCCTGACCCGACTGCCATGGTACATCCGGCAGCATCTATCCTGCGCCGCTCTCTGACCACCCCGGTCTGTGGCTCAACTCTTACAACACGTCCGCCATCCACCAGACAGTACAGTGAGTCACGGTAAAAAAAGGGCCCTGCTTGCAGGGATGGCGCCAAACGACGGCTAAATTGAGCCTCTCCAGTCTGCAGGTCGCACTTATACAGCCAACCATCGGTATCGCAAAAGTACAGGCTGTCGCCATCCGTGACCGCAGGGGTCCTGATCATAGCTGAGGCCTGTGCGACGAACCTGGCCTGACCGTCGGCGGGATCTACGACATGCATGCGGCCCTGCTCAGAGCCGATGGCAATCATGTCACCAACAACGGCTGGCCGGCAGAGCACGTTCGCTCTCAATCGGCGGCGCCATATCTGTTCGCCCGTGCCTGCTTCCAGCCCCACTATGATGCCTTCACTACCGGCCACAACCAGTGTCCGATCGCTGAGAACAGGCTGATCCGATATCGCCGCACCGGTCTCGACTGTGAAAAGCGTCTCCCCTGTGTGCAGGTCAACAGCCTGGACCATGCCGTTTCTCGCGGCCACATATGCTGTAGAATCGTCGACTAACGGCCCGCCTCGTAGTCCATCGGGAAGCTTCAACTGCCAGTTCATCTCTCCGTCCGCCAACCCCAACGCATATACTCTGCCATAGTCGGCGCAGACGATGGCGAGGCCCCTGGCCACAGACGGCGCGCTTGTGAACCGCTGAGGCCGTCGAAAACCTGCGTCCCACACCTCGCTGCCGTCAACTACTCGCAGACACCGCACCTCGCCCTCGCTGAACGCTGCGACAACCACGTTGGCAGTGACCACCGGTGTCACTATGCTGTCGGTCATACCACTGTAGGACCAACTCAAGGGGTTGTGCCCCAGGACGCGCACCACATGCCCCACCAGCGCCAATGCCACGACAACCACAGGGACGAGCACCAGGCGGATGAACTGCCGCTTGCGTCGCTTCTGTTGCCAACGACTTCTATAGTCCAACTATCATACTCCTGGGTAGAAAACAGACCTGGCGATAGTGTAGACCGCACGGACGGCCTAAAACTCATCACCTGCCATCACGCCTACAGCCTGACGCAGGTGGCATATAGTGTCATGCATCGTGCACACCGGGAAGTGTTAGGCCAGATCCTGCGCTGCGACAACATAGTACTCGACCACCACAGTTGTACATCTTGCTACAGCGCAAAACGCTTCTCGAAATCAGGATCGGCTATACAGCGTTCCACCTGGCCAAAATAGATGCGATGATAGTCACCGCCGCCATATATCGTGCTGACCAGCTCAGGAGCAAGAGTGTCTGTATCCGGATCGCTTGTGTATATGGTTCGGCACTCCCAGATGACCCCACACTCGGCGATACCAGGCGAAGAAACGGCTTGTGATGGCAACACGGTCAGACCGCACTTGACGAACTTGTCACAATCGCGTCCTGAGCGAGTGCCGCAAAACTCTACCACACTACGCGTTTGCGGATATGGGACGCATACGGTGAAGTCGCCGGTTGTGTTCAGACACTCGTAAGTGTAGCGCGAATGTCGAACCAGAATTGTGAGGACGGGCCGCGACCAGGCAGTTCCCATACTCGCCCAGCCGATCGTCATAGGATTGGGTCGCTCGCTTGAGTCAACAGACACCACCAGCGCCCCGCCGTTTGTCAGCGATTGGTGCAACTGGGCGAAGTGGAGAGCCGGATCTACCACCACTTTTTCCACGCTACTGCTACCTCCTTGGTGCTGCTCATGTACCAGCCAGGTAGACACTTACAGCACGCCGCGTTTGGCCATCAGGCGAGCGGAAATTTTCAGGGCAAGTTGCGCTGACTTACTTGGCATTCACGATTTCGGTGCTACCATCGGCGCGCACCAGGATGAGCGTGCTGGTTTTTGTTGCAGTGGAACGGACACGCCCCGGCTCGAAGGGATCCATCTGGTACTCGGTTACAGTCTCATACGGGATTGCTGATACCACCGCCGGTGCAGGCTTGCTCTCAGTCGGCACAGCCACAGCCTCGTCCGGCTCGGTATCCTGAGCCAGTGCAGAGGTCCGCGCCAACACGCCGCCCATGATGATAGTGCTCAAAACAGCGGCAAATAGCACGACAGTGATCAGGTATTTCGTTGTCATCGGCGAGGCCTCCTACTCGCATTCGTGTAGACAGAGTTTTAGACACTGCAGCGCAGTGCGACGTTTCCGTATGCCATCTTGCCAGCCGCCCGATCCGGTGGACTAGTGTAAGCGACAGGGCTGTGTGAGCGGCAAGTCACGGGCACTTGTGCCGACCATGTACAACTCACGCCCTACATCTCTACGTCAGTCTGAGCAACACAAGCGCGAGTCGGGAGCATTCCGTCCGGAAAGGCTCTTCCGGAGGGCACAGAGACGAACTGATAGTGCCCGACGTACTGTCGCAGCATCTCATCATATGCCCTGCAGCAGGCTCGAGCGATGCGACGTTGCACGAGAGCGCCGGAACAGCGCTTCACCAGAAGGCACCGGTAGTATGCCTTCATGCGCCCCTCACGCTACCCTCCTCTGCAAGCCCCGGATGGCACTCACATGGGTTTGCACAAGTGTAGCACTAAGTCACTACGGAGAAGCGAAAAAACCGGTGGCGGCGAAGGCGGGAGTGCTGTGGCAGGACAGTATCGGCCACTCAACGGTAGCCGCAACAGGCAGCCCTAGGCTCTCACCACCTATCTATAGGCAAACTCCACGGAAATGCCATCCACGACACTCAGCCTGTTGCGCAGCAGTGGCTCGAATTGTCGGAGAAACAAAAAGCCGGGGGCACCGATAGCAGCCGAAGCCGCGGAGTGCTGTGGCAGGACAGTTCCGGCCACTCAACGGTAGCCACAGCAGGCAGCTCTGCGCTCTCGCCGCCTATCTGTAGGCAAACTCCACAGAAATGTCATCATCGGCACTCAACCTGTCGCGCAACAGTGGCTCGAATTGCCGATTGAGCTCGTAACCGACAGAGCTGCGCCCCTCTCGGGCAGCCGCCAGAGTCGTCGTACCACTGCCCATGAACGGATCCAGAACAGTTTCGCCCCAAAACGAGTACATCTTGATGAGGCGGCGCGGCACCTCTATCGGAAACATAGCCACATGACCGCTCTGACGCTGGGGAGGGATATCGTCCCACACACCACGGAACCAGTGCGAACGCTGCTCGGCGGTCAACTGACTTTTCTCTTTTGCCTCTGCGGTGATCGGTTTCGGCCAGTCGCCCCGTTTACGGAAAAGTAGGATATATTCGTGTTCATAAGTTATATGGCCATCGCGAGGATAGTATGTCGATCCCATCCACTGCCCGCCGCCAGTGGTGTTAGTCGTGGAAATCTTGCGCCATATGATGCTGCCCATGAAATCGAAGCCCCGGTGGCGGCCGATGACTGTCAGATCTGCGGATATAGGCTGTACCCTGTAGCGGCCATGATCGGTAGCACGCAGGTACTGGTCCCCGATGTTCACCGCAAACCGACAGCCGGGGTGCAGTACGCGATGACACTCCGAAAAAACCTGGCTGAGCGAGTCGAGATAGTCCTCATAGGGCTGCTCACAGCCGATCTGGTCGGGGTGTTCATAGTCTTTTATGCACCAGTATGGGGGTGACGTAACTATCAGGTGCACGCTTTGGTCTTCGAGTTCACTCATGCGGCGACAATCGCCGAATATGATTCGATGCATTCATCTTCCTCGTGAGACGGCGGTTCAAGGCTGCAAAAGTCAGGACGGTAGCCCTCTACCCGCCCTCTGCCCCCATAGCGGGGTTCAGCATCGGCAGGACTCGCATGTCCATCCTGGTGCCTATGCGTTGCTCGACACGCTCGATGATCTGCTCGGCCACTCTCTCGGCTTGCCTTGGGTTGCTCGATATCACTTCAGTGGCTTCCTCGAAGGCCTCCATCGTGACGCCTTCGCTGTCCAGCAGTTCGGGCAGATAATCGGCCAACTCTTCATGCCCCTGACCGGCGTTCTGAAAGCCGATAGCCGCGATCACCATCTCCACGCACAGATTGATGTAGCGCTCCTCCCCTATCTGGCCTGATGCGTCCAACTGCTCGGCATCATCAGCGCTACCTGAGATAGCTGCACCATCGTCAGTGACAGTGCCAGGCCGTCCGGGCGTACGATGCAATTGCGCCTCCGCATCTGAATCCGGATTGTCCACCGGAATGCCCGAAGTGTCAGATGCTACACCGTCATGTAGCTGGCCATCATACCCATCGTCCACATGCTCAGGATGACCCCGGCCGTGCAGAACACCGCCTGCTACAGCCACTATCGCGATGAGTGCGATCACTACAACTGCTATGACACTTCCCGGAATTTGCCGAATTGCCCTCACATCATCCCTCCGGACCTGGTCCGCCGCTTCCGCCGCCAGTATAGGTCGGCGTTCATGACAGGTCAACTGTTCCGGAGCGGTGCTGCAGGTGAAAACCGTGGCGACAGAGAAAGAGCAATCCATGTATACAGACGATGCGAAAATCAACACCGAAGATTCATGGGCTGTAGTCACCGATTGCACTGAACATACAGTGCTGCTGGGCAAATGTATCGGTGCGCTGGTGCAACCCGGAGACTGTCTGGCACTATGCGGCCCTCTAGGGGCGGGCAAGACCAACTTCGTCACCGGCCTTGCCGAGGGGATGGGCGTGGAAGGGCGAGTGGCCAGCCCCTCGTTTGTCGTCATGCGTTGCCACCCCGGGCCGATATATCTGTACCACGCCGATGCCTACCGACTGGGCAGCCCCGCTGAACTGGAGGAGGCCGGCCTCGATGAGTGGCTGGAACACGGTGTGGTTGCCATCGAGTGGGCGGAATTGGTGGAGGACGTGCTACCATCTGATGCCCTGCGAATCGATCTGGGTTATGAGGGTGATGGACGGCGCATCATCTTCACGGCCCACACTGGCCGACACCAAGAGATGCTGGAAGTGCTGAAACGATGCGACTGCTGGGAATAGAGACGTCAGACAACACAAGTAGTATAGCACTGTTTTGTGATGGCCGCCTCCATGCGGAGGATGTTTTCTACAGCCATCTGGTGTTGTGCGATCAGCTCACCCCCCGCATCACAAAACTGCTCGAGAGTGACTGGAACCTCGATGGAATTGCTGTATCATGCGGCCCTGGCAGCTTCACAGGCCTGCGCATCGGTGTCAGCACGGCAAAGGCGCTGGGGCACGCTCTGGGTGTGTCGGTAGTAGGAGTGCCAACCCAGCATGTGCTGGCTGCCGGTTGCGGCCCGCTGGCCAACCGCGTTGCAGTGATACAGAAAGCACGCCGTGGTCATGTCTATGCCGGACTGTATCGGGTGGAGCCCGATGGGGTCGGTGAGCTGCAGCCCGTGCAGCTACTGGCTTTCGAACAGGTCTACGACTACGTGAACGGAGCCCGTATAGCCGTTGGGGATGGACTTACCGAGGCAGCCCAAACCGACCATAGGCTGAACGGCCTGAACACCGTAGGCGCACCATATGATGTGCCAAGAGCCGCTGTGGTGTTGCGACTGGCAGACTGGCCTCCTAAGTACAGCTTCGCACAGCTTGCCGCACTAAGACCACAGTACCTGCTGGCCTCCCAGGCTGAACGCATCCACGGCATCGAGATAGATTGACAGGTGCCAGGTGCGAATTCGTCGCAGTCAATAGTAACCGGTGCAAGTCAACGCGCACCATCTGATGCCACGAAGTATGAGGGCACCTGGCATCGATGGCCCCCAGCGTCTGGAGATACAGGGTATCCGGGGACACAGAGTATCTGAGGACACGGAGCGCCTGAGAGCAGGGAGTATCGGATGTCGCCGAGTATCTGGGGACATGGAGCGTCTGATGATCAGTGATGCTGAGCAAATCGGGGCACCGCATGTACTTGTACGCAGTGCCACAGTAGATGACTTTTGGGACATCATGCGCATCGAGAAGTTGTGTTTCCCGACTCCGTGGCCAGAGCAGGCCATGTGGGAAGATCTTTCACAGCTTGGTGAACAGAAGGTGTACCTGGTCGTCGAGTTGGACGAACGGCTCGTCGGTTATGTCGGTGCGCACTGTGTCGCCGGAGAGGTACATGTCGTGACAGTGGCGATTGCTCCCGAGTGCCGCCGCACGGGGCTGGGTGAGCTGCTGCTGCTGGCTCTGATTGACTTGGTCGTATTGCGGGGCGCACACTATGTCACTCTGGAGTACCGTACGAGCAACCAGTCAGCAGGGCGGCTGTATCACAAACTGGGTTTCGTGCGAGCTGGACTGCGCAAAAGATACTACCCTGACACTGGCGAAGACGCCATCATCAGCAACCTGGCGGACTTGCAGGAGCCGCACCGACAGCAAGCACTGGCTGACCTGACAGAGGACTGGAGAAGACGCCACAGGTATGACTTGCACATCTGCATCTGAGAAGCCGATCCTGGGCATAGAGACATCCTGCGATGAGACCGCAGTGGCAGTGGTAGCCGGTGGGCGGCGGGTGGTCAGTTCGGTCATCGCTTCCCAGGAACAGATACATGCACTGTTCGGGGGTGTGGTGCCCGAAATCGCCTCAAGACAGCATACCGAGATACTGGTCAGCGTGACTGAACAGGCTCTGCAGGAGGCCAGCTCCACCTGGAGCGACCTGGGAGGCATCGCTGTCACCAACGGCCCGGGCCTGATAGGATCTCTGCTGGTCGGCGTAAGCTCTGCCAAGGCCTATCATGCAGCCACCGGCCTGCCTCTGGTGGGCGTCAACCACCTCCAGGCGCACGTATCTGCTAACTTCGCAGACGTCTGTGATATCCCGCTGCATGAGGCAGACCTGCCTGCTATATGTCTGGTTGTGTCGGGCGGACACACTGACCTCATGTTGCTGCGCCAGCCCACACAATACGAGCTACTGGGCATGACACGCGATGATGCAGCCGGTGAAGCTTTCGACAAGGCTGCACGAGTGCTGGATTTGGGCTATCCAGGCGGTCCCGCTGTGTCGCAAGCCGCAGAACTGGGAGATCCGGCAGCGTTCGCCTTCCCGCGTCCACAGGTGGCTGACACTCTCGACTTCAGCTTCAGCGGCCTGAAGACCGCTCTCATCCGTCAGGTCCAGCAGCTATCGCCCCAGAAGCAAGGTCGCCCTTCTGCGAAGCATCTGGACCGACAGACGGTGGCTGATCTGGCTGCGGCTTTTCAGGCTGCAGCGGTAGACACGCTGGTGCGCAACAGCATGGAGGCAGTTAAACAGACGGGGGTTGCTCGGCTGGCAATCTCTGGGGGAGTTGCCGCAAACCAATTGCTACGTGAGAGACTGTCACACCAGTGCAAGCTTGCGGGCGTTGCTTTCCACTGTCCACCGCTCGAACTGTGCACCGACAACGCTGTCATGGTCGCCATAGCCGGCTACCATATGCTTCGGACCCGTGAGCCGGACAACCTGAACCTCGATGTCTTTTCTGCTATGCCGCGTTAGCGGCCGATTTCTGCGCAACTGCGAAAAAGTACGTGAAAAACTGTTCTATGACGTCCTGTGTATGGAGAAGTCGTCTTCAGCTTTTGGGAACACACGAAACAGGAGATGGTACACCATAAAACAACACTTCCTGACCAAAGCTGATTTCACCCGTAGTCTTCCTGAGTATCTATCCCGTCTCGCCGATGCGCTGTACCAGGGGAACCGTCAACGGCGCATGCAGACCTCCACCGCCGACCAGTGGTGCGATCGTCGCGTCCAGTTGCACGAATTTTTCACGGATGCGATAGGAGGCTTGCCTGAACGTACGCCTCTCAACCCGAAGCTGACCGGCACTGCGGAAGCCGACGGTTTCAGTATCGAAAAGCTACTAATCGAAAGTCGCCCTGATTTCCTGGTCACTGCCAATCTGTATGTGCCACAGGACCTCGACGGACCGGCACCCGCCGTGCTCATCCCCTGTGGCCACTCGGCCAACGGAAAGGCGGCTGAGCCATACCAGAAAGTAGCGATATCGCTCGCACTCAGTGGTATGGTCGCCTTGATATACGATCCTGTCGGCCAGGGCGAACGGGTTCAGTACTATGACGAGCAACTGGGCACCTCAACGGTCGGCGCATGCACCCTCGAGCATAGCCAGATGGACAATCAGTGTCATCTTCTCGGCAGCAGCATCGCGGGCTATCGCATCTACGATGGTATACGATGTCTGGACTACCTGCAATCGCGGCCGGATGTTGACGCGGAACGGCTCGGCTGCACCGGCTGCTCCGGTGGCGGCACTCTGACCACCTATCTGATGGCTCTCGATGAGCGCATCAAGGTCGCCATGCCGGTTTGCTACATCACCACACTGCAGGCCCGGCAAGAGACAGATCAGATCGCAGACGGGGAGCAGAACATCCACGCTCAGCTTGCCTTCGGGATGGATCACCATGAGATGGCGGCGATGACGGCCCCGCGAGCGCTCCGGATTGGAGCCGCTGAGGAGGACTTCTTCCCTCTTCATGGCGCGCAGGCGACCGCCGAGTTCTGTCGCCAGGTGTATCGCCTGTTGGGCGCAAACGATCGCTTTGACCTGTTCGTCGGACCGGGAGGGCATGGCTACAGCGACCACATGCGCAGAGCAGCAGTGGAGTGGTTTGGGCTGCATTTCGACCTGCCTCCCTCAGAAGCTGACCCCACCCCATTTGTACGCCCCGATGGAGAGCTGTACTGCACTGAAACCGGTCAGGTTGTGACTGGCACCAACAGCCGGAGAGTGTACCAGGTCAACCTCGAGAGCTTCGAAGAGGCTAACCCCAATCAGGCGCCAGCCCCAACTGCTGATCAACTCCGAAATACGGTGGCAGAGACACTGGGACTACGCCTGCCTGTGCAGTTAGAGTACTCGGAGCGTTTCGACCCGCGCCTGGCCGACATCGAACCAGTGAGCGGTACTGACTATCATCTTCTGGCGGCAGAAGACGGCCCTGTGGCCGCGCTGTTTGTGAACGCAGCGACATCCGGTGCCCAGACAGTAGTACGCCTGCTGGTGCAGGAAGAACCGGACTACAGCGCATTTGCGCAAGCTGCGGCACATGCTGACCATCCCCATGCACTGCTGACGGCCTGCGGGACAGGGATTTTCGACGTGAGAGCACACGGACTGCAGAACTTCGAGCAGCACGGGAGTAGCCGCGCCCGGCTGCTTGGTAGAGAGGCATTTGCCTCATACTATGCGAAGATCATGGGCTTTTCGCTGCTGAAGCTGCGAGTGGCCGATATCCTCGGTGCGCTCGCGCTTCTCCGGCGCGAGTACAACTGCAAGTCTGTGCTGCTGGAGGGGCAAGGCCGCGCAGGCATCTGGGCACTCCATGCAGCGGTGCTCGACGGTGCAGTGGCGCAGGTACGATTGCTGGATACACTGTGGGCCTATGAGCTCACTCTGCGCGACGGCGAGTACCTGCTCCCTCACATGGCCGACATCGCACGCGGCAGCCTCCTGCACTATGACCTGCCACAACTCTGCGCAGCGCTGGCACCGACGCCGCTAGAGATCATCCGCCCGCTCAACAGCCGGGGCCAGGTGTATGAGATGAGCGACACTCCAGCATTTCAGATGCTCAAACAGGCCTATGACAAGACGCCGGATAACCTGATAGTAGGCTAGGTGACGCACATCAGGCCCGATTTGTGAGAACTTCCCAGCAGTCCCCCCCGAACACGCTCCACAGAACAGTCCACAAATACAGCGGCAGGCCGGTTCCCCAGTGTCTCGGGAGCGACCGGCCTGCCTGTCTATCTCTACGCCACGACTTGCGTGGCCTATATCTATACTACAGCTTCACTTACGGGGTGAACTGCAGCGCGTATATGCTGCCATCGTCGCATGTGGCGACTATTTCGCGAGTGGCAGGATTGCCGTCAAGCTCCACCACTTCCACATGCCGCATCCAGCCTCCACCCTTGAACCAGGCGATGATCTGGCCTTCAACGTCAAGCACCTTCACTGTGCCATCTTCACAGGCGGCAACTATCTCCGGCACACCGTCGCCGGTAAGATCAGCTATCACCAGGTCGCGGACTACGGTGAGCAGGTTCACCTGGCGCAGCGGCTGACCGTCCGAGTCAAAAAAGTACAGTATGTAGTTTTTCGACGCCGCAACGGTCTCGAGCTTGCCATCACCATCCAGGTCAGCGACCTCCAGGGCGGTGATGTCCATGCCGGTATCGTGACGGGGCAAGTCGCGGCCCTTCCATTCCTGGAACCAAATCTTGCCTGCCCGATCGCCGACCACTATCTCACCTTTGCCGTTGCCATCGAGGTCTGCGCACCTCAGTGCAGTGGGGCCAGCATGTACGCTGCCGCCACCGGAACCGATCACGTTGCCATCAGATGAGTAGACCACTGCTCTGTCGTAACTGTTGCCCATCACTACCTCTTTGGCCCCGTCACCGGTCAGGTCGAAGGCGTCGCCACAGGTGGGGGTGTGGGCCCAGCACACCTCATCCCACAGTAGCTCGCCCAGGTAGTTGTAGACATACGTGCGCCAGTTTGCTGAGCCGATGATGATCTCGGTGTTCCCATCGCCGGTGATGTCAGCACCGAATGCCACGGTCAGGCGGCTGACAAACGGCAATACACCGCGATAGCCCGGGCGTTCATAGGTACGAGGCGGCGGCTGGACGGTGAAATTCTCGGTACCATCAGGCTTGACCGAGTACATGTAGGTGTCCTCACAGGCGGCCACGATCTGGTAATCGCCATGACCGGTGCCATCAAAAACTGCCAGGTCGTTGACCGCATTCGGCACAGGGTACTGCCACAGCCCTGAACCGTCGGCAGCCACAGCGTGGATAGCTCTGTCGGTGCCTGCTGCGAATATCTCGTCCCGACCATCACCGTTCACATCAGCGGTCTGGAGAGCGGACACGTGGAAACCGCTGGCCATCAGCATGTCAAAACCGGCTGTGCCGTTGACCTCCACCGAATCGATGTATACCTTATGCTCCTCACTGAATGGCACCAGTTCTATGCGCACCTGGCGTGCAGTCACGGTCTGCCGGTCTTCGACCGCATAGGGCACCATGTCGCCTTCCAGCTTATCCGACGGGTTCACGAATTCGCTCAGCAGGCGCCGGTCCTTGCTGAAGCCATCGTTGCTCGCCCACACGGTGAACTTGCTCAATCCACAGCCCGGCCCACCTCGGAAGGTGGGCAGTTGCCTTGAGTTTACCGCGACCTGAGCGATGTCAGCAGGTTGCGGCAAAGCGATGTCGAGTGTGACTGTCTGGCCCTCAGGGAACATGACGTTGCCGTTTGGTCTTAGCAGGTCCTGCAGCTTCCCGACCGGGTAGTCTGCTTCTTCAGGCGTCAGGGGGACCTGGTCGGCAGCGCATGTCACGTCCGGTTGCAAAGCGAAGTTCGTGTACACTGCGAAGTTGCGGTATTGCCACAGCTCAGCCAGCTTTTCACCGGTCCCCACAGCCGCCTGTTCGCTCGCAGCGGCGGCTGCAGCCAGTGCGCAGTCGCGGAACAGACTGCTCAACCGCTGCTCGAGCGCGGGTATGCGGGTAAGGCTGGCAGGAGGCAACTGCAGCTCATGGCGGCCAGCCTGGAGAGTGACGGTAGTATCGCCCTCGATTGTGGCGTGTGTTATCTCCACTTGTTCGGCGCACTCTAGCAACGCCTTGCCGGTGTCCAGATCCACGTTCAGGTTGACCGGTAGGTTACTGCGCACCTGTCGCCCGTCAATGCGGACCCGACGCGCGCCTGCTACGGCCAATTCTGTGGGTGTCAGGTAGAAGGTATCGCCCTCCACCAGCACTCCCGAAACAGCCGTCGAGCGATTGATGCCGGCAGCGATCGGCTGACCGTTGTCGCTGATGATGTAGGTCGTGCTGTCACCCACGCGGTAGCAGTCCACCTGAGTGCTGCCATCGCCAACGCCGGTAGTGTAGAGCACGTTGGCAAATTGATGGCTATCGCCAGCAGCCATGTCCGGAGCTGCAGCCTGCACCAAAGCTCGCGCTTCCGACATGGGGAAGGGTGGCGAATTGAGCGTGAGCCCTGCCGACTCTTTTTCGGCCAACACGGCATCGGAGGCGCATACCAGATTCATGCGGCCGCCCTCTTTTTCCGAGGTCCAGCGGCAACCGTTGAGGCTGGCACTGCCCAGGGTTCGCCAGATGCACTGGAACCCGTATTGGGCCGGCTCAAGCGCGATCAAATCATCTACCACCAGGAAAAAGCGCCCCTTCGGCCAGATGATGGTACGGTCCCAGCAGATGCCGTTGTAGTCGTCAAGGCGTGAGGTGAACATGCCGACGCTGTCGAAGTCCGCCTCAGCCATCACCTCTGAAAGCTCTGGAGTGGTGGCCGCCCAGCCGTCCTTGAGGATCGTCACCGTGTTGTGTTCGCTCAGCGCCGGGATCATGTAGCCGTCATCATAAAGCCGAACTTGTTCGTGGTCGGCATAGCGGACGATGGCGTTGGCGTCGGCATGGGCGTGGAAGCCATGGCTATAGCCGCTCATGCACAGGTACTGATCCGACTTCTCAAAGCCACTGCGGAAGGATACCTTGTCGTAGCCCTTCTCGATAGGGAACTTGTGCGGCTGATGTTGATTGTAAATCCACTCATCCACAGGCACCGTGGCGACGCCAAGCATGTTGTCGGGCTGCACCCGCGGGATGATCTCCTCGGGCACCCAGTACCGGCCGGGGGTGCTGAAATGCCTGTCCCACCACCACAGGTATCGCCCGTCGCGATACTTCCAGCCTGCAAGCATGTATGCGTTGACACCGATCGGGCCACCCAGCCCGCTGGCATCACCGATGCCGGAGGCGCGACCACTGTTGTCGCTGATAAGCATGTACCACTCACACATCTTGCCCAGGTTGCCCCCATCAAAGTAGCTCTGGACGGGTCGTGCCAGGGCCCACTCGTAGTTGCCCGTCAAGGTGATGTTGCCATAGCCCGGGCAGTCTTCGTTGACTTTCCAGTAGATCATGTTCGGTTCGTTGTAGACATCTATATTCTGCAGCAAGCGCTGACCGATCGCTATGTCAGGATAGTACCGTGTCAGGTAGATGCCCGCATAACCGGCTGCATGGCCGTTCCAACTGTTGCCATGAGGAATTGGATTGGGCTTGAGCTCCTGTTTCGATAGAGGCATCATGTCAGCCAGACGAAGGAACAGGTTCACCAACTCCAGGCGCTCCTGATCGGTGAAATCAGGCCCATACTCAATCCGCTCGAACTGGGGGAAGATGTAGCGGCAATTGCGCATGTCAGAGGCATCGCCCTCTTCTACGTGAAGTGCGATCATCTTGCGCACGCCGTCCAGGAAAATACGGGCCCACGCCGGATCTCCTGTCCGGAAGTAGTTCTCTGCGAACTGCGCCACGTGCCCGTCCATGGTGCGGGAGGATGTCTCGGCGTCAATTCTGCCCAGATGCTCCTGCATCTCATCGTCTGTAAGCGCTGCCGGAGCACTGCTTACCTCGATGATTGGGCCGATGGTGCCATCCGGATTTTCCGTCAGGATCTCGACAAACCGGCCGACTGCTGCCTCACAGCCGGCAGCGGTGACGCTACCCAAATAGATCACGTTCCGTCCAGTCTGCCAGGGGTTGTGTACCGTGCGTATGACATAGCTGTCATCACCCTCGGGCCAGGACCAGTCGCAGCTGACCAGAAGCCTGTCGTACAGCTTTTCGACGACAGAGTTGTTGGCAAACACACCCAACGCTATGACATGATTGGCCTGCATCATCTCGTCAGTGATGTCGCTGACGGCCATGACTGCAGGTTTTGCACCCGAAACTGCCGCAACTCCAGTAGCCAGATGATCGGCCATCGAACTGTAGCTGTCCTGCTCAGGCACCGCGATGATGCACTGGCTGGTACCTCCCTCAGCAAACGCTGTCTCCAGACTCAGATCGCGAAGCTGCTCGATCGCCGGCGTCTGACCGACTGCACAGCTTGCAGTCAGGCAAATGAGTAGTAACGTCAATGTCGTGAGGTTCGTCATAGATACTCCGTCCTTCATGCACACAGTAGTCGGGTGCTACATACCAATCGCGGCTGTGCCCTGCACTCGCCTTCCCAACCTGACTTCCGGCACCTGCATAACGCACCCTGTCTTGTGATTTTCAGCATATGTTTCTTCACTCCACTGCCCGACACCTGTCAGTTATGGAGGATTTTTTCGCACCATGTCATATCTGGCTGTTGTGCCCTGCCACAGGTTAGTTGACAGAGCAACACACAGTTGCGTACTATTTGAGCAGCAACCGCTCCAGGACACATCAAGCTGGTCCATCCCGGATCCGTCGCCCGCCGTCACATCAGCCCCGACGGCGTCTGTGGAGGTGTCCAGCAGGCAGACCAAGACGGATCAGGCTGCCGATGTGAGAGCGGCCACGCTACGGTGACGCATGAAAGCCGAGGAGGTAATGGTAGATGGCTGATACAAAGATTTTCCTCTCTGAGAGTGAAATGCCCCAAGCATGGTACAACATCCAGCCGGATTTACCCGCACCGCTCATGCCCCCGCTCAACCCGGCTACCGGTGAACCACTAGTTCCGGAAGACCTCCTGCCACTCTTCCCGATGTCACTCATCGAGCAGGAAATGGGTATGGAGCGGTGGGTGGACATACCCGATGAAGTGCTGCGGATATACAAGCTATGGCGTCCGTCGCCGCTACACCGTGCATTTGCGCTGGAGGAAGAGCTCGGCACTCCCGCACGCATCTACTACAAAAACGAAAGCGTCAGTCCGGCG
>JAAYSP010000204.1 GCA_012518355.1 candidate division WS1 bacterium | reverse complement strand
TCACCATGTGCTTGGCAGCAACATCTATGTAAATCAGTGTGTCACCAAGTTCTGCCGACTGCATGACCATCTTGGCAGGCTGGCCATTTTCGTATAGCACCCGCTGGGTCATCTTCTGCCCGTCGATGTCAAGCACGATTTCCATGCTATTGGGTGCAGTCACCATCGCCAGGGCTTCGGCAAGAGTGGTCGGCTCTGCAGTGGGGTCAATACCGGCGATGTCGTCAGGTACCAGGGCATCATCCAGCGGTTCCGGAGCTTTTGGGCAACCCACAAGCATGCTCGCCACCACAAAAACAGCCAGTACGACAGGTACAGCATACATTCTCACTTTCACAGCGATACCATCCTTCTTGTTGATTGTACTACACGAGTATACTTCAGCATCGGTTATAAGGCAACCTGCCTGGTCACCAAAATAGTTGGGAAGATGGCAAAGTAATCACAAGCTATAGTGATATTTTGTGACCTTTTCGTCTGCGGACAGGGTGAGGGATGTATCGGTACGAAGATTGCTTACCGCTATTCGTCGGGTGATTTCGGAGCATGTCTCAGCGCCTGAATCTCCGCCCGTAGGCTCTCTATCTGCTCATCCAAATCACGGATCCGATTGGCAAGAATTTTGATGTCGGCATCCATGATCTCTCTTTGCCCGTACATTTCCAGGGCACGCTTGCCGATCTCAATCAGTTGCCGATCGCGTTCAGTCTCCAGTTGTGATATCTCATAGTGCCTGGTAGCCTGACGTGCCTCACGATCAACACTATCGGCTGCACCCTCCAGGGCCTTTTTGGCCTTGTCCCACAGGCTCATATGCTCACCTCCGCAGCATCTTAGCTCACAGTATAGCGTAAAATCTCTTCTGTCGCACCGTATTACCGGCAAATGGCAAACGCTAGATGTGGCAAACAGACCGGAGCGCAGACAGCACGGCAGATGGTGGAGCAGTCAGCGGGGCGCAATCCCAAGCGGACTGTCGGCACATAGTCCGTCAGACATGCTGAGACGGACTCCACCCGGGAGTCCGCCTCGGTGTCATGGGACTGAGATTGTATGGCTCTCACCCTGTACGATGACCGGGTGGGGCGACGTTTTCTACCAGCCTATGTACGCTTTTTGCGCGTATCGGCCACCACGGGGCGCTGGAGTATATCGGTCAGCAACTCGCTGATCGTGGCGTCCATCGCTGTAGCCATGCCCATAGCCCCGGTCGTAGCCCTGAGCTCGCCCTTCCCGCTTGCCGTAGTTGTACCCGTCCTTCCAGCCATCTGAGTAGCCTCGGTCGTAAGTCTGCCGCGGGCTGTCCCAGTATCCATAGCGGGAGTACGAAGCGGGCGGATCGTAGCGGGGATATGCAGGCGGGCCGTAGTCTGTCGGTGGCCGATAGTGCGACCGGTCCGCGCTGTCCAGAGCGCTGTAGACCAGGGCGCCGACGGCCAGGCCGGCTAGCACATTGCCCGTCTTGCTCGCCTCCGCAGGCTTGACCGCAACTGCGCTCAAGGCTAGCACCAACACCAGACATCCTATCCACGGTACCATCATTGTCCTTGCAAACATCGCGTACACCTCCTCGTCATTCTCTACGACTATGTAGCGTCAAATGTGTCTCTGTCAAGCTTCTGATGCGACCTGACGGCGAACTGCGGTCCGTTAGTTAGCGCCTAATCCCACGGGTAGCGGTAGCGCAGATATCGCGGCCCAAGATTGCGGGTGGCGGTAAGTGCGTTGTAGTGTGGCTGCTCCTGGTACCAGTACTGGCCAGGAAGCTGGTAGGGGCTATAGACCGTGTTGTAGTCCACTCCCTGCTGCCTGCCGGGTAGCGTCCCATGGCAGTATCCGCACTCTCGGACGCCAGGCCGATAGTAGACGCCGCAGTTCGGGCAGATAAGCGGATAGCCCTGCCGATGCTCAAAAAGAGGCATGCTTGTGTTGGGCGCCGGGTGATAGTAGTAGCCCGGCTGCGGGCGATTTCGCACATCTACCGGTCCCTCGAAGTAGCCGCGATACCACATGCGCGTGTCTCGCTGGGCCCATGAGCTGCCCGCCAGAAGGCCGATCAGCATCGCCGCGCTCAATCCTATCAGTGCCTGTCTAGCTCTCATCAGACCGTCCTCCAACTGTGTTCGGTGCCTGCGGTAGAAGCCCTGTTGCCCTACATCTGGCGCGCCGAAACCACTTACTACAGTGCATCGTATTGCATTATAAGGCACGCATCTACTACTGTCAATAGTATTGTATCCAAACTCCAGGACAATCACACATAATTTTGTCTTCAGCCCGTTTTC
>JAAYSP010000160.1 GCA_012518355.1 candidate division WS1 bacterium | reverse complement strand
CCAGATCCGCGCTGACGTGTGTGGGCTGCCGGTGACTACCATCGAGCAGCGAGAGGCGACGGTGCTGGGCGCGGCCATGTTTGCCTTCACCGGCGCCGGGCTTTTCAGCGGTATCGCGCAGGCGCAAACGCAGATGGTAGGCGGCACTGAAGTGTTCGAGCCATCGCCGCATGTGGAGCAGTATGAGTCTCTGTATCAAGCCTATGCCACAGTCGGGCCCGCGTTGCACGAATTTTACCGTCGCCCGTGATGGCTGTGAGGCCGTGTCCGTGTGTGCTGTGCCGGGGCATCCGCGCGGTCGGTGGTGGCTCGCGAAACGCGCTGTGGAACCAGATACGCGCTGACGTGTGCGGGCTGCCGGTGACTACCATCGAGCAGCGAGAGGCGACGGTGCTGGGCGCAGCCATGTTTGCTTTCACCGGCGCCGGGCTTTTCAGCGGTATCGTGCAGGCGCAAACGCAGATGGTAGGCGGCACTGAAGTGTTCGAGCCATCGCCGCATGTGGAGCAGTATGAGTCTCTGTATCATGCCTATGCCACGGTCGGGTCCGCGTTGCACGAATTTTACCGTCGCCCGTGATGGCTGTGAGGCCGCGTCCGGGCGCATCGGGCACATATGGCAGGTCAAGGCACAGGAAGCATGGAAGATATGTGTGCAAGTCGTTAGCTTCAGCATACAAAAGTAGTACCCGGGAGCTGGTGCGGACGGCGGCAGTGCATCGGAAGTACGGTTGTACGCGGGCCGAGAGCAGGCTCGATATCTGCTTTCGCCTGGATGAGAGAACAGTCCAGCCAATCGAGGCGCAATCTTAGTTAGAACGCGCACGTTTGGCGCGCACGGTACGATTAGTCGCGTCTGTCACAATCAAGAGAGGTGTCAAGTTATGACCGTACGTTCTTTTGTTAGTGTTGTATCGGCCAGTGTGTTCGCCCTGAGTGCAGTGATCGGCGCGAGTGCTCAGGAGTTGCCGCCACCGCCTCCTCTGAAGGTTTTCCACACTGAGGTAGTGCTGGCCCGTAACGGCGCACCCAACGCTCTGATTGCGGTGCCACCCGGCGAGGAGTATGAGCAGGTCGGCAAGCGTGTTTCAGCGGCTATTGCGCGCGCTTCGCAGGTGACGCTGCCGGTACAGGACGCCTCACAGGTCTCGTTGGAGATGCTGCGCAGCACAAACATGATCCTCATAGGCTATTTTGCCAACAACCCTCTGGTCGAGTACCTATATGATGAATACTTCATCAATCTCGACATGGAACGCCCCGGTCGTGGTGGCTATGAGGTGCGCACCGTCCATGACCCACTGGGAGCGGGCACAAGCTTCGTCTACCTGGGCGGCACGGACGCCGATGCTGTGGGCAAGGCTGCCGATGACTTCATCACCTCTCTTCCGCAGCGCGGAGATGTGGTCTATCCGCACACCGTAAAAGTCCTCAAAGCAGATGGCTCACTGACCTACAAATCGGATCCGGAGGGTGTAGCACGCCGTGTTGATGCTCTTCGCGGCAAGAACTTCCGGGATGTAGCAACCGGCGTCACTGGCGCCGCCACCGACTACTACCTGACTGGCAACCCTGACAGCCTCGAAGTGTTCCGCCAGACCTGGCCGATGCTACATGAGCATGTCAGGGAGATGGAGACGGTGGGAGATGCTCGTGGTGCGTTCTATCTGTTCAACATGTGGGACAACATCGAGGAGGCGCCGCAGTTCAGCCATGAGGAGCGCGCTCAGGTCACGGCATTTCTCTGGGAATTCGCCAACAAATTTGCCTATGCCAACACGGATCCGCCAGAGTTTGACTATCCTCCTGGCAACAATTGGAACAGCCGCGTGGCCGCGGATATCGCGCGGTACTTCCACAAGTACTACGACATGGATGTAGCCGGACTGCTGGCCTGGGCAAACGCAAATTTCCAGGGTAAAGCACGTTTCTGGCGCTCCAACGAAGACTGCCCCGGCTATGGGGGCATGACCATCTACGATACCTTCTACTATGCCCTGCCTATGCACTATGATGAGTGGTTTGAAAGCGGGATGGCGCGCAAGGCCTGTGATTATGCCATCGCAGTCATGAACAACCTCGGTGGACATGCGGGCTTTGGCGACACCTCCGCCATGGGGGCTATCGGCTACTGGTCAAATCTGTTCAAAATAGCTGCATGGAAGTATCGGGATGGGCGCTACGAGTACGCGGCTAACGTCTCTTCCGGCCTCAGCGGCAGTGACTTCAACTACAACCAGTATCAGCAGGATGTGGTGGAAGCGGTTGTGCCAGAAGACATGCTGGGCATCCATGTGATCCCACTGCCTGAATGGGTGTACGAGCATCGCAACAAGTACCTGACCACGGCGCCTCCACAGATGAATCCTGTGCTTGATGCCGACCCGGTGCCGCCTCAGGAGCAGTGCTTTGACAAGATAGTCTTCCGCGACAGCTTCGACCCGCAGAAGCAGTACCTCATCGTCGGGGGCATCTCGCATGGCTACCATGCCCACCCCGACGGCAATTCGATTATCGAGTTCACCGACAAGAGTCGCTACTGCCTGTTCGACAGCGGCTATTTCGTGCCCGATACCATCGAGCACAACACTCTCGTAGTCTACCGTGACGGCCTATTTGAGCCGATACCCCGCCTGACTGGTCTGTCAGCGATGGGCGATTTCCCGGACGTCGGCATGACCCAGACATATCTGAACGGCTATAACGGAGTCAACTGGAAGCGCAATATCATCTGGAGCAAAGAGCGCTACTTCCTGGTGATTGACGAAGTCGAGGCAGAAGAGACAGGCAGCTACGGTCTGAACGCCGTCTTCCGCACCGTGTCTGATGCAAAGCCCGAGATCGGTGAGGATCGCGTCACGGCCACAACTCGTGGCCGTCCCTTCCGTCTCATAAGTGCCTCGCATACGCCGTTCAAGACTACAGGCACCACTCCTCCGTCAGCGGCGCACCATGCAGTCATCGAATCAAAAGCGCTGGACATGCAGCCCGGTGATCGCCAGTACTTCGCCAACCTGCTGTACTGTGACCGCGAACCGGGGCCGTGGACTTATGACATGGTACCCGCCGGTGACAATGCGGTGATGATAAGCGCCGCCGATGGCTATGCATTGGCCGGCACGGGCAAGGTGGAGCCGACTGAAAGCAGCATCATCGAGGCCGCAGCCTTCCATATCACCCCACAGGGCTTTGCCATGATAGATGGTAGCACTCTGACGGCGTCGGCTACCTGGTTTGCCTCTGACAAACCGGTGAACATCCATGTGGCCCTAGGCGAGACCGCCACAGGCTCCATCGAGGCCTCCCAGGACACAGTCGTTCGGCTGTACGCGCAGGGGGACCAGGTCAACCTGGATGGCAAGCCGGTCGCGGTGCGCACTGACACACAGGCGCTGGAGTTTGACGTACCCGCAGGCAACCACAGCCTGAGCTTCACCCCCGGTGCATCGGCCATCGAGATCGGATCATGGCCGGACACCTGGGCGCGGCTGCAAGGCCGACACCATGAAGCGCTGATAGCGATTGCCGGAGATGAGGGTGGCGACCAGATGGCCGAAGCCGCCTGGAAGATCGAGACTTCTCGTACCGATACCGTGCACGTCTATGCCAACGCTGCAGGTGAGCCGATTTCGTCGCTGCACAAAACCGGGACTGCGAAATGCTGGACTGAAGCGCAGCGTGGCGCCAGCCCTCGCAACGCAGTAGACGGCAATCCGGAGACATATGCAGCAGTGTCTAGCGGTGCAGACTGGTCTCGTGACCTGCCCAAGGACATCGGCGTGGAGTGGTCCGAGCCGGTATCTGTCGGCAGCCTGGAGATAGAGTACTACAACGCTGCATACGGCCCAACCGATGCCGGCCAGGAGCTGCAGGCCTGGGATGGGGAGGACTGGTATCCGGTACAGGCCCAAATCACCAGGGATGAGACCGGAGCCGGGTGGACCTATGCTTTCGAGCCGGTGGAGACCACGCGTATGCGGGTGTTCATCACCGAATTTGCTCAGTACCGTACCGCGGTGGCGGAATTGCGCATCTTCCCCGAAGCCGCGCATCCTGAAGAGCGTCAGGTGCGTGTGCCGTACAGCACCAACGGTCTCAAGGCTTTCGACATAGATGGCGACGGCAAAGCCGAGCTGTTGGCTGCGGTCGGTCCGTATGTGCGCTGTTTTGCCGGTGATGGCGCGCTTTTGTGGGAAGTTGAGCTGGAAAGGGACGCCCTTTGCATTGACGCTTATGATCTGGATAACGATGGGCGCGCAGAGATCGTGGTAGGCGGTGCTGACCACAAGCTGTACTGTTTCGACTACCAGGGCAACGAGCGCTGGTCGGTGCTGACACCTGCCGACCCGTACTTCCCTGAGGTCGAGCCTGCGACCGGCCCGGTGCGCGTCGTAGGATGCGCCGACATCAACGGCGACGGCTTCGGCGAGATCGTGCTGGGTAGCGGTAACTGGTTCGCCTACGCCTATGACCGCGCGGGCAACAAGCTGTGGGGAGAGCTCAACTGGGCCCACCAGCCCACTTCCATCGCCTTCACAGATCTGGGCGACGGTACACTTGGGACGCTGATTGGCACCACATACAACGATGCCAACATCTTCGCCGCTGACGGCAAGCTCATCCGCCGAGTAAGCGTAGGCTACCACGGCGCGGCCATGAGCGTGGTGGCCGGAGACATGGATGGAAACGGGAAGCCTGAGCTGATCGCGGGCTCTCGAGTGGGCGGCGTGCACTGCGTCGAACTAGGCTCCGATGCGACATGGGCCAAGTTCATGGGCGCTGAGGTCACTCAGGTGGCTCTGGCCGACCTGAACGGCGATGGGCGTCTGGAATTGATCGCTGGCTCCAGGAACTTCCATGTCATGGTCACTGATGCAGCCGGAGAGATCCTGTGGGCGCGCAACGTAGGAGAGGCCATCCTGGACCTGGTGGTAGCCGACCTTGACGGTGACGGCACACCTGAGATCGTGGTGGCTACCGAGGGCGGCATGGTGCGCGTTCTGGATGCCGCAGGCGACCTGACGGCCACGATGCACGCCGACGGAGACGTGACGAAGGTCGTGGTAGGCGACTTCAGCGGCGACGGCGGCCTGCAGGTCGCAGCCGGTGCTGATGACGGCTTCATCTACGGCGACATCCGTTAGCCGCTTGCCGGGCATTTCAGCCTACTATCCACCCGGGCGGGGCGGCACACCAGTCGCCCCGCCTGAGTACAGTGAGGAGTCACACATCATCACAAACTCAATCGTGTTTGCGCTGGCATGGGAGGAATACAACTCGGCGGGTGCATATACGAATGTGGACTCACCTCACATCAGGTGATCGATGTTTTGCCATTTCACATGGTTAGGAGAATACAACACGATGGCCCAGGCAACCCCCGTCACACTGAGTGACATCGCAAGCGGACTTGATACTGTGGGCATCAGTGCCAGTGATGTGGTACTGGTACATTCGTCGCTGAGTGCCTTCGGGCATGTCGAGGGCGGGGCAGACACTGTGATTGATGCGCTGCTCGAAACCGTCGGCGCCACAGGCACTGTCGTCGTGCCGACCTTCACCTGGGGGCCGTTTCACAAAGCCGAAACCGCTGTGCTCGATATCGTCAACACGCCCGTGAAAGACGAAGTAGGCATCATCCCCGAGACGTTTCGCAAGCGCCCTCAGGCCCGCCGCAGCGTGCATATCTGCCACTCAGTGGCCGCTATCGGGCCACATACTGATGGGGTCATGGGCGAAGGCATCCGCAGCTTCGGCGCAGGCTCCACCTTCCATCAGCTCTATCAGCTTGACGCCTGGTGCCTGTTTCTCGGCGCCACCTTCGGCTCATGCACCGAACTGCACGCGGTGGAAGAGTACATGCAGGTGCCGTACCGCTCCTATCGCGATTTCCGTGGCTCGAAAGTCATCCTGCCCGACGGCAGCGAGATAGAGTCACAGTCGGTTGAGTTTCTGCGCACGCCCGGCTATGGCAACGATTTCGTCAAGATGAGGGATATCCTGGCCGGCCATGGAGTGCTGAACATCACTACCGTCGGACAGGCTGAGACCATCGCCGTGCGCATCCGCGACATCTTCGATATCAGCGTGCAGTACATGCGGGAGGACATCGGCTTTCTGCTGGATGAACCGTCGCGGCGCAAGCTGGCGGAAAGCATAAGCCAGCAGTAGACGGGCGGCAGTGGGCACTAACACCATGTGGACATCATGCGAGAGAGGAGTGCAGAGCAATGGCAGAGCTGAAAGAGGGCAGGAAGGCACCGGCATTCACGCTCCCGTCCGGTGATGGGGACAAGATTAGCCTGAAACAGTACCGTGACCAGCATCATGTGGTGCTGTATTTCTACCCGCGCGACATGACCAGCGGCTGCACGAAGGAAGCCGAGAGCTTCCGCGATCTGCGCGATCAGTTTGCCGAGGCCGGGGCAGTGATACTGGGCGTCAGCACCGACGATCCGGCCCGCCACGCGCGTTTCACCGAAAAGTCGTCGCTGAATTTCCCGCTACTCAGCGATGTCGAGGCGAAAGTGGCCGATAAGTACGGGGTGTGGCAGGAAAAGAAGATGGCGGGCAGGACCTACATGGGCATCGTGCGCACCACCTTCGTGATAGACAAAAGCGGCACCATCCGCCGCATCTGGCCGAAAGTGAAGGTCGCAGGCCACGCCGAAGAAGTGCTGGAATTCGTGCGAGAGCTGCAGTCCTGAATTCATGTTGTAGCACCTGCCCGACATGGCCCCAGT
>JAAYSP010000039.1 GCA_012518355.1 candidate division WS1 bacterium | reverse complement strand
GCATCATGAACGAAGCGCCGGCGCTGTTCGTGATGGCCGGAGTCTGTGCGGCATGTCTTCTGGGCTGCTATGTCATCTCACGGCTTGCCGTATCAGGCCTGTCGCTACAGGTTGAGCTGAACTCAGGACATGTGTGGGCCGGACACGAAGCCGAGGTAAAGTTTACGCTCACAAACATAGGACTGATCCCCAGACCTGCAGCGCCTGTTCTGGTCGAGCTTGTCAACCACACAGTTGTGATGCCTCCACAGTCTTACCTGTTCCCTCTCCCGCCGTTGCCGGTCGGTCAGAGCGTACACGGCTCAGGCGCAGTGGTGCCGCCATGCCGCGGCGAACTGCTGCTGCAGTCGCCACGTCTTGTGGGTAGCGATCCGTTGGGTATGTTCACACGCCTCGGGCCGCCGCTCAAGTCGCTCCCCCTGCTGGCCTTGCCCCGCCCGATTGCGATATCGCGCGATGATCTCACATCCATGCTGTCTGAGCATGCCCGGCTGCAGGGCGGCTCCCGGCATCATCGGCGCGGCGATTTCATAGGAGTGCGGCCCCACGAAGCTACTGACGAACTGCGTGAAGTCCACTGGAAGCTGGCCGCACATGCCGGTGAGCTGCTGGTCAAGCAGTACACGCGGGGGCGGGACCACAGTGTGGCGCTGTGGCTGGACACGCGTGCCGCCAACGTTGTGGGCGAAGGCGCAGATAGCAGCTTCGAGTGCCAGGTGACTGCCGCTGCTTCGCTCATCCAGGCCATCAGCGACTGCGGACTTGATCAGGAGCTTTTCGGTGAGGGCTTACCGGTATCACTGCGCAGCCCCGACCAGGGGCAGTCCACCTGTCAGCGCTGGCTGGTTGCTCTGGCCAGGGTCAAGCCGGCCGGGCAGCGTACATTTGCGGCCAACGTGGCTGACTGGGCAGCCCAGACTCGTGCCGGCACCACCGTGTTCGTCCTCACCTCAGGGCTGGAGTCTGAGACTATCGGCCAGCTGCGTGGCCTGCTCAGCCGGGGCGTGGGCGTTCGAGTGCTGCTTTGTGGGACTACTACTGTGCCAGATGAGATGCATGGACAGCAACTTGCGGCCAAGACTGCTCTGCACTCTGCGGGAGTGCCCGCGGCTATGGCCGAGGGCATGGCATCACTTCCCCGGGCGATCGCGGATTTGGCGGCAGTACGTGTATCTGGTGGCCGTGGAGTGTTGCAGCCATGACCCCGCTTCTCGGTGGCCTGAGAGGCAGGTCACGCCGCCTGCTGGGGATGGAGATAGCCCCGTACGATCCACCGGCGACTGTACGGGCTGAGGGCCCGGGGACATGGTATCAGGCCTGTCTCTATGCCTGGGGTACGATGCTGGCTGCGCTACTGTCATGCTCGATGTTTATCGCCGATCCACGCCTGACCGTGGAGATCGGCCTGCTAATAGTAGCCGCTTTTCCGGTAGCATATCTGCTGCACTATAGCACGTTTCCCCGTGCGGCCATGAACTATCTGACCTTCTTCGCAGCAGTGCTCCTGGGGGCACTGCGTTTTGGCCCCACGTTCATCGCCTATCAGCAGCAGCCACCTGAGGATGTGTTCCTGGCTCTGCGGCTACTGATAACCGTGTTCCTGTGGGTCATGGCTTTTCGCGCGTTTGCCATGCGCACCATCAGCGAACTGGTGCAGACGATCCTGCCGGCAGGCTCCATAGTCTTGCTTTCGCTGGTGGTAGTTCAGCACTACACGGCACTTGTGGGCATGGCACTTCTGATCTGGGGCACACTGGCCTTGCTGGCTCTTGAGCGCAGGCTAGCGGCTGGCCCCACATATGCCGAGGTACGGGGGCTGAGGCTCAGCCGAGTTCGACGGTGGTCAGGCAACTTCTACTCATGGCCTGCCCTGTATGTTCTGGCGGTCCTGGTGGCCATCGGCGTAGGCTACTACACGGCGCGGGCAGAGCTGTCGAGCGACAAGATAGAAGACATGCGGATGTATCTTGCCAGAGCACTGGTGCGGCATCTGGTGATGGCTGACTACACCCCCCCGGCGGCACTATGGCTGCCCTCGATTCAGCCGCCTGAAGGCAGACAGGTGGTCATGGAAGTCAAGTGCGAGCGCCCGACGTACTGGCGTACCACCTCCTATGATACCTACACTGACAGAACCTGGTCACGGCGTATGCCGAGGCGACGGATATCGGAGGAAGCCCAAGAGGGTGGCTGGCGCATCCCGCTTCAAGACTCCGGTGTCAGTTCGTCAGCGGTGAGGACGCGGGCCCAGTTCACTCCGCATGTAGGCTTCGGCGCTGCGCTGCCCACTATGCTCTATCCGGTATGGCTGGATGCCGAAGTTGATGGGTTGCTATATAGCCCTGACGGTACGATTGCCCCGCGCAGCCACGCTATGGCGGGTCGCACGTACGAGGTAGTAGCTCTGGTGCCGCCACCCCTGCCTTCGGGATTGCTGGAGTATCCGGCCGATCCGCAGGAGCTGAAGACCTGTCTGAGCCTGCCTGCGTCGCTGTCGCCTAGAGTGGCGCAACTGGCTCGCGAGTTGACCGGCGGGGCAGCCTCGGACTTCGAGAAGGCGCGTGCTATCGAGTTGCATCTGGCATACAACTACACGTACGACTTGCGTGCGCCTCGCCCGTGGCCTCAGGAGATGGTCGAGTATTTCCTGTTTCACACCAAACGCGGCTACTGCTACCATTTCGCTACTGCTATGGTGCTACTGTGTCGTTCTGTGGGCTTGCCTGCACGACTGGCGATCGGCTTCACCCATGGAGAGGTCCGTGATACGGCCGAAGATCTATATGTGGTGCGGGCCGAGGACGCACACGCCTGGCCTGAAGTGTATCTGGCCGATGGCGGCTGGTTGCCTTTTGAGCCGACACCGGGGGCTCGGGAAGACGAGGCGCAGACTGCCACTGATGTGTGGCGAGAGATGTGGGCCGAGATGAAGCTACAGATGGGGCTGACGGCAGGTGTTGTTTCACGCCGGTTGCCGAGTGTGGTGGCAATCGTCGGGGCACTCCTCATCATGGTCGTCAGTGCCCGCTCTTATCTGGATTGGCGCCGCCATCGTCCACCGGTCCGTGCCAACACACGTGAGCAGATTGTCTGGGCATATCAGCAGATGCGCAGGTTACTGGGCAGTCATGGGGCGCCGGATCATCCTCAGGTGCCTGCCGGGGAGTTCGTAGAGAGATTGCCATCAAGGCTTGATCACATACGCGAGATCGCCCATCAGATCAGCGGCGAGTATCTGGCGGCGAGATTTGGTCGTAGTCTACCAGGACGGGCTACAGTAGACCGCGTTCTGGCCGCTCTGGGGTCGCTTCGTGAGGGGCTGCGACGCGGCCCCCGATAGTCGGGGATCACATGCTCCTGCAAGTCGTCTGTGTCTGCGCCTGCTGTGCAGCCCTTCGGCTTATGGGCCACTCATCGGCGCGAAAACAGGCAGCCCCAGTAGTCCTGGCGGTATAATCCGTACTTGCGTGCTAGCTCGACACTGCGCTGAAATCCGGCGCGTCGCTTGAAGTCTTCTGCCAGGAAGTGTACACCTGTGGCCGCATCTATGGTTTCTCCGCAGCGGTTGACGATATGTGTGATCTTGCGGCCAGGGTGGGGTGGTCGTGAAGATATCACAGTCCCACTCGCTCGTGCTCTGGCTGCTCTGGGTGCGCTTTGTGAGGGGCTGCGACGCGGCCCCCGATAGTCGGGGATCGCATGCTCCTGCAAGTCGTCTGTCTGCGCCTGCTGTGCAGCCCTTCGGCTTATGGGCCACTCATCGGCGCGAAAACAGGCAGCCCCAGTAGTCCTGGCGGTATAATCCGTACTTGCG
>JAAYSP010000162.1 GCA_012518355.1 candidate division WS1 bacterium | reverse complement strand
TAATCGGCTTGGTATAGGGCAATCGGCAATCGGACGGGTACGCAGGGGCTCTGCAGAGAGCCGATTTATCCGGTGGCGGAATATGGGGCACAAACGGACAGGGTACAAAACTGCTGCGAAAGCAGGAATTCACAGGTCGGCAACGTAGTATAGCTCAGAAGGACGTCAAATTACGGCACACTAGAGACAAGAATCACCCGAGCTGAACGGCCCCCGAGCCCACGATGGGCATCAATAGATGCTGCGTACTACTATAGCTGAGGTGATCGTGCATGACTTACACGAGTGCCAGCCAGTTGACTATCGTCTCATGCCCTGTCTTGATATGCGCACTGATGGTATGTATTTCCTCAACTGCATTTACAGCCGGTCAGGCCCTGGACCTGCAGCGACCGGTGCTCCGCCACAATCTGGACCCGGCTAAAGCTGAAGAGTATGAAGACGCGGTCAAGACCGTCATGGCGATGAGCGAAGAAGAAATGCTGTCCTTCCTACCTGAGTATACTTACACTCAATACTGCGAATGCCCCAACTGCTACGGTGGGTCACAGGGGGGCGGTATCTTCACATGGAGCGTAGAGCAACCGAACGAGATGACCTGTAAGTACTGCGACACAGTTTTACCGGACGAAAAGTATCCCGAGCAGCGGGCACTCATCGGTCAAAATGCACTTGGCGAAGAGATAAGCATCCCCTATCACTTCAACGAAGAGAAGCAAATCCCCCACTTTTTGAGTAACCACCTGGCCTACTTGCGACGCGGATGGCTGGCACGGCAGGCGACTGCACTGGGACGGGCCTATCGTGTTACGATGAAACCGGAATACGCCCGAAGGGTCGCGCTAATCCTCGAACGTGTCGCAGACAGATATGCCCACTATCCGGCAATGGCGAACCGAAATGCACGCACCTACAACTTTCTGCCGTCGCAAGTCCCACCCTATCCATGGAACGGTGGCCGCTGGGGCAGCTTTCACAACGAAATCCCTCTGAGTCTGGTGCAAGCTTACGATCTGGTGTATGACAGCGAGGAGTTTGACAAACTGTCTGCACAGAGCGGCTATGACTGGCGCGAGAAGATAGAAAATGACCTGTTCAAAGCCACATTTGCTTCCGTTGAGGCTATACCCAACCATATTGGCAATGCTATTGGACAGGGATATAACGTTACCAACGCTGCTATCCTGGGGCAGGTCATCGGCGAGCCTCATATAGTGCACTGGGCGTTCAAGTGGATGGTTGCAACTGTCGATAATGCATTTTACGCGGATGGCATGTGGAAGGAAGGCACGCCTTCATATCACCACATGACACTGGGAGGACTTCGCAGCGCGTTCAACATGGTCAGAGGCTACACTGACCCACCTGGCTATAGCCACCCCGAGACAAGTCAACGTTTTGATGACCTACAACCTGAAGAGATAGTACCTTTGTGGGGCAAAGTACAGACTGCTCCATCTGTACTCGACTGGCCCAACGGACACTCTCCGTGTATCCATGACACTCACCCTTATGAGCGCCGATCGGCAGCACGCACCGAGACTGTCTCAACTATTCTGCCTGCATTTGGGCACGCTTCTCTGGGAAGAGGCACCGGCGATAATCAGATGCAGGCCCAACTGCACTTCTCGGGCGGCTACGGCCATCAGCACAGTGACAACCTCAATCTGAACCTGTTTGCCAAAGGTAGCGAAATGCTGTGCGATATAGGATATACGTGGTCACAGATGTACTCATGGACACTTCAAAGCCTCTGTCACAACCTGGTGGTGATAGACCGGAAAAACCAGCCGACCGCCAAAAGTGACGGCAGTCTGCTCACCTACTTCCCCGACACTGAAGGCGTCTCTGTCGTAGAGGCTGACGGCATGCGCGGTTACCAGAACATAGAAGACCTGGCCATGTACCGTCGAATGCTGGTCATGATACCGGTGTCCGATGCCGACGCCTACGTGTTGGATATCTTCCATGTCCACGGCGGCCAGGTCCATGACTGGACAGTGAACGGTGATGCGGACGAAGACACGACCGCACGGGCCAGTATCCCCCTACCAGAAAGCCACAAGTGGATGCTGGAAGAGGGGGAAGAGTGGAGAGAGCCGACGCTGCAAGGTCATGCCATAAATCAGTATGGCATGGTTCGTGATGTTGGCCTGGGCGAAACTGACAGTGAATTTCACGTCACTTTTGCCTACGAAGCCGATGACACCAAGGGCATACGTGTGCACATGGCCAACAGCTATCCGGTCGAAGTATGGCTGGGCAGAAGCCCGTCAGTTCGCCGCATGGGCGTCGGACGCAACGCCGACATGCGCAAGGCCTATGACTTCTGGATGCCCAAGCTGGTGGTCCGTCGCAAAGCCGATGCACCGCTGCACAGCGTCTTCGCTGCCGTGCACGAACCGATGCATGGCACCCCATTTATCGGCACAGTCGAGCGTCTCGAGCTGACCCCGGCTGACGAAAACGCGGTGGCCATACGCGTGACCCACGGCGACGTCACCGACACCATCATCAGCACACTCGACGCGGCGCCATACCCCGAAAGGAAAACTGCAGACGGCATCTCCCTGCATGGACGGCTCGGCATCGTGCGACAGACCGCGGGCGTCACCACCGCTGCCTGGCTGTTCGAGGGTGATGAGCTGACCGATGGGCGTCAGTCAGTCAAGACGCCTGCCGCGGCGTACACCGGGCAGTTGCTGGCTGTCACGCGCAAGGCTGAAGGTGCAGCGCATGACGCTTTCGTGACTGACGCGGATCTGCCCACCGATGGC
>JAAYSP010000083.1 GCA_012518355.1 candidate division WS1 bacterium | reverse complement strand
TTTGGTGTGTGGGGCGACGGTGGCAGTGTGGCCGGCCTGCGTGTTCGGCCCACCGCGGTGGTCGGTGACTGGTACGTAGAAGTCGGCGGAACAGCAACACACGATTTTCACGGCCGATGGCACACACGCCTCACAGAAGCTTTCGCCGCCAATCGATCTGAAGACACGGAAATCACGATCGGCCGCCAACACTATCTGGCAGGTCCGGTGAACAACTCGGGACTGGGTACGGTCATCGGCTTCGATACGCTTGACGCGATACGCTGGCAGCGCCAGATTGATCATCGCTATCATGTTGACCTGGCATTGGTCCACGACTATCTGCCGCTTGGCGGAGAAAAAATCAGAGGCTATGTTGGGCGCGCACAAGTAGGAATTTGCGGCGGTGTCATCGGAGGCAACTGGGTTCATGAGCACAGTAGAGGAGCGGGCAAAAGTCTTGATTTCTCTTTTCCTGCTCTTCCCGGCAAGCTTGACGTATATGGCGAGTACGGCAGTAACAGTGACGACAGGCACGTCGAGACCTGGGGCATCTATCTGCCTGGACTGTATCAGACAGATGACATAGACTTGTTCATCGAGAGAGCATCGTGCAGTGGTAAGCCGACCGTCAATTCGCTGGTGGCGTATAAGCAGGCGAATGAGAAAGTCACAGGAGTGTTCATGGCCCACAAGAGTTCTGGCGGATCCTGGAAGGTTGGCATTGGCGGTATGTGGGACTTCTGAAGCTGATGCGCTATATGGTGTGACTTGAGTTACTAATATACCAGAGTGAGGTGAGATATAATGTATAGATATACGATGATGATCCCGCTCACGGTGCTTGCTGTATTGGGTGTCGGATTATTCGTGGTTGGTTGTGGCGGTGGGGGAGATGACTCACCCGGAGGAGCCCCGACGGGTAGTCTGCAGTTTTCAGTGCACTTCCCCCCCTCTCCCCAGGAAGTACAGCCTGCAGTGATATACCCTGAAACCAACAGCATTACCGTAGACATCCTGGACTCAGTGACACGAGAGCAAATTGTACCTCCTACCACGCTCAACCGCAGTGGGCCTGGAGGTGGACCGGTACGAACCACCATCAGCGCCATACCGATAGGAACCTGGCTCGTCAGAGTAACCGGGTGGAGTGAGCTAGACAGTGCCGGACGCTTGCTCAGCAGGGTGTACGATATGGTCACCATCGTCATAGCTCAGACCACCACAAAAAACGTGGTCATGGAAGGATATCCGGTCTCACTCGCCATAACTGCGGCATCTCATCCCGTTCTTGTTGATCTGACGACGGAGCTTGTCACTACTCCCATGGCAATCAACGGAGACGTAGTGCTGGGCACCTTCGCTTACGAGTGGTCGTCAGGTGACGAGACGATCACCGTACTAGACGCTGCTTCAACCACCGATACGGCGATATTCAGGGGCGTCTCTCGTGGTTCCACTGACATCACATGCAAACTAGTGCACGACGATCCCGTGCCCGGACAGCCCGAGGTTGCACGTGAATTTGATCTCCGAGTGAATCCAAACGTAGACGATGTCGTGGTGACCCCTGATACACTGATTTTGCTTAGTGGCAAGTCAGCGACTGCCACCGCTACAGCCAGTTATAAGACAGTAGCCGTCGTCCCCGTGGAATTCAGCTTCGCAAGCTCTGACACCAGTGTGGCTACTGTCACCAGGTTAGGGGATGATCAGTGTCGTATTGATGCCATCAAGGCGGGCGTAGCTAGTATCACCGTCAGCCAGCCGTACACGGGCGCATCGGCTACGATCGATATCGCGGTCCCAGAAGGCTCCCTGGACGTCAGCATCACACGGATCGGTGCTCAGCAGTAGAAAATGGCTGCAATCTGTGACGGACGCTGGACGATACGAATCGTTTTGCCAGTGCTTGTACCTGTGCAGCTAATCCGTCTTGGGCGATAATGTTGGTACAGTGTACTCTGTATGTGGACCGGCCACCGGCCATCCCAACAAATCGGGGTGGCCGGTACTGGTGCCGTGCAGAGATCAAGTAGAACTAGGTTGGTAACAAGTCAGCCACAGTGAGAGGAACATGGAACACATCAATGCTATGTTAGACGAATTCCTGCAAACCGATAACTTGAATCAGCAGCAGATACAAGAACTTCAACTGCAACGATTACGTGAAACAGTGGATCGCGCCCGTCGAGCGCCCTGGTATGATCGAGTTCTAGGTGACACGGGTATCCAAGTGGCAGATATCCACAGTGTAGATGATGTATGCAAGTTACCGCTGACCACCAAAGACGACTTGCGCCAGGCTATGCCGTACGGATTTCTGGCAGTGCCACTTGATGACGTGGTGCGGATGCACTACTCATCCGGGACCACTGGCGTCGCTACAGGTGTGTGTCACACGCATAACGATGTGCGATGGTGGAGCGAGTGTGTTGCGCGAGGGCTGCACGCCGCCGGGGTCACCCGTAGTGACGTCTTCCAGAATATGATGGGATATGGCCTGTTCACTGGTGGCCTGGGCTTTCACTACGCCTCTGAGCTTATCGGTTGCATGACTATTCCTGCCAGCGCAGGCAACACTCAGCGACAGGTGCAGCTCATGCGCCAATTCGGCACCACCGTGCTACACATACTGCCCAGCTATGCCGTCCGAGTTGCCAACTATTGTATCGAGAACGGCCTGGACCCAGCCAGCGATTTGTCAATTCGTACTGTATTTGTGGGCGGAGAGCCTCACTCAGAGCATTTGCGGGCCCGTATCGAGCAGCTATTTGACTGCAAAAGCTACAACTGTTACGGCCTCTCAGAGATGGCAGGGCCGGGAGTTGCCATGGAATGCCCGGCTCAACACGGATTGCATGTGCGTGAAGACCACTATCTGGCAGAAGTGCTGGATCCGGTGACTCTTGAGCCGGTCGAGCCCGGAGAACGTGGCGAATTGGTGCTCACCAGCCTCCGTCGGGAAGCTATGCCACTACTGCGCTACCGTACCCGCGATCTAACACGGTTCATCCCCGAGCCCTGCCCGTGCGGCAACAGCCATTGCCGTATCGAACGGATACAGGGCCGCACTGACGATATGCTCATAGTCAAGGGTGTGAACATCTATCCGCAGCAAGTCGAATATGTGCTGATGCAGATGCCAGAGGTGGGCAACAACTACCTCATCTTACTCGAAAACCCCGATAACACGGACGATATGGTTGTGCAGGTCGAGTTGTCCCCGACAATCGGCGTGGATGATATGCGCGCATTGCGTCGTATCGAGCGCCAACTGGTGGATGCGCTGCATGCAGAATTGCTGATGACGCCGACCGTCAAGCTATTGCAGCCCAATTCACTCCCTGCCGCCGAAGGAAAGGCGGTGCGCGTAATTGACAACCGCCAGTGATGATAGAAGTAAGACCGCCTCGAAGGATTGTTGCCTGCTGTCAGGTAACCAGGCAATCGCACGTGGGGCCTGGGAAGCAGGCGTCGAATTCGGCAGTGGCTACCCCGGTACTCCCTCGTCAGAGATACTTCCAGCCCTGCAGGAGTTGGGAGTTAGACATGTAGAGTGGTCTGTGAACGAAAAGTGTGCACTGGAAGCTGCGGCCGGAGCGATGCTGACCGGAACACGAGCTCTGGTGACGATGAAGCACGTGGGCGTGAACGTGGCCGCTGACCCGCTATTCACGCTCGCGTATACGGGTGTCGAAGCGGGCTTGGTGCTGGTGGCTGCTGATGACCCCGATATGCACAGCTCGCAGAACGAGCAGGACAGCAGGCACTACGGTCGCGCCGCACAACTGCCTAT
>JAAYSP010000178.1 GCA_012518355.1 candidate division WS1 bacterium | reverse complement strand
CCATCAGGTGATCGCTTCCAGCAAGTCCCGGCCTGGGTTTCCGAAGAAATCATCAACGTCAGAGCAAGTGCATCTCGCGACTCTGACATTCGCTTCCAACTGGAGCGCGGAGCAAAGGTGACTGCCACCGCTCTTGATGGGCACTGGGTGCAGGTGAAAACCTCTGATGGGCGCAGCGGTTGGGCAGCAGGGTGGGTAGTCAGTTTCGTACCGCCGGGCCAACAGATCACTGCCCAGGAGGGCAGCCAGACAGTCAAGGTGCATGTGGGCTGGGTGGCTCGTCCCAGAGTCAACCTGCGTGCCAAGCCCAGTACAGAGGCTGAGAAAATCACGAGTGCCGAACTCAGTACGCGTGTGGTGATCCTAAATCAGCAAGGGCAATGGTACAAAGTCGCAATGGATTCTGGGGAAGTAGGCTGGATGGCTTCCTGGCTGGTGGACACTCGTGCACAGCGCATCGCCCGCAAGACCACCGGGCAGGCACCTGCGTCCGCAAGTGGCGTAGCCGAAGATATCGCTTTCCCCTCACCGACGACTACGGCGTCAGCGGGGGGAATTGGACAGGAGATCCAGGCCGCTGCCAGGAAATTCGTAGGTCACAGATACGTACGCGGCTCGGCCAGCCCCGGCAGTGGCTTCGACTGCTCAGGATTTGTCCACTATGTGATGAAGCAGTTCGGTGTCAGTCTGCCGCGTTCATGTGATGCCCAGTTCCGCAACGGGCAGCCCGTATCACGCAGCGCACTGCAGCCGGGTGATGTGGTGTTCTTCCAGAACACCTACAGACGCGGTATCTCTCATGTCGGCTTCTACGTCGGCGATGACAAGTTTGTCCACGCCAGCAACAGTCGCCGCGGTGTCGTGATAGATAGCCTCAACTCCAGCTACTATGCGCCGCGCTACTACGGCGCTCGCCGCATGTACTAGAAGACCGATGGCGGTGACACAAGAAAACCGTTGGCAGCATGCCGTGGCCCTAGCTACGATATGGTCCACCCATCCTCCATGGCCGTGATGTCGCCACAACGGCGGCACGCATCTCCAGCGAAATACCTCGATTTCCAGATGCCCTTCGGGGCTTGTATTATCACAGTAGGCAGGGAAGCAGCAGGCACTGCCGCTAGCGCATAATCGATACCCAATGAAAAACCAAAACGGCCGCGCCAGTGAGTTGGCGCAGCCGTCTGTCCCATAAGCCCCAATACCTGAGGGACGTGTCCCCGTCGCAGGACTACTCCACAGTTACCTGCATCGAGTTGTCCCATACGCCGTGAATGTTGCAGTACTCCAGCGCATACAGTGTGGCGCTTTCCTCGAGGATAACCGGAACCGTCACTCGAGGCACTGCAAAAGTCGGCCCCAGGTCGAAAGTGCCGATATGGACCGTGGGACGCTTGCTGTCGGGCTTGGCGAAGAGCTGAATCCACTTGATATGGTGTTCGATGGTGTTCGGGTGTGCAACCTCTTCACCGACGATCACCGTCACGTCAAACGGCTCTCCAGCTTTGGCGCTGGCAGGCGCGTGGATCTGGGGAACGTGCTTCTCCTTACCCTCATCCTCCGGAGCGATAACCACATCACCAAATCTTGCCATCTAGCTCACACCTTTCTGATGGGCCTTCCATCTGTTGAGTTCACCTGTCTGTGTTTTAGCATGCAGTATTCTAACACGATTGGGCGCCGCATGCCATCAGACACACGACAACCCCATCAAGCACGAGGACGCCTGCATGCCCGATTGGTTCAGTTATCCTCCGGTCAGGCGGGCGGCGATAGAGGCGACATGTCGCCCCTGCGTACGGGCAATGCCAAGCTCCAGCTCCGTCGGCATCCTGGTTCCGTCCGGACCTGACATGGTCGCAGCACCATAGGGAGAGCCGCCGGTTATCTGGCTCATATCCAGTAGCCTCTTCTCCGAGTACGGCACGCCGACCACGATCATGCCATGGTGTAGCAGTGTGAACATGAAGCTGACCAGTGTCGTCTCCTGGCCGCCGTGCTGGCTCAGGGTGGAGGTGAATACACTCCCGACTTTGCCTTCCAACGCGCCCTCGCTCCACAACGGCCCTGTACCATCGAGAAATGCCCGCATCTGAGCACACATGTTGCCGAAACGCGTAGGCGTGCCGAAAATCAGCGCGTCAGAGGCTGCCAGATCCTCTATGGTGGCAACCGGTATGTGAGCAAACTGATTTCGCGTTTCCGTGCCACCGGCTTTAGCGATGATCTCATCAGTGAGCGTCTCGGCCACCTGCAGTAGACGGACATCAGCGCCCGAAATCTCCGCTGCTCCCTCGGCTTCTGCTTCAGCAAGGCGCCAGGTGTGGCCGTGCATGCTGTAAAACACTACACTTATTCGCATCTGTGATATCTCCTCCGAATCAGTCACCCGATGATCCTGATGATAATGTATTGACTACAACCCCATAAGTTCAAACATCCATAGTACTCCGATTGCCAGAACTGACAGGGGTACGAGGACTGCCCAGGGGTTCACGCCAAGCAACTGCCAGAAGGTCCTCTCCCCCATGCAGCCCATCTGTTTTAGTGCCACCACATCCCGATGCACCAGGGCATATAGAGCAGATCCGATCATCATGCCCGGCACTCCAGCAATCAGCGCATCCAGTCGTGCTTCGCCGGCAGCGCCGACGACTGTGCCCGGGCAGTAGCCTAGCATTGCCAGGCCAGCGCCGAACATCAGCCCTCCCAGCACGTTTCCGCCAATTGAAGCGGAGCCAATCTGCAACTCCAGCAGGCCCGCCTGTCGCAGGCCGTACACCCCAACACTGCCGACCACCACGGCGGCAAGCATCACCTTCGCCAATGTCATCTGCTGCAGGCGCAGAGTGCCGAGTACTACATCGTGATTGGTCACACCGGATTTCTGCAGGGCCAGTCCGTACAGCAGCCCTAGCCCCAACCCGACCATCAACTGTCCTGTACGACCAGCGGAATCAGAACTCTCGCAATCGGAGCTCACAGTCCCCCACCTCCGGTTCCGTACATGATGAATGCTACCGCGACGCCTGCGATGAAAAAGCATATAGCTGAGAGCCAGCCGGCCACTGAAAGCTGCATGGCCTGCGCCACGCCATGGCCACTTGTGCAGCCATCTGCCCAACGCGCACCGAAACCGATGAGTATGCCCCCGACAAAAGCCGCTACAAGGCGCAAACCAACCGTCTGACCGAAGCTGGTGGCCCACATCGCCGGCACCCACAGCCACTGTATGCCAGTGCCGCCCAATGCTGACAACATGCTACCGACCAGGATGCCTATCACCAGCATCATCTGCCAGTCCACCTGCACGCCGTGACTGCGGTAGCACTCGTTTTCTTTGACCGCGCGAGGGGACAGTAGCTTCAGTACGAAGCCCGATAACCGCAGATAAGTGGTGGAAGTGCCAAGGGTCTTGCCAGACAGCAGCATACTCAGGCAGGCCACCACTCCTATCAGCGCACCCGCGATGTATGGCGACCATACTGCCGGAGTCAGCTTCCCTAACAGCAGCACTGCAGCTACACACGCTGCGAGGAACACAATCGAGGCTCTCAGAGACATGACATGATGCTCTCCCGTTTCAAGTGTCAACCCTTTTTCAGTGGATAGCCATGACAGCGGGCGAGAGATTCGCGGCATGCTCCACTGATGTGCACGCGACTGATTTCAGATAAGCGAAGCAGTACTTATGTGTTTCTGAGCAAGAACAGAATCACAGGCACTTGCTACCTCTCCATAAGAGAAAGAACGCTGGAGCCCCATGTACATCTCATGTTTGGCTCCAGCGTCCCAGTTGTACGCAGTACTAAAACACGGGGGTTAGAGCTTCACCGCTTCTGGCTTCCCTGACGCTGCTGAAGCCCACACTGCTTCGCTTAACTGCGCTACCCTCAATCCATCTTCAGCGGTCGCCTGAAGCTCTTCCTGACCCCGCAGCGCGCTTATGAAGTTGCTGTCCGGGTCCCAGGTGCGTCCCAGTTTCTTGCCCTTGATTACTTGTTTGGTATCGTCTTCCCAGTACCAGACTTCCTCACCCTCTGTCGCCAGAGTGGCTTTGTCGCAAAACATGCTGATCTGCTCGGCGAAATTGACCGCATGTCCTACGATAGAGAAGTTGCACAATGCACCGCCCTCGAACTTGACAGAGATGGCGGACAGGACATCCACCTCGGCGCCCATGTTGTCCTGGTAAGCAAAAACTTCCACGGGCTGCAGATCAGTCATCCACAGCACTATGTCAACCAGATGGCTGCCCGAATCATTTAGCTGGCCACCTCCGGACCACTCCATCTTCGACCGCCACGTGCCCCGCTCAACCTGGCTGCGGTACCACTGCTGTGACTGCCAGCAGCTGACGAAATTGCAGGCACCAACCTCCCCAGACTTGATGATTTCTCGGCAGTATCGGTATGCAGCCTGCGTGTGCCGCTGATATGCTACCCCCATCGTCAGGCCACTCTGCTTTACTTTCTCGACCACCTGTCGGGCATGGTCCACTGTGCAGACCATCGGCTTCTCGGAAAGCACATGCAAACCGGCATCGAGTGACGCCATGATCTGCTCAAAGTGTACCGTGTGAGGGGTGGATATCTCTACCGCGTCCATCTTCACCTTGTCCAGCATCTCGCGGTAGTCCGTGAACTTACGTACCGGTGCCAGTGACTTGTCGAGCTTTTTCGCCTCCGCAATGGCTGCTTCCGTAGGGTCGCAGAGGCCGACGATCTTGACGCCATCCATCTGCAGCAACCGGCGCATGTGGCTACGTGCATTGCCCCCGCATCCTATCATGCCCACTCGAATCGTCTCATCAGCGCCAAACATAGTGCCACTCCCTTTCGTTCCGTTTGCTACGGAAATACCGAGCCCAGAATTTGTCACTACTCGAAGCCGTAAAAGTCGCCCTTATGCTTCTCCATTACTGACGGCAAACCTGCGTACATAATAGTATTTTCTTGCATCAATTCACACCCTCTCTGCGCGCATGGGCATACACTGCCACCTGCCTTTCTCAGACCTCGAGACAGCTTCGACGGGTGAGACGGCGACTAGATAGATTTTCCCTATATTTTGTATAGCTATTCTCTCGAAAACATAATCAAACCTCGTCGTACCAACTACCTCCTGGAGTCCCCATTTCACTTGACTTCAAAGCCCTTCATGCAGTATAATATAAGCGGTTTGAAACGGTTAGATTTTCCCTCCGGCAAGCGGTTGCACGGGGTAGCACGCTACCGGCCCTGGGGCCTCACCGCACGGTCTCGTTACACTGTCGAAACTAACAATCGTTGTGCCCCCGGACTGTTCGTTTGTGTTTCATCGGCCACCATGCTCCAGCATTTTGTGTGAAGGCACAGGAGCGATATCGAAATGACAATCCCAATTGAGGAGCACTGATAGTAGATGCCGCAAGCCAAGGACACCTACAACGCAGAACAGATCAAGGTACTCAAGGGACTCGAAGGCGTACGGCGACGCCCCGCGATGTACATAGGCTCCACCGGCAAGCTCGGACTGCACCACATCCTGTTCGAAGCGGTTGACAACAGCATAGATGAGGCGTTCGCCGGTGAGTGTGATCGCATTGAAGTGATCATCATGGCCGACGGCTCCATTTCGGTCCGCGATAATGGTCGAGGCATTCCCGTAGACATACACCCGACTGAAAAGCGGCCAGCTCTGGAAGTGGTCATGACCACTCTGCACGCGGGTGGCAAGTTCGAGGGCGGCGGCTACAAGGTCTCCGGCGGCCTGCACGGAGTGGGTGTGTCATGCACCAACGCTCTCTCCGAGTGGCTTGAAGTCGAAGTGTCTCGTGATGGCAAACGCTACTACCAGGCCTACGACCGCGGCCTGCCTCGTGACAAGATGAAAGAAATCGGCACCACCGACAAGCGCGGTACCTACATCCGCTTCCTACCTGATGATCAGGTTTTTGATGAACTTGAGTTCGATTATGACACCATCGCAAACCGGCTGCGCGAACTGGCGTACCTTGCCGGTGGAGTTACTATCACGCTCAGAGACGAGCGTCCAGGCCGCTTCCGTGAGGAGCGGTGGGTCGAAAAAGGCGGTATCAAGGCATACGTCGAGGCCCTTGCCGAGGGCAAGGAGTCGCTCCATAAGCCGATATATTTTCGCCGCGAGCGTGATGACCTCGATGTAGAGATCGCCATCCTGTACACCGATGGCATCTACGAAAACATCGTCAGCTACGTCAACTCTATCCACACGATCGAGGGCGGTACACACCTGTCGGGCTTCAAGACCGCGGCTACACGAACCATCAACGTCTACGCATTCGAGCAAGGACTGCGCAAAGAGAAGGAGCGCAACTTCACAGGCAACGAAGTGCGCGAAGGCATGACCGCGGTCATCAACATCAAGATAATCAACCCGCAGTTCGAGGGGCAGACGAAAACTAAGCTGGGTAACTCCGAAGTCGAGGGGCTGGTCAACTCCATCGTCGGCGAAGGGCTCCGCGATTTTCTGGAAGAGAACCCGCGGGTGGCCAAACGTATAGTCACCAAAGCTACCACCGCTGCGCGGGCCCAGGATGCCGCGCGACGTGCTGCTGAGGCCACTCGCAAGACAGCACTGTCGAGCGGTGGCCTGCCGGGTAAGCTCGCCGACTGCGCCAGCCGTAATCCCGCCGAGTGTGAGCTGTTCATCGTGGAAGGTAACTCTGCAGGCGGCAATGCCAAGCAGGCTCGCGATAGCAGATACCAGGCCATACTGCCTCTGCGCGGTGTGACACTTAACGTAGAAAAATCACGCCTCGACAAGGTACTCGATAACGAAGAATATATGTCGCTAATCACCGCACTTGGCGCAGGTATCGCGCCAAACAACGAAAACGGTGACAACGGCGATGCCGAAGCTACCAGCAAGTTCGACCTGGAAAAGCTACGTTATCACCGCATAATCATCATGGCTGATGCTGACATAGACGGCTCACACATCAGCGCACTGCTGCTGACGTTCTTTTTCCGCTACATGATGCCACTGCTGCAAAAGGGCTGCGTGTACGTCGCCCAGCCACCGCTTTTCCGGGTCAAAGCCAAAGGCTCCACCTACTATGCGCTCGATGAACAGGAACTCGAAAAGCTGTTGGAGCAAATCAAGAGCCGTGACGTGGTGGTCAACCGCTTCAAGGGTCTCTCAGAAATGGATGCCGTTGACCTTGCCGATACCACCATGGATCCGGAAAACCGCGTGCTACGCCAGGTAACCGTCGAGCAGGCAGAGGAAGCTGACCGAATCATCAGTACTCTGCTTGGCGATGATGTGCCGCGCCGGCGTAGCTTCCTGGTCGAGCATGCCAAAGTAGCGCACGATCTGGACCTGTGGGCATAAGCCATGTGGGCACAGGCCCCACTTTTCTGGCCGCCTGCACGCTCCACGTCAGCGTCGTAACGTGTTGCTTTCAAGTTGTTTTCAGGCGGTGTGCCACCCACCAAACCCACTCTGCGGGGTGAAGATGATGATCACGCGTGTGTCAGTCGTCTTGCTTGGTTTGTGCATGGCAACTGTAGCTCTTGCCCAAATGTCGAGACCGGTCTACGAACGTATCCCTTCGGGCATCATGGCGCAGTGGCAGTGGAGCACTGCGCCAGGTGAACACTGGACCGAATTCCGAGATATCGAACAATCGGACACATGGAAGCCAGTCCGTATCGGCACATCAGCCCCGTACCCGAATGAAATCAGACCGACAGACCAGTACCGTTGGCCCTTCATATGGGCAACCGAGGATATCGAAGCAGGTAAGGCTGTCTACTTCCGACGCATCCTCCACGTAGATGGGCAAGTCAAAGCTGCAACTCTACGCCTCTGCAGCTATGGAGACGAGACGGTAGTATACCTGAACGGTGAGCAACTGCTGGAACTCGACAAGCCCGGCACTCTCACCACCGTAGACATCACTGGCCGCCTGCGAGACGGCTCCAACTCTCTGGCCGTGGCAGCCATACGAGGCGCCAGGAATTTCGGTCTACTGGTGATGGGTGAGGCAGAGTTGACCTGGCCACCAACACAACTGAAGTGGATCACCACTGACAAACTCGATGAGCGCGAGAGTGCCGATGTGCCCAGAGCGGCTGACCCTCAAGGCAAACCCGCTCCGGCATGGACGACCTCATCTGCCGCCATGCCCATAGGCTCTTCACTGGAGTCCATGTACGTGGTGCCACGTGGCTGGAGCTTTGCCGAACCGGGGCTGAGTCTGGAATGGAGAGGCACTAGCTATGCCACAGTCCAGCCGCCAGGCGGAATGCCCGAGTACTCCACCGCGTATTTCAGAGCTTCATTTTCCACGGGCGGCGCGGTAACCAGAACGCAGCTACTGATACTCGGTGACGACGGCTACGAAGTGTACGTCAACGGCTGTCCGGTAGCCGTAGAAAAGCGCGTGGATCGGGCTTACATACCGCTGCGCGTAGATGTCACAGAATACATGCACGGGGGCAATCAACTGAACACCATCGCGGCCCAGGTCACCAACGACTGGGGGCCCGGCCGTATCCACATACAGCCCACCGTAACCATCTGCTTCTAATTCGGGAATCCGCACACGTGACACTTGTCGGTGACTCGCTGGACGCAGTACTGTCAGGAGAGATTTGATGTCAGAGTTGGATCGAGAAAACCCTGTCGGGCAAATCGAACAAATACCGCTGCAAGATGAGATGCGCGAATCGTACGGCCGCTTTGCCCTGAGCGTCATCACGGCAAGAGCGCTCCCCGATGTGCGCGATGGCCTGAAGCCCTCACAGCGCCGTATCCTGCAGGCGATGAACGACGAGCGGCTGTATCCAGATCGCTCGCACGTCAAGTGTGCCAGTATCGTCGGCGAGACGATGAAAAAGTACCATCCTCATGGCGACCAATCCATCTATGACACACTTGTGCGCATGGGCCAGGATTTCAACGCCCGCTACCCCATGGTGGATCCGCAGGGCAACTTCGGCTCAGTGGATGGTGATCCGGCAGGTGCACCTCGGTACACCGAAGCGCGCATGTCGCCTGTAGCCCTTGCTATGCTCGAGGACCTCGACAAGGAGACTGTGGACTGGCAGCCTAACTTTGATGAGCGTATCCAGGAAGCCACTGTCTTGCCCGGCATGTTCCCGAACCTGCTGGCAAACGGCGCCTCGGGGATAGCAGTGGCCTATGCAACCGAAATACCTCCCCACAACGTGTCGGAACTCTGCGACGCCCTCATCGCACTGCTCAACGATCCGGACCTATCTACTCGCAAGCTCATGAGCATCATGCCCGGCCCTGATTTCCCATCTGCGGGCTACATACTGGGGCAAAAGGGGATCCGTGAATACTACGACACCGGCCATGGACGGGTGGTCATGCAGGCCCGCGCCAGTATCGAGCCGTTGGATCGTAACCGCAACGCTATCCTGGTCACAGAGTTGCCTTATCAGGTCAGCAAGTCTTCTCTCCTGCAGCAGATCGCTCGAATGCACGAATCGCGCCAGATAGAGGGCATCTCTGACCTGCGTGATGAAAGCGACCGCAAGGGCATGCGCGTAGTCATCGAGCTCAAACAGACTGCTAATCCCAATGTGGTGCTCAATCAACTGTACAAACGCACTGACCTGCGTCGCGCCTTCAATGTCAACGCAATGGCACTGGTGCCTGATGGCGACAAGCTGGTCCCACGCATGTGCAGCGTCAGGGACCTGATGCAGCACTACCTGGACCATCGCCGTGTAGTCGTCACTCGCCGCACACAGTTCCTGCTGGACAAGGCCGAGGCCCGGCTGCATATCGTCGAGGGCCTGATCAAGGCCCTGGATGTGCTGGACGAAATCATCGCACTGGTTCGTGCCAGCGACAACCGGTCAGCAGCCCGTCGTGGCCTGATGGAGCAGTTCGGCTTCACTGAAAAGCAGGCGGAAAGTATCCTGTCCATGCAGCTTGGCCAACTCACACGCCTATCGCGCATCGAACTGCAGAAGGAGCATGACGCTCTCGAAGAGGAGATCACCGGTCTGAAGGCTATCCTGGCCAGCGAAGAGGAAAAAGCAAATGTCATCATCTCCGAGCTGCGCCGCATCAAGCGCGAGCATGGCGACGAAAGACGCAGCCGCATCGTCCCCGAGGAAGCCAACGAAATCGAGATGGAGGACCTGATCGCCCGCGAGGACATGGCCATCACCATCACCCGCGATGGCTACATAAAGCGTATGCCTCTTGACACGTATCGGCTTCAACACCGCGGCGGGCGCGGCATCGTGGCACTGTCGAAGAAAGAAGAGGACAGCGTCCGCGACCTGTTCGTGGCGAGCACCCACCACCTGCTGCTGTTCTTCACTGACCAGGGGCGAGTGTACCGGGCCAAGGCATATCAGGTGCCGCTTGCCAGTCGCACTGCTCGCGGTACGCCTATCGTCAACAT
>JAAYSP010000130.1 GCA_012518355.1 candidate division WS1 bacterium | reverse complement strand
GCCTCAAGCAGGTGATGAGTGTTGCGGCCGTACTGCTGCCATATGTGGAGATTCATCCGTGCATTGTCAGCCAGTGCTCGGAAGAACTCCTCTGCCAGTTCAGTGTCGAACGTGCCGACCTGCGCGGCTGGTAGCTGCAGATCGAAATTCAGGAAGCTACGCCCTGATAAGTCGAGAACTACACCCACCAACGCCTCATCCATGGGGCACAGAGCGGATCCGTAACGCACAATTCCACGTTTGTCACCTATAGCCTGGGCAAGTGCCTGCCCCAGTACGATGCCGACGTCCTCGACGGTGTGGTGAGCATCGATCTCTAGGTCGCCTTTGGCCTCCAGCCGCAAGTCCAGTATGCCGTGTTTAGCCACATGGCAGAGCATATGATCAAAAAAAGGCACACCCGTGCTGATGTCATATTTGCCGGTACCGTCGAGATTCAGCTCGAGTGAAATTTGTGTCTCTGTTGTCTCACGGGAGATGCTGGCAGTTCGTTGGGTCATCTTACTTGCCGCCTTCTTGCTCGGTATCCAGTCGCAGTTGTACAGATCGCGCATGGGCTTCGAGCCCCTCGGCCTGGGCCAATCTGCACACATCAGTGCCGAGACGTTGCAGGCCGCGTGGGGTTGCATATATGAGTGAAGACTTCTTGAGGAAATCGTCAGTGCTGAGTGCTGAAGAAAAACGTGCGGTGCCGTTGGTTGGGAGAACATGGCTGGGGCCGGCAGCGTAGTCGCCCAGAGGCACCGGTGTCAGTGCACCGAGACAAATGCAGCCGGCGTTTTCGATCTGTTCAAGCAGCACCAGTGGTTCGCTCACGAGAAGCTGTAGATGCTCTGGGGCAATCTGATTGGATAGCTCGGCCGCGGCTGCGAGATCGCTCATCACCACTATGGCGCCATAGTCGGCCAACGATTGAGCTGTCAGTTCCTGTCGGGGCAGTTGCTCTACTTGTTGGTAGGCCTCGTCGCGGACTTCGTACGCGAAATCCGCGCTGTCGGTTATCAGGATTACTGTGTTGTCACCCGTGTGCTCTGCCTGGGAGAGCAAATCAGCGGCGGCCAGGCTTGTCGGCACTGTATCATCGGCGATGATTACCGCCTCACTGGGGCCTGGTAGCGCTTCGATACCCACACGCCCGAAGACTTGCTTCTTGGCCAGAATCACATATGGATTGCCTGGGCCAACTATCTTATCCACCGGCTCAACTGTCTCGGTGCCGAAAGCGAGGGCGGCCACTGCCTGGGCACCACCCATGCGGTAGAGTTCGTGTACACCGCATTCAGCAGCAGCAACAGCTATGTAGGGGTTCACATCGCCATCGCGGCTCGGCGGGGTGGCGACCGCAATACGGCCTACACCGGCGGCTTTTGCTGGCATCACCGTCATGCATACTGTAGATGGCAGGGGCGCAGTCCCACCCGGTACGTATGCTCCCACTGACGCCAGAGGCCTGACACGCTGACCGAGAAATAGACCATCGAAATCCTGCAGCCAGGAGCGGGGGAGGAGCTGCTCATGGTAACGCAACACGTTTTCGCGAGCTCTGCGAAAAGCACCCATCCACTCGAGAGGCACCTGCGAGTAGGCATCCTGTATTTCTTCTGGAGATACAAGCAATCTGTCGTCGGAAAAGCCGGGACAGTCAAAGCGGCGAGTATAGTCTACCAGTGCTTCGTCACCATATTCGCGGACGCGGTTCACTATCTCGCGAGTGGCTTCCTCCAAATCGGGCGGCAGATCGGCCAGAGAACGGCTGCGCAGCGCCTCAAGTTGAGGGCTTGCGCTGCGCGAGGCATCTATGATTTGCATCAGTTCAGCCATTTGCGGTACCGCCCGTCAGGTGCCTCAGATACCTGCATCATGTACAAGTCGCTGATGTCTGAGAATGGTTTTTGGTCAATATTTACGGTCTTCGTAACCAGGGTTGGGACCATCGTTTAGTATAGGTGGGGCAGGGTGAGCTTGGCAAGCCAAGCGTGCGCTCGCAACAACGCGATAACAGTAGCACCCACAGATGACTGCAGTGCGGTGGCTTCTACATCCAGACAGCGATGACACCACTAACCTGGCGGGCCTGAGCGACCAGCTTCGGGTCGCAGTTGACCTGGTATTTGGTCCCCAAATTCACCCGGCGGCACACACCGTTTTGCCGGAACTCCAGGATGACCGATTGACTACCTGGGTAAGTGCAGATGACCTGCTGTAACTGCTGCAGCGCCTCTGACGTAGCCATAGTGATATCCATCTCGATATGCACCTGGGGCATCGTAGGTCTGTGCAACTGCGTGTCCACTATCTTCTTTTGGCGTTGACGAGCAGCATCGGCTTCACTTCTACGCTTGTCCGACAGTGGCCTGGCCCCCTGCAGAGGCCGCAATCTTTTGGCCAGCAGCTTGACATCTACGATCTCATCCCCCTCGGCGGCAGTCCGGCCTCGCCTCTGCACCTGTCCCTCTACCAGGATGATGTCACCTTTTATCGCCAATTCCTTGTAGGTGTTATACACCTTGGGAAATAGGGTGACCTCCAGATCCTGTTCCATGCCTTCCAAGGTCATGAACATCATCACAGAGCCGTTGGAAGTCGTATGCAGTTTGGTTTCACCTATCATGCCACCGACAATCACAGTTTCATTGTCAGGAAATTGGCTCAGTTCCTCTATAGGACAAGTGCAACAGCCGTCCATTCGTTCCTGTGCACGGATGAGCGGATGGTCAGTGATGTACATGCCCAGGATCTCTTTTTCGGTGGCAAGCTTGTCCTCATCGCTGATAGGTGGCACGTTGGGCAACTGTTCTTGTGTCTCTTCGACTGCCGTATCGGCACTGTCAAACAGAGAGCTCTGGCCGATATCCTGGTCTTCCTGTCGTTTCTGGCCGGCTGCGGCGGCTACCTCATGGGCCGCCAGCAGCGCATTGCGGTCACCAAATTCGTCGAAGGCACCTGCCTGAATCAGCAGCTTGAGAGCGGCTTTGCTCACCTCGCGGGCAGGAAGACGCCGACAGAAATCATACAGACCGCGATATGGGCCGCCATCCTTGCGTTCTCTGACGATTGCTTCTGCAGAGCTTTTGCCGAAGTTGCGAATGGCAGCCAGGCCGAATACAACAGCGCCATTTGTGACCGAGAATGCAGACTGAGAGAAGTTTACCGAAGGGGGGCGGACGGTCAGGCCCATCCTGCGGCACTCCATGACATACTTGGCAACGTCATCTACGCTGTCCATCACCGTGCTCAGATGCGCAGCCATGAACTCTGCCGGATAGTTGGCCTTCAGGTAGGCCGTCCAGTATGCCACTAACGCGTAGGCGGCACTGTGTGATTTGTTGAAGCCATAGTCAGAGAAGGTTTCCATGCGTCCATAGATGGCCTCGGCAATCTCTTCAGAGACACCGTTTGACACACAACCCTCGATGAATTGGGGCTTCATCTGGGCCATCCTGTCATGCATTTTTTTGGCCATAGCGCGCATGATGATTTCGGCTTGCGGCATGGAGAATCCCGCCACATCCGAGGCGATCTTCATCACCTGTTCCTGGTACAGTATGACGCCATAGGTCTCCTCGAGGATTGGCTCGAGTGAGGGGTGGAGATACCGTATGGTTTCCCCATGACGGCCTGCGCAGAACTCGGGAGCGTGACGCATGGGCCCGGGGCGGTAGAGAGCTACCAGAGCGATGATGTGCTCGAAGCGGGCCGGTTGCAGTTGCTTGAGCAAGCTCTGCATTCCTTCGCTTTCGAGCTGGAAGACCGCAGCGGTACTGGCGCGACACAGCAGTTCGTATGCGGCAGGATCATCAAGGCCGATGTCATGGAGAGCAATTTGGTGTCCGTGGTTTTCCGCTATGGCCTCTAAGGCATTGCCGATGACCGTCAGCGTCTTCAGGCCCAGGAAATCCATCTTGACGAGACCACAGGCAGTCACATCATCCATCGAGTATTGGGTCGTGATGGCTTCACCACGACTGGCCTTGCACAGGGGCACAACATCGGTAAGCGGCCGGTCGGAAATCACTACTGCAGCGGCATGCACTGAGACGTGACGGGCCAGCCCCTCAACATCCCGTGCAAATTCGATGAACTGTTTGATCTCCGGATCGGCCTCGACCATCTGGGCTAGCTCAGAAGAGTCGGTAAGTGCATCAGAGATCGTACCCTTGGGGCCTTCAGGCATCTGCCTGAGTACGGCGCTCACTGTGTCCATCGGTATCTGCATGACACGGCCGACGTCGCGAATCGATGCTCGCGGGCCCATGCGACTGAAGGTGATCACTTGTGCCACATGGTCGGCGCCGTATTTTTCTCGCACATAGTTGATGATATCTTCTCGACGGTCGTCGGGAAAGTCCAGGTCTATGTCTGGTGGGCTGACTCGCTCGGGGTTCAGCATTCGTTCGAAAATCAGATGGTATTTGAGGGGATCCACATCGGTGATGCCCAGCAGATACGATACTATGCTTCCGGTAGCCGAGCCCCGTCCCGGACCGACCAGAATACCTCTTCCTTTGGCCTCACGGATGAAATCAGCGACGGTTAGAAAGTAGCCCGTGTAGCCGGTCCTGGCGATGACTTCCAGCTCATATTCCAGGCGTTGCAGGACCTCTGTAGGGCGCTGTCCATACCGCCCCTCAACATTTTCGTCGCATAGCTGTTGCAGATAGCTTTCGGGAGTGTAGCCGTCAGGAACGTCAAGTTTGGGCAGGTTTAGCTTACCCAGTTCCAGCTCCAGATTGCAGCGCTCGGCTATCTGGAGCGAATTCGAGATTGCTTCGGGAGTTGAGCCGAAAAGCTGCTCCATCTCCTGCTGACTCTTCAGGTAGAATTCCTGGGTGTCAAAACGCATCCGGTTAGGCTCGTCGAGGGTGCTATCGGTCTGGATGCACAGTAGCACATCATGCAGCCTGGCGTCCTCCTGGCGCACGTAGTGGACATCGTTGGTGGCCACCAGCGGCGTCTGTGTGTCGTGAGCCATGCGGATGATGGCTTCGTTCACCCTGCGTTGTTCGGGGATGCCGTGGTCTTGCAATTCCAGATAGACGTTGTCGTGACCGTAAATCTCCTGCAACTGCCCCAGGTATTGCCGTGCTGAAGTCTCGTCTTCGTTCAGCAGGCGCTGCGATACGCCGCCCTGCAGACAGGCCGTTGTAGCTATCAGCCCTTCCGGGTATTGAGCCAGCAATTCAAAGTCGGCGCGAGGTTTGTAGTAGAACCCGTTTAGGTGAGCGTCGGTGATTATCTTGAGTAGATTGCGATAGCCTGTGTGGTCGGTGGCCAGCAGCACCAGGTGAGGTAGCGATTGCTGCCCTCCAGTATTCTCGTGACGACTGACGGGCGCCATGTACAGCTCGCAACCGATTATCGGCTTGATACCACGTTCGAGGCATTGCTGGTAGAATTCTATGGCCCCGTACATCGCACCATGGTCGGTGATCGCCAGTGCTGGCATTTCCAGTTCAACAGCACGATCCACCAGGTCGACAATCCTCGCTGCACCGTCAAGCAGGCTGTATTCAGTGTGATTGTGAAGATGACAAAAGCCACTCGAATTCATTCAGCGTCTCGCTTTACCGTCGGCTTTACTCCATGGAGCTCTATGGGCCCGGCCGTGCGGTTATCGTCCGTTCTAGCGCCCGGTTGATGTGGTCGGCGTGTCGGGGGCCGAGGGGGCGGCTGTCGTGGGGTGCTCGGGTGCTGCAGGTGTGGCGGTAGGTGCCGGTTGTGCAGGAACACTAGCTGGCTCCGAAGGTTCACTCGATGTGCTTGGGGCTTGAGGCGTTGTGTCTGCGGTTGGAGAGCTGGCAGATTCCTGTGTCGTATCAACGGTCTTGACTACAGCGATAGAGGTCACTTTATCCAGCATAGCTGCCAGTTCGGCGACTTCCGCCTTGACTACCTGTGGTGCATCGCGGTTAAGCGCCTCTTCAGCGCCCTTGACGGCCGCCAGCGCCTTGCGCAGGATCAAATGCAGTTGATGCCCGGATGCCTGTTCCTGGGCCTCGATGATTAGCTGGCGTGCTGCCCCGGCGTCACCCTCATCGAGCTTCTTTTTGGCCGCCTCCAGTCGGGTCAGCACCGGAGGCACCAACTCAGGCGGTTCTATATCCAGGCCGCTGTTGAGTGCGCCCATGAGCGCTTTGGACGCCTGTGACAGATCTTCTGCTGAAGGCTGCTCCAGCGCCAGGGCAAGTCGGGCTCGCTCCAACTGTCGTACCATCATCCCAGCCGGTGTTTCGGCCATCATGCTGATGATAGTAGACTGTAGCCTACGGAGAAGGGTCGTCAGTTGCTTGCTGTCATCGGTCTTTTGGGCTTCAGCAGCCAACTGCTGAGCGACAGCCAGATCGAGCACCAACGGGTGTGGCCCCTTGGCGGCCGATTCGGCGGCTCGTTGCGCTTCCAGGTCAGCCAGCAACTGGCTCATGCCCTGACCGGTGTTTCTTTGAAATTCCAGGATCTCCTGGAGCATAGCCGATTGTTCATCCGACAGCGCCTTGTCTTGCGGTTTCAGTTGGCCCACCGGAGTTACGGAAGTGGGCTGACATCCAGACAGGGCAGACATAACGAAGAAGGCGAATAGGACTGCGACGACAATGGTGGGTAGCAGCGCCTTCACGGGGAGGCCCCCTTTCGACAAGACGGTGGTAGTGCTGCAGTGATAGAGCGCTAATACGGCACCATTATATGACAAGAGCAGATAGGTTTGCAACCTTCGCAACAGCAACTGGTGGCTGAGCATTGTAACAGTATGTATAGCAAAAACGGTATAAGTCTTATCGAGGTTGTGCACCTACACGGGTTGAAGGGGGCTGCGTGAGCTTGTCTGGTCACTTGTAGCTATCCCTGTGGCGGACGTGCAAGCATCTTCCGATGGACTGCTTTTGCACAGGTTGCTGTGCAGGAGAGTAGATGCTGCGGGAGACGGCGCGAACGAGTGACTGGACCGCAAAATTCTCATCCGTGGCAATGGGGATTGACTGCAGATGTGGCCTGGTGAGAGTGTGGACAGAGGCCGGAGTTTCACAGGGCCTCGTGGGATTTGCCCGGTTTAGTACGGCGGCTTAGTCCGACAGAGGGCGGCGATCAGTCTTCCGGTTCGGGGCACAGTGGATCTAACTTGGTCAAAGCAGCCTCGGCCGCTTCACGCACTTTGTCGTCAGCGTCAGAGGTCAATTTGCGTAGTACTGGAATGGAAGTCTTATCACCTAATTCGCCAAGCGCATAAGCTACTGACCGGCGCACGGAGACTCTGACATCATCTGCTATGGCTATCAGTGCATCCATTGCGCCCTTGCGGATGCCAACTCGAGCCAGCCCGTCCACCGCGTGTTTGCGCACGCTCCATTCCTGGTCGGAGAGAGCTCCGATAAGTGGTGCCAGGCAGGTGCGGGAAGCGACATTGCCCAGTCCGCGTACCGCAGTAAGGCGTGTCACCCAGTCCTCGTCTTGCAGCATTGCAGACAGGTATTGCACGGTCTGGTGGCTGCCTACATGAGCCAGACCCTCGACAGCAGCGCAACGTACGTCTTTATCGGGGTGTTCTAGCAGTGCAGCCAGATAACGGATAACTGATGGCTTGCCGACCTTCCCGAGCGAGATGGCAGCATAGTGTACGACTCGAGTATTGGGGTCATCAAGGGCGACGATAAGCGCTTCACGAGCTGTCTCATCGCCGATCTCACCAAGTATTTCGGCCACCCATCGGCGCACCACGTAATCGGGGCTCTCGAGTTGCTCCAGCAGATAGGGGACGCATCCAGAGCCCACTTGCATCAGGGCTGTGGCGGCGGCTGCTTGTACGTCAATACTGGGCGATGAAAGCGCACGGATGAGCGGTTCTATGGCGATATCGCTGCGGATCTTGCCCAGGGCCTCGGCGGCCGCCTTGGCCAGTTCTACGTTGTCAGTCTCCAGCACCTCAACCAGCGGCTCGATGGCCTTTTTGTTCTTCAGCTCGCCCAGAGCAGTGACGGCGGCTCGCTGCACTTCGATGTTGGGATCGGTGAGGCGCTTCACAAGCTCGAGAGCGACAGAACGGTCGCCGATGTTGCCGAGGGCTTCAGCGGCCCATTTGCGGGCCGATTGGTCTTTGCCGATTAGCGCATCGAGAAGTGGTTCCACTGCTGGTTGGCCGATGTTAGTCAGTGCGTCGGCAGCATGACGTTGTACGTTCTTGCTAGAGTCGCTGAGACTCTCGACTAATGCGGGAACAGCAACTGCTTCGCGAAGTTCTCCCAGGTATTTAGCGGCTGCCATTCGCACTCTATAGTCGTTATCTTGTAGAGTTTCCAGCAGGGCGGCTGTGGCTTGTTCGCCCAGTTCGGCGAGCACCTCCAAAACTTCTTCTCGAGAAACAGGACTTTTGGACAGAAGCTTTGCCACTTGCTGTACTACACGTCTTTTTGCTGCCGCCAAACCATAAACCTCCTGTTAAGTGCCTCGTGCCTGTAAGTGCCTTCGTGTTGGTAGGCCTCGATAGCATTTGCCCGACGCGCGCCAGCTCATCTACTAAGTACCGTAAGCTTAAGACCAACGACGCGGCCTGCTGCCGGAACCTACAGCAGGTACTGCGCTTTGACCCTACTCCAATTCGCGTTCGCATCTCGGCTGTGTCGAGAAAAGCATATGACTTATAATTGCGGCCATCGTGCAGCCACAACAGCGATGGAAGAGGGTCAGTGTTATGAGGACTACAGCTCTCCCTGTGATGCAAATGGTACCGGTTCAGCTTCAGTCGGCGCCTGCTCACTGTCAGCTGACGATGGGGAGATCTCTTGAGCGCTGTCGGATGGTTGAGATGAGGAATCCACAGCCTCCTCAGTCGGGTCCTGTTCCGGTAGCGTAGTATCTTCCTGGCTCGCTGACTGGTCAGATGATGATGCTGGTGTGCTCTTGCCCAAATCAACGCCGCTAAATTTGCTGCCGAGATTGCCCAGGGCCTCGTCAATCGCCTTCTGATAGCGTTCATACTCCTCGGCGATAGTCCGTTTGGCGGTCAACAGAGCCTGTTTTTTGGATATGGAGAAAGCCGCCCACTGGTGGTCACTGGCCTCGTTTGCCTGAGTACCAATCATGGTCAGCTTCTGTTCGGCTCTATCCAACAGTGCCAGGGCATCGGTCATCTGGCCTGTCTTAGCCAGTGCAATCGCTTCAGTCACATCGGCGGAAACGTGCCCAAGCCACGTTTTGTACTGCTCCTCGCGTTCCATTCGCGCCTTGATCTCCGCTTCACGGGCCTGCTGGACATGACGCATGTACAGAATTGCTGTGGCCGCTATGGCGAGGACGATGATTAGCAACACCACGGTGGTGGCGCGGTAGCCACCCCTGGGCTGAGCGATCATCGGGCCTAAGTCAATCTCCAGGTCATCATCATCGGCTGGTAGATTACTACTTGCCGGCTCAGGTTTTTCTGGCTTCTCAACCTGCTCTTCTCCGTGCTCGAGATCATCAGCCATCTGGATATCCTCCCGGGGTGCCATAAAACCGGGCACCAAACTGAACCCCTAAATCCGACTTTGACTCAACAGTACTTCTCGACATATTATAAGTGGTTTGAGAGGCAAAGTCAAATGACTTCATGCGGCAGCAGATTGGGAGCAACCGTTCGAAAATAGCCATTTGGATTGCATGAAGCTAATAGCAGGGAGCCTTTTGTGCACCGGTTATTTGCCATTTGACGGGGGCTGGACGGGAGAAGGGCATACTACAGGAATTGCGACATGTCTGAAGCACCGCACAACGGCCCGGTCTGTCCGGGCACACTGAGGGAGACGAGTGTCTACCGCCCTCTGAGGGACCCTGCGGTTTGGCTGATACTGCTGGTGTATCTGCTTATAGCCGTGGTATACAGCTACGTCATGCTGCTGGGCCAGGGGCCGGATGAGAGCAACCGACACTTCCCGTATGTGCGCTGGCTGGCGCACACCTGGGCGCTGCCTGTCGAGGATCCGGAAATCACCGGCGGCAATCTGGAGCTCCATCCGCCGCTGTACTACCTTCTTCTGACGCCAGTATACCTGTTGACAGAGCACCTGGGCGAAGCCTCTGCGATGCGGGCGCTGCGTTGGACCTCACCATTCATGGTGCTTGGTGGGCTACTGTTGTGGGTGCCGGTTCTCTGGCATGCATGTGGGCGAAATCGGCGTAGCTTCCTGTTCGTACTGGCACTCACGGCTTGGTGGCCCAACCTTTTCGTGGACGCCGGTGCCATCACAAACGATGCCGGGGCAATTTTGGCATCGGCAGCGCTGCTGTATATGGCAAGCGTGCACTGGTGGCGCAATCGCAGCCTGCAAACTGCACTGCTGTTGGGGGCTTTGGCCGGCCTCGGGGCGCTGATGAAAGCATCTACCATCGCGACGAGTGTGGGAGTGCTGGGAGTGTGGCTCGCATGGCAGCATGGCAGGCGCTTCTTCCGTGATCCCGACTTCTGGGTGCGAGGTCTGGCCATAGTCGGAGGATTTTTGGTGGTTTGCGGTTGGTGGTATGTGCGCAATTATGAACTGTATGGCGCATTCACACCGTTTCCACGAGGCTACCGAGGTATCCCCGAAGATATCAGCAACTGGCAGGCAGTGCAGTACGGGTTAGTATGGCCCCTGCTATGGCGGGCACTTCACGGGCTGTGGGCGTCTGTATTCGCCGGAGTGGTATGGTTTCCGCCGCAAAGCCACGTGATCGTCTACAACCTGTTGCGGTTGCTGTGTGTGCTGGCTATCGTGGGCCTGGCATTAGCAGTGCAGCGCAGGTGGGGCAAGTGGCCGTGGCTGGGTTTCGAGCAGGCACCCGCGCTGCTGATCAGCTGTGTAGGCTTCGGAGTACTCTGGCTTTCGGCCATCTGGATGTCAGTCTTCGTTCACATGGGGGTGTACCAGGGAGGCCGCTACCTGCTCCTGTACTTGCCGGGGCTGGTATTGCCGCTGGGCTTAGGGCTGCATGAGCTTTACCGGCGTACCCGGATGGCCCTGCCATACGTGCTCACGGCCATGTGTATGCCGCTTCTGTCCATACTTGTATGGTATCATCTCTGGACATACTGGAACCCGAAAGTGCAGGAGATGATAGAGCGTAGCACACAGTGAGCGACAGAGGAGTCTCCGCCAGAAAGCCCGTCCCACATCAGGCCTCTCTCATCCGATGAACACCGTCACGCTGCCCAGATCGCCGACAAGCATTGCATTCTCTACAGCCTATGCCACACAATTGCCCATCGAGTCTGCTACAGGTCTACTACGGCCTACTGCAGTTTTTACAGCTTTCTACAGATGCACTGCAGGTATGTTGCGCGCATAGGCCGCGTTTCTCGCGACTACCTCGGAGTGCACGGACTGGACTGGATAGAAGAGGATTTGTGAGCACCACCCTCCTAATCGTGAGTCTATGAGGGCCTGTGGCTCGCTTGCCAGTGTAGAGCGTATCTACGCAAGCCTGGAGAGATCTAGAGGCTGGAGAGATCTAGAGGATAGTCGAACGCAGCCAGAAATGCCAGTGCAAGCAGTGTGTGCCCCATCGCGTTGGGGTGCAGGCCGTCATCTGTCAGGCGTAGTGGCTGATTTCGCTCCGCGGCGGCACGCGCTGCCGTCAGTAACACCTCACCGGTGGGGATCAGTAGCACCCCATCTCGCGCAGCGATGCGATGGAGACGCGCGGTCCTGGCTCGGAGGCATCGGTTGGCCAGACGCTCATCCCCCGTCCAGTGGTCTTCGACATGGTTTGGCGTACACAGGGCTACCCTGACGTCTGCTGCTTTTGCAGTCCTCACCATCTGTTCGATCGCTATGCCGAACTGGTCTGCGCTCGTCTCCGATTGAGCGTGCTTGATGGCCTGCCGCGCAGTCTGTAACTCGTGGACAGTGTCATCCACCCCGGCCATGATGGTCACCCAGTGGGGCTTACGTGCCAGCACATCATGCTCAAAACGGGCCAGCATATGTCCGGCGGTATTGCAACCTGCACCTGCGTTGAGCACGGATGGGGGAGACTCAGGGAATTTCAACGCCAGCGTCTGGCTCACTGTGGTGACATAGCCTGCAGGAGCGGTGGTGACACTGTCACCCAGGCAGACCAGCGTCTGGCCGGGGCCGAGCAATTTTCCGTTGATAGTACGGCCTGTCAGCACAGTGCGCTCCTGTTGTGACTTCCGCTATGTTGTGGCATGGCCATATGGCTATCTTCACAAGACGCGTAGCAAAGCTGACGCCAGGCCCATGTATATCAGGATTGAGACCGCATCGTTGAGCGTCGTCACCAGCGGCCCGGAGGCCACGGCAGGATCTATGCCCAGACGGTCGAAAATCAGCGGTATCATAGCGCCGATGCCACTACCCCAGGTGACTGCTGCGATCATCGCCAGGCAGACTATAAGCCCGATCTGCCAGTGGCCACTGATGACATAACCCGCGACTGCAGTAGCTAGACCGATGGCGGTGGCCAGCATCAGTCCCGCTGCGAACTGGCGCACCAGGACGCGCCAGAGACTCTTCTGCTGCAGGTAGCCTAGAGCCAGGGAGCGGACTGCAATTGTGGCCGACTGCAATCCAGCGTTGCCACTGGTTGCCGCCACCACCGGTATGAAGGCAGCTAGCTGCACGTAGGTTTTCAACGTCTCCTCGAAGCCGCTGATGACCCATGCCGAAACCAGAGTGCCCAGAAAACAGATCGCCAGCCACGGCAAGCGAAGCATCAGGATGTGGATGCTCGTCTCAGCGAGGATGTCCCGAGGGCTGGTTCCGGACATGAAGGCGATGTCCTCGGTGTGCTCACGCTGGAGGGCATCTATGATGTCGTCTACAGTCACCTGGCCTAGCAGTTGGCCCGCTTCGTTGACCACCGGCAGAGCACTCAGGTCGTACTGGTCCACCAGCCGCACCGCTTCAGCCTGATCCACGTCAGGCGTGACCGATACCACATCACGTACCATGACCTCCTGGAGCTGTCGATTCAGGTCGGCAGTCACCAGCTCGACCATATCTATGACACCGCGCAGCACCCGGTTGTCGTCCACTACATAGATATACAGGAGGCTTTCGGGAGGTATCTCTCGGGTGCGGATATGCTTTATGACATCGCCGGCAGTGACGTCCATAGGGGCGTGGATGGCCTCTGGGGTCATCAGACCCCCGGCGGTGTCGGGTGGGTACTGGCGCAGCTTCTGAAGCTCTTCGGCTTCCTCCTCAGAAATACGTTCGAGGATGCGATGCACGATCTGTTCGTCCAGAAGACCGACGACGTCGGCACCCACGTCGGGGGGCATGGTGTCTATGATCTCGGCCAATTCGCGATCATCAGTGGCACTGGCCAGGTCTACCGTGACGTCATCATCCACTTCCCCCAGCACTACGCCTGCATCGCGTGGGCTGAGCAGACCAAAAACCGCCTCCCGCTGCTCCGTGTTGAGCTCACGCATGGCCATCGCAATGTCAATCGGATGGTAGCTCGATATCAGGCCCTGCAGAACTGCCGGCACCCCGCACCCCAGGGCAGCACGGATGGCTTCAGCCGCCTCTTGCGGGCTCTGTGCTCGTCTGACTCGCTCATGGCGCAAAGCTCGACTCCCTCAGTGCGGCTCATCCGTGGCGCTCTCGTGCATCAGCTCCATCAGCGCCGGATAGGTCCGCAGGTATCTATCGAAAAGTGTGTCATACAGCCTGGCGTTGCCTTCGTCCGGCTCTATTCGGCGGGTGACTGTGACCATCTGTTCGGATGCCTCGACTAAGTCCCTGTAGAGGCCCGCTCCTGCAGCGGCGCATACCGCGGTGCCAAGTGCGGTTGCCTCCGGCTCCTGTGTCAGCAGGATCGGTTTGCGGCAGATGTCGGCATGTATCTGCAGCCACAAATCGCTACGAGTGCCTCCTCCGCAGGCATATACTTCCTCAGTATCGAAACCGGCGGCAGCCATGTCCTCCAGGATGTGGCGACAACCCATAGCGGTGCCCTCGTAGACGGCCCGCAGCATATGTCCGATACCGTGCTTCAAGCTCAGGCCCCATATCGCACCTCGTGCCAGCGGATCGCGCAGGGGAGTGCGATTGCCCTGCCAGTAGTCGAGCAGCACCAACCCCTCAGCACCGGGTGGTGTGGCAGCGGCCATTTCGTCCAGCAGTTCGAAACGGCTTCGGCCTTGCTGCTCAGCGTCGAATTGCTCGCGATACCCGAAGTTGTCTGCCAGCCACGTGACAATAGCTCCGGTGGCCGTCTGGCCGCCTTCGAGTACCCAGGTGCCCGGTATCAGCGCGTCAGGGTACGGCCCCCACAGGTGCGAATCGAAGATGCCTTCAGACATCAGCGCAAGCGGGCAGGTCGAGGTGCCCATCACCAGTGCCAGCCGTCCCGGGTGCACTACGCCCAAGCCGAGCATGGCTGCATAGGCGTCTATGCCACCCTGGGCCACAGCAGTGCCGGGGCGCAGTCCCAGCTCGGCTGCGGCTGCTGTGGTCAACTCTCCGGCATGTTCGCCCATCGCCAGTACTGTGTCCGGCCACTTGTCACGCAGTTCAGAAAAGCCCAGCACATCCAGTAGTTCGGTAGGCCAGCCGCCATCCACACTGGCGTAGTTCCATTTGCATGTGGCGTTGTTGAGCGACGCTGCCCACTGGCCGGTGAGCTTGTGCATCAGCCAGTCTGTACCCTCGACGATCAAGTCCGCCTGCTCGTAGATATCCGGACGGTTGTGCCGCAACCACATCGCTTTCGGTATCATCCACTCCGGCGATTCAGCCCAGCTGACGTATTTCAGGCGGGGGTGAGCGGTATCGGTGACCTGCTGTGCCTCGCGATGTGCTCGCTGGTCCATCCACAGGATGACCGGGTGTAGCGGCTTGCCGTCACGAGTAGTCACCACCACGGTGCATGAAGTGCCGTCCACTGAAAGCCCGACGATGTCGTCTGCCGTGACGCCCGCTTCTGCCATTGCCCTGGGGACGGTCTCACAGGCCGCGCGCCACCAGTCATGCGCATCTTGCTCGGCCCAGGCGATCTGTGGATACTGTATGGGGTATTCGCGGGCTGCAGAGGCCAGCAGTCTGCCCCCTGCGTCCACGATGACTGCGCGCAGGCTTTGCGTTCCACAATCTATGCCGAGCAAGCATGGTTTACGGGTGCTCATGGTCATCCCTCTCCGGTTGCGCGATATGTGCGCTCACCTGTTCACCATCCGTCGTAGTGGACTTGCTCCATCGGTCCAGCGGGTTTGGGCGTACCGGGGGAGGCCGGGTAGCCACAACTAATCAGGGCCAGTATTCGGATGTGGTCGGGGACCTCCAGCACTTTGCGCACCGCATCTTCTCGCTCGTAGCCTCGCTCCTCACCGCCACGGATGCCAATCCAGCAAGTGCCCAGGCCAAGGTCAGTGGCCTGCAGCAGCATGTTCTGGATAGCTGCTGCACAGTCTTCCTGCCACCAGTGGCTGGATGCCTGCGCGTCTCCGCAGACTGCAAACACCACCGGTGATTGGGCGCAGAAGCCTGAGTACTGGTGCACCTGTGCCAGTTGGCCGCGCAAGTCCGGATCGCGCACCACGATTATGTGCCAGGGGCGCACGTTCATGCCCGATGGCGCTCTCATCCCGGCCCGAACTATTTCGGTGACGGCCTCTTCGCTTACGGGCGCATCGGTGTACGAGCGACAACTGTAGCGCTCTGCGATTGCTTTCAACATTTGCGTGCCTCCTCCATATAGGGTCGGTGTTGTATGGATTGTGTCATAGATTGTGGCAGGTAACAGCCTACTGTCCTGGCTACTGCTCCATTTGGGCACGGCGCGCACGCGCAGCTTTGCGGAAGACAGCTCGTGCGATTAGCGCGCCTGCGATGGCGCCTGCAAGCCCCAGAGCTACTCCAATCCCAGCCCCTAGATTGAACAGTGGGCCGAGTGCAGCGAGTACTATGAGGCCGAGTATACCGCCTGCCGTAGTCGTCAGTATCTGTTTCTCTTCACATTTTTGACAGCACTGTGCACCCGGCCCGAGTGTCGGCTTGCCACAGGCTATACAGCCACGTTCGTAGTCCATTTGTGTTGGCTCTTCCTTTGTCAGGGCTTCATCCACTCCATCAACATACCTCTCTGTCTTGCCATGAGGTACAGGCTCTATCTGTCTTTTGTCAGTTCAGTGTCGCGAGGGAGTTCTGACGACATCTTCCCATCATCTGAGGCGGCCACCTGAGCCGTTTTCATGGCCTCCGGTGGTAGCTCTCCAGCGCTTTCGTACAACTCTGTGCGCATCTGTCGGATGCTTGCCATGACTGCGTCAACAGTTGCATTGAGCACAGACTTCCCACTGTTTTGCGTGGCAAAAGTGCCTACTTCGATCGGCGCTCCAAAACGCACTGCAACGCGTCCTCTATGCAGATACCATGCGCCGCGGGGCAGTACTCGGTCCACGCTTTTGAGGGCACACGGAATTATCGGCACTCCTGCTTGCTTGGCGATGAAGGCCACGCCGGGAGTGCCCTCCTGCACCGAGCCATCCGGACTGCGACCGCCCTCCGGAAACAGTGTCAGCAGCTCTCCGGCCTTGAGGATTTTTACCGCATTTCTGATTGCGATCCGGTCTGTGCCCTCGCGATCGACAGGGAAGGCGTAACATTTGCGGATTATCCAGCCGAAAACTGGTACCTGGAACAGCTCCTTTTTCGCGAAGTAGTAGGTGCGTCTGGGCATCGCTACACCTACTGTCGGTGGATCCAGGTGAGAGGTGTGATTTGCGGCGATGATGGCACCACCTGTTGCCGGTACATTTTCCAGCCCGCTAACTTCGAAACCTCCGAGCAGTTTCAGAAGTCTGGGCAGGCAGAACTGTACCATGCGATAGTGGGGCCAGGTCCAGCTTCGCACTGGCTCTGGTTCTTTCCGCATCTTATCTGCCATCCGCACCCTCCGCCAGCTGCACGATATGTTCGATGACCTGCTCCAGCGTCATCCCATCGCTGTTCACTTCGATGGCGTCATCGGCCTTGCGAAGCGGCGCTACCTCACGGTTGCTGTCTCGCATGTCTCGCTCACGCTGGTCGGCAAGTACCTGCCCCAGCGTCAATTCGGGGTGCTTATCGCGCAGCTGTTCGAGGCGTCGGCGGGCGCGCTCTTCAGGTGATGCCGTCAGGAAAATCTTCAGGCTGGCATCAGGCAGGACTACGGTGCCGATGTCGCGGCCTTCCATGACCACACCGGTTTCGCGTGCCAGAGTGCGCTGGGTATCGAGCAAGGCGGCGCGCACCCCGGGGATGGCCGATACTGCAGAAGACAGGGCACCGACCTCGGGAAGACGAATCCGGGGTTCAAGATCCTCGTCGTCTACGAAGAGATGCTGGTCGCCATTAGTCGGGCGGAATTCAACCTGCATTGTCTGCGCCAAACGCGTGATGGCTTCAGAGTCATCTTCGACACTGAGGCCTGCCTGCATGGCGAGCCAGGCCACAGCCCTGTACATGGCCCCGCTGTCTACGTACACATACCCCAGCTTGCGGGCCACACCCTGTGCTACGCTGCTCTTGCCTGCTCCGGCAGGGCCGTCTATTGTTATCGTCAATTGTCGGGTCAATTCGGGATATCCTCGACTTGTAGTCCTTGTAGTCATCGTAGTCATGGTAATCATCACGTAGATACGGCCGCATCGGGGTGAGTATGTCGGCCATATGACTACGAGATGTGTAGCGTTTTGCGTGTGGATTTTCTCTCCAGTATATCAGGATTCCTTCCTCTGCACACGTGTCCACCGCCGCCGGAGCACCTGCGCCATATGCGGCAGTGGCTTCCTCCCTACGGATGCGCGCCGGGCGTCATCGGAGTGCTTTCTCCATACGGGATAGCAGATTTCTCTCCACATGCGAGATCTCGGTGCAGCCGGAACACCTACATGATGCGCGGTAGCAGCTTCTCCCTGCAGGCGCGCCGCCTACTCATGCACGGTAGCGGATTTCCCCTCCGCACACGTGTCCGCCGCCGGAGCACCTGTGCCATACGAGGCAGTGGCTTCCTCCCTGCGGACGCGCCCGGCGTCATCGGGCATGCAGCTTTCGTCAGTAGTCTATTACTCTTGGATTTACTCTGGTCTGGCGTGTAGAGAGGCTTCGCAGGGCGTGACATGTAGAGGAATAGCTCGAAGGTATGCGGAACAATCCTTGCACCCGGCCCGCGCCGGCTCCAAGTAGAATCGGCATATGTGCCACGCAAAGAGGCATGACAGAATGCGTCCGGTCTCGCCACATGATGACAGCAAACTAGAGCTCAAGCAGTTTGTTCTGGGAGTGGCCAACGGGCTTTTCGTTCTGTTGGCATCAGCATTTTTGGACCCTGAGACGGTGCTGCCGGCGTTCGCAATGCGTATCATGCCCGGTAACAGCCTCTGGATCGCCTTGATTTATGCAGCTATCAACGCCGGTTGGTATTGGCCTCAGATTTTTTTGAGCCGACAGATGGAAGTTAAGCCACGGCTTGCGCCGTACTACGGACTGTCGAATATTTTGCGTTTTGCGTCCATGATGCTGGTGTGCCTTGTCTTAATCTTCGCTGTTGACTATCCCAAATGGACTTTCATGGCGGTTGCAGTGCTGCTGTTTGCCTCCACAAGCGGTGGTGCGTACGGCATGATCCCTTTCATGACGGTCATTCGGGATGCTTTCCCTGCCCGCTGGTTAGGGCGATTTTTTGGCTGGCGATACATGGTAGGAGGGCTCGGCTCCTTTGCAGTGGGCTTCTGGATCAAGCATCTACTCAGCGACAGTAGCAGCGTGGAGTATCCGTACAACTTCATGCTGATTTTCGGCTCTGGCGGCTTTTCTGCGGCGATTTGCACACTGCTGTTTGCGATGATAAAAGAGCGGCCGCACAATCCGGCCAGGCATGTGTTGCCGATGCGCTTTCATCTGGCACGTGGTCGCCGCATGCTGGCCCGCACTGCAAATCTCAGACGTCTGGCACGGGTAGAGGCACTGTGGACTGCTTCGGCGGGGCTTGGCTATCCATTTGTGCTGCCCTTTGCGGTGGTCAAGCTCGGCATGCCGGTGGCCATGGCGGGTCTGTTGCTGTCGGTGAAAATGCTCGTCTACAGTCTGAGCAATCCGCTGTGGGGCGAAATGAGTCGGCTATTTGGAAACCGACGGGTCATCGCATTGGGGACGGTGGGGCTGATGCTGGTTATGCTCGTCACTCTGGGCTCGTACTGGCTGCCGCAGACTCCGTTGTTCACCTGGCTTGGGGTGACTTATGATTGGCGATTGCTGGGCATAGTGGTGGCATGTATGCTCATGGGGTTGACTCGGGCGGGCCTGTTGGCTGGCTTTGCTACTGGCATTTGTGGTGGGGGCGGTGATGCTGCGGGAAGTCAGGCGGTTGCTGCCGATAGGAATTGCAGCGCTGCACCGTACGCCATAAAACGGCAGCACTAACTCAGCGATGCCCTGTTTCGAGGCAAAAAAACCCACCGGCATAGCGAATGCTGTTCCCGACCACTCACCTGCCGGCGGGGTGCTCCCTACAAGGTTGACAGCCGTTAGACCCCCTATGTGGGGAGCGGGATTCACTCTAATCGAGCTTGCTGTACTACATATGAACACCTGAACAGCTGTCTGGTTCCAAAATTGATCACATCGAAGGCAACCGGAATGCGTAGCGCACCTGCCTGTATATCTGAGCAGACTGACAAGCGGGCAACTATACAGTTGTCACAGTAACTTGTACTAACAGCAGAAACGCTGCTATACTATCAGGCATGCTCTTGTCCTGTCCGGCTCTCACAGGAAGGCGGAGTGTTGAGGGGGACCGCCTGAATGAAACAGTTTCTGTCGTATGCGATGTGGAAGCGCGTATATGCTATCCTGGGCCTGTTCCGCGGTAGAGCTTATCGCAGGTCGCACGACGAGTTTTGCCAGCCAAAGCTCAAAGATATGCCTCACCCGGTGGGATGTGTGTCCCCCCAGTGGTTCATCGAAAGATACGGTGCCTGCCCGAGTTACTCGCGTCATATCGGGCGAAGATCACGAATTTGTTTGCGATGCTTAGCCCCGGGAATGTTGACGGTTGTAGCGTCGCCTGGGGTTTATCTGTTACACTGGAGATATCAGCAGAGATCAGGATGTCAGAAGGTGCCCAATAAGTGTCGTATCAAATCAATAGGAGGTAGCAGTAATGCAGCACAAAGTAGTGGTGAGTAGTCTCGTGGTGGCGATTGTAACAGCCTTGCTAATCGTTGGCGCCTGTGGATGTACCCCCAAACCTGCGGAAGTGACAGATGTCGTGGAACTGCCTGAACTGCCTGAATTGCCCGACGAGGCACAGCCGGCAGAAACGACGTTTGAGTGGACTGAAGCCCCCACAATCGAATCCATTCCTGAAGGTACAATTGCAGGTATGATTAATGGACAGCCATTTGAGGCCAAGACTGTTCGCGTGCAGAAACGCAACAAAGGCCCACAGCTCAACATTTCAGATGGTGTTCCGGATACTCCCACCGGGTCGATGTCCAAGGATATTGGTATAGACTTGCGCTTCCCTCTGGAAGAGGGCGCTGCAGGCGAGTTCACCACCTCCTTCGAGGACAAAAAGGACTTTGACACCGCTCATGCCTTCTTCTGGTATCCAAAGAGTGATGGCAAAGGGTCAATGAGCGTCAACCCGAAATGGGGAGCCGCAATGGAGGTCACTGAGTGGACTCTGGAGAAGGATCCCGATAACGAAGACATCATAGGCAACGTCAAGGGACGCGTCGTTATCACATTCGGCGACGATGAGAAGAGTTGGGTGGCAGGCAGCTTCGACACAATCTATTTCGAGTAGTGGACTCGAAGCCTGTGGTAGATGACGGCCCATCAGCCGTCATCTGCTGCACCATACGAAATTGGCATTCCGAGGTGGCGCACGCAGAGCTATTCGGCTGGCTGCGTGCGTCACCATGCATAGTGTATGGTGCCCGCGAGAGGTGTGTTTCACCGGCAAACTTGGAAGCGGCTGATAGCCCGAAAGCGTTGTTGGCAAGTTTGTCACAGCATGATATGATTGGACACGTCGTCAGCAGTGCGCTTGTTAGTATTAGCTAGTATTGTCGTCGCGGACAGGCCCTGTTGATGATGGTACTACGCCTTAGATCTTATCCGAAATAGTTCTACCAGATGACTCGCTTATCAGGTAAATCGCAGTTGGAAATACGACACGGCGTACAGGCATGATTCTCGCAGGTGTGTGGCCTATGTCGATTGACGGCACTTAGCACCCAGCGGTCACAGAGCATGGTTTCTGTGCCCGGTTTGGTGCGACAGCTTGCGGGATGTGATGGTGGAGGAAACGCCCTGTGCTTGGCTCTACTCAACCCACAATTCATACAGGGGCTGATCACGATATGTCCAAACCGAAAGTGTTTGTCACTCGCGCCATCCCAGAAGCAGGCCTGGCTATGGTGCGAGAAGTCGCCGAGGCAAAGGTGTGGTCGGAGCAGCTTCCGCCGCCCAAGTCGGTGATCATCGAGGAGGTTCGTAAGTGCGAAGGTTTGCTCTCCCTTCTAACCGACACGATTGATACCGAGGTCATGGAGGCAGGCGAAAACCTCAAAGTCATCAGCAACTATGCTGTTGGCTACAACAACATTGACGTCCAGGCAGCTACCGAGCGTGGCATCTATGTTGGTAACACCCCCGGCGTGCTGACCGACACTACCGCTGATATGGCATGGGCACTGCTCATGGCTGCAGGCCGGCGCATAGTCGAAGGCGACAACTATGTGCGCGCGCTCAAGTGGAAGACCTGGGAACCGCAACTGTTGCTGGGGACCGATGTTTGCGAGGCGACCCTCGGAATCGTAGGGCTGGGGCGCATCGGGCAAGCGGTGGCACGCAGGGCTCAGGGCTTTGACATGCGCATACTTTACTACGACATGGTGCGCAATGAAGAGATTGAAAAAAGCCTCGGTGTGGAGTTTGTCCAACTCGATGACCTACTTCGCCAGTCAGATTTTGTCTCTCTGCACTGCCCACTGACAGATGAAACTACCCATCTTATCGGCGCCCGTGAATTTGAACTGATGGGGCCTGAAAGCTATCTGATCAACACCTCGCGTGGCCCGGTGGTAGATGAGGCTGCGTTGTATGAGGCGCTACGCGACAATAAAATCCGTGGGGCCGGGCTCGACGTTACCGAAGTGGAGCCAATTCCCGATGACAGTCCCCTGTTGAAGCTTGACAACCTGGTCATCTGCCCGCACATAGCCAGTGCCAGCTTCAAAACACGCAACAAGATGGCCACAATGGCAGCAGAGAACCTGGTCGCCGGATTGCAAGGGAAGCCGTTGCCTAACTGCGTGAACCCTGATGCCGTGCCGTAAAGTAGTCGCTGCCGTCAACCAGGCACGCCACATGGATGCTCCAACTTCATGTCCCTGTCCACATATGACAGGAAGCGTACTGTTGCGGCGCGAACAACGGCGAGACAGACCAGCCCTACGGACTTGATGTCAAGAGATACCGGAGTGAGTGAGATAGTGCTGTCGAGTAGATGATTGCCCCAAATCGTTGCTTTCACGACTGCTGAGAGCAAGTCACATCTCACTCACCCCATAAATACAGCGCCTGCTTTACGAGAGATGTAGCTAACATAGCCTTGGAGCGTGCTGGCGTCAGGGTAAGGCGATTGCTATATTCTGACCGCGCACGCCTGGCCGTTTTGATCGGCAGGGAGAGAATCTCACGCAGCGGTGACTTCGCTAGACGAAGTGTCGCAGTTTCCCGCAGAACTGGCGAGAGTGGTGAGGTGGCGGTCTCCTGGCTGTGAGTGCTGTCAAAGGGTGCCCACGCGCTCGCATGCACGCCGGGGGCATTTCGTCTGTTGCCGACTGTCTGCGTTCAAATGCAGCTTGCTGCGGCTCGAAATCGTCATCATCACTCTGCCACGGCACAATTGCGAAACATGGATATATGTACCTGCCGTTTCGCCCGGGCAATGGTCTCAGATGCAGTGCCGTCTGGGCGTGCTGTATCCCCTAAAAGCTGGCCAGGATCGCCATCTCCAACCACCTCCACTTGTCGCGTAGTTATTTCCAGGTCGCCAGGAGTTGCAGTAGATGATATTTGGCGCGCCCAAGCTGTTTGGCACCGATGGAGTGCGAGGTCTGGCCGGAAGCGAACTCACTCCTGAATTGGTAGGCAGTCTCGGCCTCGCCTTCGGTACCGTCCTGTCAGAAACCCACCCTGACCCTGTTGTGTTGCTTGGACGCGATACTCGTGTGTCAGGGCCGGAGCTTGCCAGACAGGCTGTCGAAGGCCTTGCTGTGGCCGGTGTGAGGGTGCTTGACTGTGGCATCATCACGACACCCGGGCTTTGTTTGCTCACTCGCGAACAGGGTGGCGCCGGTGCGGTGATGATTTCAGCTTCCCACAATGCCCCTCAATTCAACGGCATCAAACTGATGGACGCGGCCGGCGACAAGCTGCGCGATGATGTGCAGGCGCGAATCGAACAGTTGGTTTATCAGCAGCGCGACGTTAGTCCTGCCATCTGTCCCGACATCACTTCGCTCCCAGATAGCTATGCGCAGAAAACCTATCTGGATGTGCTGTTTGCCCATTTTCACCAGCCCGTGTCACTTGATGGCATGAAAGTGGTGTTGGATTGCGCCTGGGGAGCAGCGTGGGAGTTGGGGCCGGCCGCTTTACGCCGAGCCGGAGCGGACGTCATCGCGCTGCATGCCGAACCCCGAGGTGAGCAGATCAACCTGGACTGCGGCTCACTGCACCCTCAGACACTGGCAAGTCACGTAGTGGCTGTGAACGCAGATTTGGGAGTCGCCTTTGATGGTGATGCAGACCGGGCCATGTTCGTGGACGAGCAGGGCCAGGTGCGAGATGGCGACTTTGCCAAGTATGTACTTGCAGAAGACTTGCATCGGCAGGATTTGCTTGATCCGCCAGTGGTTGTGGGCACGGTGATGAGCAATCCGGGGTTGGCACTGGCGCTGGGCCGCATCGGAGCGAGATTGGTGCGCACTCCGGTAGGTGACCGGCATGTGGTGGCTGAGATGAAGCGGTGTGGGGCAGCGCTGGGGGGAGAACAGTCGGGGCATATCGTCCTGTCGGAACTGGGCATAGGCGATGCCATCTACACGGCCCTGCGCATTTGTGAAGCAATCAAACGCTCAGGTAGGACGTTTGCGGATCTGTGTACACCGATCGCCAAAGTCCCACAGATACTCCACAACATACCTGTGAAACCAGGATATGACTGGGAGAGCAGTACAGCCCTGGCTGAAGCGGTAAAGATGTGGACTGCCAGGCTGGGAGAGAGCGGTTATGTACTTATCCGGCCCTCAGGCACCGAACCGCTATTGCGCATCACGGTCGCTGCCGATGATGCAGACCTCACCGATCAGGCGGTGACCGCCCTCGCTTCCATCATCGAAAAAGAGGCGAGAGGGCATACTGACGAGTAAACTGTGCGTCGAAAGCATTCGCCCCCTGCAAGTGCCGTCTCGCTGCCCTGATAGTGTCGCGGCTCTGCCCGCTTGCTCGATGAACAGCCGCCAGGCTTCCTCTCTCCAGGCTTCGACGGCAACCCCTAGT
>JAAYSP010000004.1 GCA_012518355.1 candidate division WS1 bacterium | reverse complement strand
GTACTAGCACCAACTACAACTGGGGCCGCAAGCTCCATCGTGAGGGCAGAGCCTGGGCGCCTGATCCCGAGCAGGAGCAAGCCTGAGACGTGCTGTAAGCCGAGCTAGTCAGTACAGTCTGGCCTCGACATCCAGTAGGCTGGCGACCAACTCATCGTGTATGTTTGCGTACGGCAGCAGTGTGATTCGGTGCATATCCGTGCATCACATAGCGGTCTTGCGCTGCTATCTGAGATACCGCCTGTGCGTTTTGAGCCTCCATATCATCTGGTGCATGGCTCAGGTCGCGAGTATGTCGGCGATGACCTGTATCGGACTGTCTTCGAACTGTGTACTAGCACCAACTACAACTGGGGCCGCAAGCTCCGTCGTGAGGGCAGAGCCTGGGTGCCTGATCCCGAGCGGCGGCAGGGCTGAGACGTGCTGTAGGCTGCACTACTCAGTACAGCTTGGCCTCGACATCCAGTAGGCTGGCGACCAGCTCATCGTGTATGTTTGCATACGGCAGCGAACCCAGGATTAGCGGCACTACATCAGCAGCATATCCCCCGCGGGCGGCAGCAGTGTGATCCGGTGCATACCCGGGCGTGTCGTTGGTGACGCCCATCATCAGCGGCAACGGCGAACGGGCCTTCTCGTGCACCTCGTTTTTGATCGCCTGAAACGTCTCGAACGGTGAGCCCAGCAGTGCTATCGGGCCGATGCGCAAACCCTGCACCTCTGTCGGTGGGGCCAGCGACTGGCCTGCCTTCGCCATGCCGATCAGCTTGCGGTACGCAAGTGCGTTGACCATGGCCATCCGTACCTCGCGAGACTCGTCTGTCGCTCCGGGTGCGTGTATGATGGCCTCTTGCTCGGCCAGTGCGGCCCGCAGGTCATCCAGGCTCATCTGCTTCCTGGTGAAAGCTACCTCTTGCAGTGCCCATGCCAGCCCTTCGGCCTCCAGCGGTTGCGCCTGTGCTATGCCGGAGCGCACCGCTCGCGCATATCGGCCTGCGATTACGTCCAGCGCCAGCAGCGACTCCTGCTCGGATTTATGCACAACACACGAGTTGACGTCACCCTGCGCGCCCTGCAGGAAGAGGCCGATGCTGCCGGGATGCTCGCGTTCCAGCAGATTTGTCGCCACACCGGCGTAGTCGCCATGGATGTATCGCGACTGTGAACAGCAGACCACCGGATGGCAGCCGAAGTAGCTGGCAAAACCGAGGAGAGCGTCGCCTGAGTGCACCGTGATGACATGGCAGGTGGTGTCGGTCAGTTCCGGTTTGGCGGGGCGCCAGTCATCGCTCAACACTTCCTCCAGAGGAGGGGCGTCTATGTCGTACTCCCGGTTCAGGCCCACGCCTTCGCACGGCACTTCTGCGTGCGACACAGTAGCTTCCTGCAGGTTCTGCACCGCCTGGATACATGCCGCAGCGATGCGATCAGGGAGCAGCTCGATGTATGGCAGATCGGTCTCGCCCCAGCCACTATAGGTGCCGGTCGCCGGGCCACTATGGGTGTGCGTGCAGTGAACCATCACCGCTTCACCGGGTACTCCGGTGGCATCAGTCACCAGTTGGCGCACTCGCGCAGCGGTCTCGCGGTTCACTCCGATGATGTCGTTGCTGTTGACGATGATCGTCCTGTCGCCCTCGCCCACTGCCATGGCCCGCGCCCACAGCCGG
>JAAYSP010000109.1 GCA_012518355.1 candidate division WS1 bacterium | reverse complement strand
CGTGATCCGGTGCTCAGACACAAGACTTCAGGACAAGTGAAGGCAGAATTCAGTTTTGAGGTAAACCGCCCGTTTTTCCGTGCGACCGGCGAACCGGTATCTGACCTGTTTTTGGTGGATGCCTGGGAGGACATCGGCACCTGGGTCATGGACCACATAGAGGCCGACGACAACCTCATCATCGTAGGAACGCTCAACAAAGAAAGCTACAGCACTCGTGGCGGCCGCGAGCATCTCACTATTGTGAAGGCCAAGTACATCGGCCATCTCAATCAGGACACCTTTGCCGGTCGTCTTGACAGTGAGGCGACTAAGGGAGATAGCTGGAGTCATGAGTTGGTCGTCTCCATTGCCGACCTAGTTCGCGACATGTTGGTTGACGTAGGTGAACAACACGAAACCGACGGAGAGACGCTCACCGCATCGTCCTAACCGTCCGTCTACGTCGCAGTATACATATACACGCAGTACAACACGCAGCTTTGAACATCTGGCAGCCCCAAACATTTTTGGCGGCTGCCGTTTTCTTTCTATGGCCCGCTGAGGGCGCAACGAAAAAGCGAGAGATAAGCCATGCTCAAAGACGATGACTGGTGTTTTGCTTGCGGCCAATCTAACCCCCATGGCCTGCAATTGACTGACTTCGCCTTCGATGGTGAATACTACTCAGTGCAGTTCACGGCTGCACGCCACCATCAGGGTTGGATGGACATCACCCACGGCGGCATTGTGGCGACCTTGCTAGACGAAGTGATGACACGCCTGCTGTGGGAGCAGGGCCATAACGTAGCCACTGCAGAGTTGACGGTCCGTTATCATCAGGCTGCACCTGTAGGTGGACGGATGCAGGCACGCTCATGGTTGGTCGCCTCCAAAAGACGATATTTCCAGACGGCTGCCGAATTACTGCTCTCCGATGGATCGGTGGTCGCATCGGCCCAGGCGAAGTTTCTCATCCCTCGAGACGAATACGAAGGCGACAGCTAATGCAGTTCGATAGCTTGATGCTACACGCGACGGTCACAGAGATCCAGCACTCGATCGGCGACGGCCGCCGCGTAGCGCGCGTGTTCCAGACCTCCCGTTTCGACACGATCCTCGAACTGGCCGGAGAGGCCATGCCGGCTCAAATAGTGTTGTCATGCTGCCCTCAGTATGGCCGTATTCACTTCGATGATGGCTGGATGCCTGAGCCTTCGGTTAGTTATCCACTCGGAGGAGTGCTTCGGCGCTGGCTGGCCTCAGCGGTGCTGGTGGACGTAACCCAGCGCGACTTCGACCGTGTGGTCCGCCTGGAGTTTGCTAACGCGCGAGCTTTGGGACCGCAGTCACGTTTTTTTCTGATACTTGAGATTATGGGCCGCCACAGCAACCTCATCGCAGTGGACTCCGAGGGGGTTGTACTCGAAGCAGCGAAACATGTCACCGCACAGGTCAATCGTTACCGCCAAATCGTGCCTGGCCTGGAGTACATCCCACCCCCGGACTTTGGCAAGCAGCATCCCGAACGCGTTACTGTCCACTACCTTTCACAGTCCGCCGCCCAATCACAGGATACCGCCGCCGTCTGGTTTCGCAACACAGTGCAGGGTGCAAGCGATCTATTCCGCGATGAGAGTCTGGCACGCTCCGACATCGCTCCAAACACCCCGGCATCCGAGCTCACCCCTGAAGACCTGCAGCGCCTCCAGTTGGCTCTAAGGCAGTTGCTGGAGACAGCCCGCAGTAACGCGACGGCATGGGTGTATGAGGGCCCAGGAAACACCTTTGCCTATCCTGTTGAGCTCGAATCGAAGCCTGATTACACCGGTACAAGCTATCCCGACCTAAGCTCTGCCGTGACCCACGTAGCACGTGTCGAGGTTTCCAGGGGCTTGCTGGAGCAGAACAGAAGACGTCTGTTTGAGGCCATCCGGCGCGCTGATGAGACACTGAGCAAGCGAGTGGCTGAACGGGCCGAGGGGCAGCGACAGGCCCGTGATGCCGAAAGCATTCGGCTCTACGGAGAGACGTTGCTGACATATCTGCATCAAGTGCCGACCGGAGCCTCAGCAGTTGTCTTGCCGAATCCATACAATCACGAAGAGACGCTACAGATTGCTCTGAACCCCGAGCTGTCAGCGCAGCAGAATGCTCAGAAGTATTTTGCTCGATATAAGAAATTGGTCGCCATGGAACGACGTATCGGGCTGCTACTTCAGGCTGCCAGAAGAGAACAGCACTACCTTGCGGGGCTACTGGACCAGATAGAGCAGGCTGCCGATGATGAACAGATGGCTGATTTGGAGGCAGAGATACTCCAGCAAGGCTATATAAAACGACCAAGGAAAGCGGGGCGCAAGCAGACGCCGAAATTCCAGCTGCAGTCCGAAGAGCTGATGGGATACACCATCATCTGGGGAACATCAGGGCTGCAAAACGATAAGCTGTTGCGCCTAGCGGCCTCCGATGACATATGGCTGCATACCCGCAAGACCCCCGGCGGCCATGTTTTGATCAGGACGAATGGACGTCCGGATCAGGTGCCATCAGATGTTGTGGCAGCAGCAGCCAGCCGCGCCGCTCGGCTGTCAAAGCGTCGCACTGATGCCAGCGTACCGGTGGACTATGCTCTGGCAAAGCATGTTCGGCGCCTCAAGGGCACACCGCCAGGTTACGTGCACTACACCAATCACAAGACTGTGCACGCAAACCCAGTCAGTGACCACCAATTGCGTAACGGTTAGCCGTCAATCTGTACGTCGTTTACCACACCGTTTATGCCGCGCATGCCTTCGACTATGTCGCATATCAGCTGGAGCTCGCGTTTGACATCTACTCCGCGCCCCATCGCGCCCCGCAATCGCGCGACCCGTCCTCCCAGATAAGCAATCTGGTTGATGACGGCAACTGTCATCAGGCTGTAGTCAATGGGATGTTTGGCGATCTCTCTTTCAACTAATCGTCGCGTAGCTTTGTCCTCAAGCATGGTACCACCTCGTATCATTCGATGGCACATAAAGGCAGGAAAAGAACACAGCGTTAGTGATTATATTGTTCCCCACATGGGGTATTGCTATACATATTGCAGCAACGTTTATCTCCCGTTTGACAGACGTGTCGCCATGCCCGATGGGAGCCCAGCTGCGACAATCTGCTTCTGAGTTGAGGCGATGTCATACTCAACCCGGAAGATTTCCACAGTACTGGCCATGTCATCATAAACCGCAAAGGCGGCCCTGCTGTCTCCGTCGCGCGGCTGCCCAACAGCTCCGGGATTGATCATGTAGCGATAGCCTTTTTCCAATCGGACAACTGCGCCACTGGCTGCAGTCAACTGTTCGGGAAGCTTGCCAGCCTGGTTCTGGACAAACCACTCAGCATAGTGTGTGTGGCCAAAAAAACAGAGCCTCCCATCCATCAAACCAAATGACTCCATAGCCTGTTCGGGCCAGGCTACGTACGTGGACGTGTCAGTCAGCGATGCATGGCAAAGCCGGGCATCGCCTGCGCTGGTAGTGACCGCCAACGATTGCAGAAAGTCAAGGTTATCACTGGTGAGAGTTTCTCTCGTCCACAGTATGCTGGCCCGTGCAGCGCTCGTAAACCATCGTTCCAGGCCGGGTTGAGATGCGGCCAGATCATGATTTCCAGAAACTGCCACGTGATCAAGCTCTCGTACAAGGTCGCAGCATTCGTTTGGACGCGCCCCGTAGCCTACGATATCGCCCAGACATAGGTATCTGTCCACGCCGTGTTCAGCGAGGCTTTTAAGCACCTGCTCAAAAGCCACGATATTGCCATGGATGTCTGACATCACTGCGTATCGCAATGCGCGTCTGTCCCCCCCGAGCTGCGCAAGAGCGATTTAGTATGACCTGGATAACATGCTTGAGACGGAACACTACTACTTTATATCTATATTCGTCATCCATCCAGTTTCACCTGCTGTCACCGGCAAAACATCGGGCAACCTTGCCTGCAGTTGAAATGTCAGCAGGGTATTTGATACGATATGATGGGTTTAAGGCCAGTGAGAGTGGAACCGAATCTGACTGATGAGTTCGGAATAGACATATACCGGGCAACCGAGCAGTCCTCGCATCATAAATATTGACGAATCGAGTGTTGAGCTTGTGGGCTATGATCCCCTGAAGATATCTCCATTCACCGCAAAAGATATGCTGGTCAAACATGCAAGAGAGTTGTTAGGAGCAGACGCCAGGCTGCTGGACGCTTCACGTGGCGGGCCCAATTGGCAACAGCGCACCGTGCAGTGTGCCTGGCATGTGCTGGGCATGTATGCCGATTACTGTCACGGAGGTCCGCGTGACCACCCGACAGTGCGTCTTCTGGGGGGCACTGACGAGCTCAATCATGAGACGCATTTTGCCAGATTTGTCGAGGCCGTCGGCGAGGAGCGCGAGAGCATATGCATTGGAGCGGCTTACCTGCAGGCGGCATTCAAGCACATGGCTGCAGAGATTTTCCCCGATGTACCTATAGCTAAGCTGATTGCTGACTTCGCCGCGGCTATGACCGGCGGCTACTATCCGACACCTGCCGTCTTGTATTTTGTGCCTCCGGTGGCCAACCGGTATCTTGCGTATATGCTGGGCAGCCAACTTCATAGCGAGTCATTCGACATCTATCTGAGCCACGGTGCCACGTCAGCATTCGGAAATGTAGTCAGCACCATGAGCCGCAACGGTCTTCTTCAGCCTGGGCAAAAGGTAGCTATGCTCCATCCATGGTACGAACCCATGAAAGACTTGTTCAGGCTCCAGCACCACTGTACGGTCGTACCTCTGCGACGCAATCGTGACACCGACTGGGCAGTGGATGAAGCAGATCTAGAGCTGCTTGATGACCCTGAAGTGAAGCTGGTGGTTGCTGTTTCACCTGGCAATCCCATAGACATAACCCTCGACCAGAGACTGCTGGACAGACTGCAGGCAGCAGTGCAGGCACGACCTGAGCTGATCGTGCTGTGTGACTACGTATACGCCAACTTCATGCAGGAGCCGTTCGACAATGCTCTAGTGCGAATGCCGCGCAATGTCATCCCATTCTATGCCCCATCGAAGGATTTCGGGCTTGCCGGAGGCCGGATTGGCGTGGCCTGGATACACTCCGATTCGGCCTTGGACCGGCTGCTTCAAGATATGCCGACCGCGACGGTGGCTGGATATGATGCCACGTACTCGACCCGTTTGCCACAGCATCAGCCTTCGTTTTACGAGCGCCTCACCATGGACTCAAGCAGTGTGTCTTTCTCGCATATGGCAGGCCTATCCACCCCCCATCAGGTGCTGTTCACCCTCTGCGCACTGTTTCCGCTGGTCCATCCAGACGAGGCGCGAAACTATTTCGGCTGGCTTCGCAGCGAACTGGCCGAGCGTATGGCACTGCTGTATCAGGGACTGGGCATGGATCCGGGATGGCGACGACGAGTCCCATGCAGCAACTATAGTACTCTACTTCTGTTAGATGAAGTCGCCCAGGCTCATGGGCCTGCGTGTGCGGAGGCGTTCGCACAAGTGGAGCTGTGGGCATTCCTGCAGCATCTGGCACACAGCCGTGGCACCATCATCATGCCTGGCGAGGTATTCGGCGATGAACCCAGATCAGCACGCGTGTGCCTGACTTCACTGAGCAAAGCCGATGCACAACAGGTGGGGCGCAACATCGCCGAAGCCATCTGCGATTACTCTCTGGACAAGAGGTGCACTTAACTGCTCTTAAAAAGACATGGAGTGCTTTCGTCCGGCCAGGGTCGCATAACCACGCGTTTGAATTACCGCGACAGAGGTTGTCCAGCCTGCAGTGACGAACATACTTACTCGCATCCAACACACCGGCGTGGGTCACTTCCGACGCTCTATATAGTGTCTAATGCCAGTGACATGCCATGATATGGGAAGCCCTGCTGCAAGACAACTGCCGTCAGCAACGTGCTGGGGAAGGTCGATCTCTGCGGGTATAGTGAAAAGCACCCGGCGCGATTGAGGCTACTGTATATGACACGTGACGAGCAAGAAAGCCAAATCAACGGCCCGTCAAACATCGAACAGCGCCACGGTCTGCAGGGGCGTGCTCTGGTCGTTTCGCTGATCATGCTGGTGATCGGGCTTTTGTGGATGCGTCAGGCCGGGATAATTGCGTTGGGAGTACAGGTAGGCGAGAGCGTGCCGGTAATTCCGGCAGTGGGCGCTATCCTGCTTTTGTCGCTCGCCGGACCGTTGCTGTCACGTCTACCCAAAGCGTTTCACTTCCCGAGGCATCAGGCGCTTCTGGTCTATGCTTTCCTGTGCATAGCTATCTCCATGCCGTCAGTTGGCGTGGTGCGACAACTCCTCCCACAGTTGACTGTGCCGTTCTATTTCGCCACGCCTGAAAACAACTACGGGATCATGCAAGGCGAGATCCCGTCCTGGATCGCACCGTCAGATCCTGCCGCCATCCAGGGGATGTATGAGGGGGCGCCTGAAAGCGGCATCCCGTGGGGCCCCTGGATTGTCCCCCTGATGGTGTGGACTGCCTTCATGCTGGCCAATTTTGTTGTCATGTACGCGTTGATGCTCATGTTTCGTCGCCAATGGGTGGAAAAAGAACACCTGACCTTCCCCATCGTGCGACTGGTTATGGACGTATCGGACTACGGCGCCGAGGGAGTTATCGGCAACTTCCTGCGCAACCCCCTGATGTGGACCGGGTTTGGCCTGGCCGCGATTTACAATATCATGAACATGCTTCAAGCCTGGAATCCGGCTATACCAGCGCTTGGAAAGGCTTACAGCCTGGGGGCACTGCTGACCGAGAGGCCCTGGTCTGCATTGCAGCCTCTTAGCATTGCCTGGCGCCCTGAAAATATCGGCATCGGCTATCTGGTGTCCACTGAAGTGCTGCTATCTGTATGGGTGTTCTACTTGCTGGAACGCTTTGCCAACTTATTTGCTGTCATGGGCGGGCACGAGATATCAGGGATGCCGTTTGAAAACCAGCAAGCGTTCGGCGGCTACCTGGCCCTGGGCCTCGTGCTGTTTTGGATGGCCAGGGAACACATTTTGCGCATCATCCGCAAAGCCCTCACCAATGCTGCTGATATGGACGATAGTGATGAACCCGTACCATATCGGACTATCGTATGGGCTGCGATCATAGGCTTTGCAGTGATGATGTTCATCGCCATGCACGCGGGCATGTGGATGTGGGTAGCGGCCGTCTACTTCGGCCTCATACTCCTGTTTTCCATCACTTACTCACGAGTCCGCGCTGAAGCCGGCTCGCCAATGGTATGGCTGTTTCCCATAAGCCAGCAATGGGACATGATGGTATATAGCATCGGATCGGCTCCCTATCAGCGCGGAGCGGGCTATGGCAACATGACTATTTTCGGCCTCTTCTTCTGGCTGGCCAGAGGCTACTTCCCCACGATGTCAGCATATCAGAT
>JAAYSP010000196.1 GCA_012518355.1 candidate division WS1 bacterium | reverse complement strand
GTGAACACACATCCTGACACTGCGCTGACGCCGTTCCGCGGCGGTAAATGGACTGACGATACCATTTACACGTTCCGCATCAACTACTGGCAGTCTGACAACATCGCCCCACTCTATGTGAGGCTTCACATCCGCAAGGTGCTGCCAGATCCTAATCCTCCTGCCGGGCAGACGCTTGCGTGGCTACCCGATGGCGACTGGCAATCGTTTACCATGGAGCAATTGGATCCGTCAGACAGAAATTACACCGACGGCTGTGTGTTCCAGTTCCAGGCTACTGCCGGGCAACTACCTGGCAGTGAAGAGGCGGGCGATTATAACTACTACTTCACTGCCAGCGATGGCACCCGCGTGACTTTGTTCCCGAACCGTCCCGGCGTTGGAGACATGGTTGGCGCCTTAGGCATCCGCGATCCAGGCCATGACGCCTTCGGCCAAACTCTGGGCCAGTATGGCGTGCCCAGCAGTAATGCAGGCGAGAAATACTATTGGTTCAGAGTAAACAGCCGGCCGCAACTGGCAGACCAGGCAGTCTCACCGGCAGCAGGGCGCACCGGAGAGAACTACAAGTTCCAGGTCACCTACACAGACGTTGACGGAGAGGTTCTCAACGCCGGAGCTCGTGGCGACCGGCCATTCCTGGCCAAACTCAACCTCGACTTATTCGGGCAGTCACTGGGGGCCACTACGATTGGGCTTATCACCGGCCCTGATACTCTGACCTACTCCACTGCCAGCGGCGGCCTGTATGATGCCGGTGCCCTGACGAATGTCGACGTGCCCTACACCCTGACCATGCTGACCGGACAGGCTGCGGGCATGAGCTACGCGCTCGTGGCAAATAGCGGTGACACTATCACCCTGGCGCCGGGTACTAACCTGTCTACTGACGGCGTGGCATCAGGCGACAGCTTCCGGATAGCCCAGTGGTTCACCGGCACGATGAAGCCTGCCAATCCTGCTGATACGGATTACAGCCAGGGTGTTGTGTACGAATTCGACACAGCTACCAACGTAGAAATCGGCCCTGGCGTACACCGCTACTATTTCGAATTTACCGATGACTGGGGCGGCTGGCTCTACCCCAACAACGCGAATATCAAGGTTGAGGGCGAGACGGTCCGCTATCCTGCCAGTCCTGACGCTTACTTCACTGGCCCGGAGGTCCGAGATAATACCGCGCCAATCCTACGCGATTTCCGCTTCAGTCCGAAATCGGTGGTCGCGGGAGAAGCTGATGGCACTACTGCCACGGAGTTTGTCTTCTACGTCACCTACGAGGATGCCGACAACGATCCTCCGGCCTTTGTCCGCCTCGGCATAGACGGCACGGCGCAGGCGCCTGACATCGTGCTGACTATGGTTCCTGATACGCCTGAAGGCGGCACACCGGATGAAGTGTACACTGATGGATCTATCTTCAAGTCACCACCCGTGCGACTGTCTGAGGGCAGCCACATATTCTATGCGCAGACTTCGGACGGCAAGGTGCGCTTCCCGGCCGTTCCGCCGAACGTGGCGCCCTACTTCAGTGGGCCCGAAGATGCCGACAACCCAGGCACGTATGAGCCATCTGTAGCAGGACCGGTGGTCGTGGCCAACATCGCACCAACTCTTGCGTTCCCTGAAGATGATGATGGTACGCAGCTAGTTGATCCGAACGACCCGACAAGCGCACTCGACCCTCCAGGCCTGGAACCCAACGCAGGCCGCCGCGATACGGTGTTCACCTACCGAGTGATCTACACTTCGTCGGTGCGCCTGGGCCGTATCCTTGGCAACCCGCCGGAGTTCGTGCGAGTCTTCATAGACGGTGTGGGTTATGACATGACACCGGTAGACGCGTCCGCCAACGACTACACCGCAGGCGTCATGTACGAGTACACCGCATCGAACCTGACGGCCGGAGTACCGCACACTTACTTCTTCCTCGCCTCGGATGGTCTCGACCGAGCCCGCCTGCCGCTGACCGGCGACAGCCCTGACCGCTACGAGGGCCCGGTAGTACTCGATCCGCCCAAGGTGCCAAGTGGCCTGTTGGCTCAGGATACGCCTAACGACCACGGACACTCCATAGACATAGAGTTTACCGCCAGTCCAGATGATGGTGGACAGGACTTCCAGGTGACGGGATACACCGTATACCGCACCACGACACAGGGACAGTATGCCGACATGCCGGTGCTGACGATACCTGCTACCGGTGCTGGTGCGTACGCGAGCAAAGACGCCGCACCACAGTCGCTGTCTCCACCTGTAAACGATATACCCTACTACTATATCGTGCGTGCATACATTGACGCCCATGGTGCGCGGCTGGAATCCGACAGGTCAAATGAAGTCGGACCGGTAGTTGCGCAAGACAGCATACCGCCGCGGCCTCCGACCGGTGTAGGTGTCAGCAATCCGACCTCCGGAGGCGCTCTTGACATCACCTGGACCCCCTCACCTGACGATGGTGCGGGCGCCGATGATGTCGTCGAGTACCGCATATACCGATCCATTAGCGCCACTGAATTCTCTGAGCCGCCTGTAGGCGCTGTCGAAGCAGGTAGCGATACATTCCGCGACCGCACGGTAGCCGACGGTGAGGCGTACTACTACATGGTGCGCGCATTCGACGGGACCAACGAAAGCGCTGATTCTGATGTTGCTGGCCCCGGAACCTCGACAGACACCACGCCGCCAGCAATCAGCAACCGCCAGCCGGCTCCGAATGCTACCGCAGTGCGGCGAAATGCCACTGTCCAGTTCAGTGTCGAGGACGATGGCGTCGGTGTCGATCGTGGCAGCATCCAGGTCGCCATCACCGTAGACGGTGTCCCCGTGCCAGGCACTCCTGCCATCGGCGGCACCCCTGCTCGATACAACGTGGAGTACACTCCCGACGCGTGGTTTGAGTATCTGCAGGATGTCCACGTCCAGGTGGATGCAAGTGACTTCAACGGCAATGCACTGAGCGTTACCTGGACGTTTATCACAGAAGGCGAGCCTACCTCGATCATCAGTGGCAAGGTCGTCCAGAGTGACGGCACCCCAATACCGGGAGTCGATGTATACGTTGGCTTACTGCACGACAGGACCGCGCAAGACGGCACATATGCGGTCAGTGGCGTAGCTGATGGAAACCAAACTGTGCGGGTCGAACGCCGAGGCTGGTACTTTGCCCCCGCCGAACAGGCTGTGGTAGTCCCACCGGATGCAGCGGATATGGACTTCCTCGGTCAGCCGGCCTTCGATATCACTGGACGTGTCCTTGACGAAGCCGGCGAGCCGCAGGGCGGCGTTCTTATCGTAGCTGGCGAAAAATCAGTCGTGACACGTGTAGACGGTTGGTATCGCATCCAGGACTTGCCTGCAGGATCCTATGAGCTAATACCGACATTCGAAGGACTGGAGTTCGAGCCAGCTTCCCGAGAAGTGACGCTCGGCCCGACATCAACTGAAAACTGGTTTACCGCCCATGTGCAAAGCCACCAACTCAGCGGTACAATTCGCACCGCAGGTGGTCAGCCCATGCAGAATGTGGCGGTCACAGCACGGGACCTTGAGACCGGCAAGAGTGTGGAAGTCATGACAGGCCCCTCCGGGCTCTATGTATTCCGTCAGGGCGAGGCAGCAGAGCAACTGCGCCGTGGCACTTACGAAATCACAGTCGCCGCGACGGCCCAGACTATACCCGCGCAAGCCGCCGGTTACCAGTTCACGCCTGCCAGGCAGGTCATAGACCTGATGACCCACAAGGCCGATGTAGACTTCGTCGGCACGCCGATGTACGCCATCACCCTACCCGCCGGTCTCAGTTTCGTGACCGTGCCGATACGCACCGATGTGACAGACTTCCGTGCAGCCTTCGGTGCTACAACACCAGTCGCGCGATGGGACGCAACGGTTGCCGATCCGGACGCACGATGGATTACCAACTCTATGACCACACATCCCAACTTCGATATCCTCAACCTGGCTCCAGGTCGAGGCTACTGGATCAGGCCGGCTGCGCCGATAACGAAGTACGTGCCCGGCAGTGAGATCGCCGGTGTTGGCTTTGACTTACAGCTAAATGCGGGTTGGACCATGGTGGGCAACCCCTTCCAGGTCGCGTTGCCATGGAAGAGCCTGGCTGTCGCGCCTGGTGGTGCTGTTGCCGACTATGGCTTCATCTGGGATCGCGCTGCTGGCGAGTATCGCGTCGTCGCCGATGTTGGGATTGTCGGCTTCCGTGAAACGATACCGGTTGGCGCAGGCTTCTGGATGTACTCCAGCACTGCCCGGCAGGTGCTGGCAAATCCGCCAGTAGCAACTGCCGCTGCGTCAGGCTCCTCCCTACAACTGTCCGACGGCGACTTCGTGGTGCCGTTGCGGGCCACCGCAGCCGGCTTCTCAGACGGGTGCGCTGGTGTCGGAGTCATCCGCTCAGCGGCGAGACTGCCCGGCGGAGGACAGCTGGTCAATCCACCTGTCGCCGATTCACCGGTAGACTTGTATCTGCTTGGCTCGGACGGCACACAGCTGAGCTACGACCTGCGCACCGCTAGTGTGGGCGCACAGACCTGGGAGTTTGAGGTCAGCTGTGCGGTGGCCGACGTACCGGTGACCGTCAGCCTGCCTGACCTGTCCATGGTGCCTACTGACCAACAGGTGACACTACTCGACACAGTCACTGGCAAGCGCATGTACGCACGGACCGTGTCACAGTATGTGTACCAGTCGGATGCAGACGGTCCGCGTCGCTTCCAGCTCGAGATCGCGCCGCGCGAGGTAGGCGCCCTGGCCATCTCGGCCGCCACAGCCAATGCCCAGCCTGGTGGCCCGGTCACGCTGTCGTACAGTCTCTCGCAAAACGCTGCGGTCGGTATCACCGTCATAAACATAAGTGGCCGCACCGTCAGACAACTGGCCAGTGACAAGGCCGGAACTGCAGGACTGAACTCGGAGACCTGGGATCTCATGGGAGCACACGGTACTATGGTGCCCGCCGGTCGCTACCTGATCACCATCGTTGCCACGACAGATAGTGGGCAGCAGGCACGTAGCGTAGTGCCGGTGCATGTGAACCGATAAAACTGTTGAGCCACCCCTGGCGGCTTTGCGGCTGCCTATACATGAGTGGTTGTTTATCGAGCAAATGTTGACAAATGCTGATTTCGTTGCCTACTGGTGTGATGAGGATAGGCTGATTCCTGGCAATCTATGAACAGAGTGTGCAACTGCTTAAGTGTTCTCAACTATTGCACTAGGAGCGGGCATCGTGGAGCGCTATGAACCAGTCCGTCAGTCAACTCCTCGACCCATGGCGACCCGAACTGCCGCTGGCGTAACCTATGGCGGGAGTACGGTGGAGCGGGGCAATATGCCTGCTACGACTCTCGGCAAGCCCTACCTGTCCTACACAACACAGCCATTCTGCGCCGCCCGGCGGTCTCTACAGACTACCGGGCGGTTGTGCTTGCCTGACTGCTGATTCTGTGAATCGCATTTCGGTATACTATGACCAGTCTGAATGCGTTTCAGGCATACCATCCGATCCGAAGAGCACTCTGTATAGTCGGAGTGTGGCTCGCTGCGGATTGGGGACACTCAGCCGAGCCCGTAATGAAAATGCCGGAAGGATGTGGCGTGAATGAATATCCGCGTGTACGTGGCTATCATGATACTACTGTTGACCACGGCCCTGGCCTGGGGGCAGGCCGACCGGCCTGATAGCGATCCGATGCCTACTCCAGCGCAACTCGGCCAAACCTGGATTGAGCTTGGCGGGGAAGTCTACGGAGCAGTGCCTGACAGCCTGGGGCCGCTCGGAGGCGGTGAGGGCTATGCCTACATCATCACCGGAGGCGACTATAACGTCGCTACTCCTGAGGAACTGATGGCTGCGTTAGAGGTGGCCCAACCTGGGGAGATCATCTATCTCAGACCCACTGGCGATTTTGACTTCACCACTCTACTGTATGTGACTCCCAACTTACGTCTGAACATCCCCGAAGGAGTGACCATCGCAAGCAATCGGGGCTACAACGGGTCACGCGGCGCGATTGTTTGCAGCACCCAGTTCCGCACAAGTCCCTTGTTCCAGGCAGTGGGCCCGAACGTGCGGTTGACAGGATTTTGGCTGCGCGGCCCCGAGCCCAATCGGCGTCTGGAGCACCATGCGCGTGCCTTTGGGGGCACTGATCCGCCAGGAAGCTCGTATTACTACCTGTTTCCGACCTCAGATGGAATCCGCACGTCGGAGAATGGTCTGCAGGTGGACAACTGTGAGATCTCTGGCTGGAGCCACGGCGGGGTCTATCTGGCTGGGGGCGTCGACCACCACATCCATCACAGCTTCATTCACCATAACCAGTACAACGGCTTGGGATATGGCATAGTGCACGGCCCGTCCGAATCACTGATTGAGTACAACGTATTCAACGCCAATCGTCACTCCATCGCCGGCAGCGGTGTGCCGGGTAGCGGTTACTGGGCTCGGCACAACGTGGAGCTGGGCGTATCCCTGAGCCACTGCTTTGACATGCACGGCGGCCGCGACCGCGGCGACGGCACCGACATTGCCGGAACCTGGATGAAGATGGACCACAACATGTTCCGCGCAACGCAACGCGCCATCGCCATACGTGGTGTGCCAGAGTTGCAGGCAGAGATCACCAAAAACTGGTTCTCTCACACCGGGCCGAGCGGCAGCGTCGTCATGCCGTACCCGGTTGGCGGAGACACTCAGGTGTTGATGTGGGACAACGCTTACGGCTTCGCGAACCCGAGAGTGCGTGCAGAATCGATCGCTGAGCCCGGATCCCCTCCGCCGCTGTATAGCAGCGTGCGTCTGACTGACGAAAACTGGGATGACAAGGATATTTTCGAAGAAACCGACCGCGTTTACATCGAAGTCAACGACCGTGATGAGGTCGGCTGGGGCACCATCACAGCCACGATGTTTGCCTACAGCGATGACGCAGCCAGCGTCGTCACTGACAGAGAGACGGTTGTGCTTGACGAAACCGGCTCTGCTACAGGAGTGTATCGCGGCTCCATCCAGCTCCGTGGGCGAGTGGGTGCCAATGAAGATGGCGCCTTAAATATCATCGCTGGACCGTTCGGTCGGCCCATCGGTCTACACTATGTAAGCCAGGACCATGTGACCGATCCCACCTTCCCGGGTCCTGCAATAGAGGAGCACTTGTTAATCGCCCAGGTAATCGATACCAGAGCTCCCAGCCCGATTGATCAGCCGAGCGCTATGCAACCTACTACCGAGCTCATAGCCGTTAGCGGCGCGCATGGCCGCAGCGTAGAGTTGGACTGGACAGCTTACGACGAAGACATCGAAGTTGACATCGTCGGCTACCGCGTGTATCTGTCAGATACGATATTCAGCACTACCGACGCGGGTGCACAGCTTTACGGCACAGTACCAGCCGGCCAGCAGACTACCAGTGTATCCGGGCTGGAACCGGACAACACATACTATTTTGCAGTGGTGGCCTTCGACGAAGTGCCTAACCCGGCCGTTGATGTGAGCATACCGGTAAATGCCGTCGAAGCGACCACAGCGGACACTGCCCCACCGCAGATTCTCAATGCAGTGCCGATAGATGGGGCCACGCAACTGGCGCTTGACACATCAATTGGCTTCCGCGTGACGGATGAGGGCGTGGGGATTGATGTGGACGCTGCCGACAGTGTCCAGGTGCAAGTCACTGCTTCAGGCAATCTTGTGCCGACAGACATCACCATCACCGAGCATCCTACTTTCTGGCAAGTGGAAGCTCAGCCTGAACAGCCATTTGAGTGGAATGCTCAGGTCGAAGTGGAAGTCAGAGTTGCAGACCGCGCTGGCAACCAGGCAGTCGAAGCCTGGGCCTTCAGTGTTGTAACTGACAACGTTGCCCCGCAGGTCACGCAGCTAGCGCCGGCTGATGGCGCTACCTCAGTTGCGGGATCATCGCCAGTCAGCTTCCATTTGACCGATGATAAATCCGGTGTGGACATCAGTATTGTCGACGGGATTATCGATCCGTCTGTGAGTCGGCTTACGGTGACCTTCGACGGCCAGGACATCACCGATAGCATTGCCGCCACTGAGATAAACGGAAAATTGGATGTGGCATGTAGCTACAGTCCGCCCGGCGGCATAGCCTACAATCGCAGCCATACGGTCAGCGTTGTTGTGCAGGATGCGGCCGGAAACAGCTCCGAAGCAGTCGAATGGAGCTTTGACATGGCCATGGACACAACACCGCCGACAATAGGCCAACAAAATCCGGCACCTGACCAGACCGATGTAGCCATCGATACCGGCATTGATGTGCACATTTCCGATAACCAGTCGGGCGTGTTCGCCGACAGCATCCGCATGTGGGTGGATGGCACCGAAGTCAGCGATGCCCTGTCCAAGACGCGAAAGGGTGCAAGCGTGCTTGTCAATTATGCGCCGCCTGAGTCCTTCGCTCTCGGTCAGGCAGTGGCCGTGCGCATCTATGCCGAAGACCGTGTGGGCAATGTCGTTGACATCACTTATGGCTTTACCGCCGTGTCGGCAGAGACTTTCGTCATCGCCGGCAGCGTCATGACAGCAGACGGGGCACCGGTACCAGGTGTGAGCATTTCGGTTGGCGGACGCGCAGTGCTGACCGATGGCAACGGCTCCTACCAGGTGCTGGGGCTCGAGAGCGGAAGCTACACTGTGACGCCATCGCGCGCACTGTGGACTTTTGAACCGATCTCACGCCAGATCATCCTGGGGCCCGACGATGCCACCAACGTCAATTTCGTTGGCATTCCCGTCACCTTCCAGGTGAGTGGCCGTGTGGTTGATCGGGACGGCATCGGTGCCGGCGACGTCACCATCACATGGGACACTGGCAGCGTGCAGACCGACGCAGATGGCCGCTATTCGATAGACAACTTGCCCCCGGGGCACTACACCTTCACTCCCGAGGTATCGTACGGCCATTTTGAGCCGATCAACCGAGTAGTGGAAGTTAGCGACGCCGACATCACCGGTGTTAATTTCACCACGATACCCGACACCTTCAGTATTTCGGGCACGGTGCTCGACGGCCGAGGTCAGCCGATCCAGGGCGTCGAAGTGCGCTATTCCGGCGGAACAGCAGTGACTAACGGCACTGGGCGCTATACTCTCAGCAACGTGCCGATGGGCACACACACGCTTTCCGCATCTCGCATCGGGTACCAGGTTGTGCCTGCCAGTTTGCAGGTGCAGGTGCCTCCAGACTATTCCGGTGCTGATTTCACCGGCTACGCGGCCATGTCGAACACCTTCCCTGCTGGTGTGAGCATGGTGGCAGTACCGGGTACGCCGGCAACAATGGCGGATACAGACATGAACGATAACCCCGTGAACGTCTTCTCCACGGACAAGGTGGTACGCTGGGATCCATCCGCAACACCACCGGCGTATCGACGGGGGCCCGAGTGGGGCAGCAGCGACCTGATGCGGGTACGCCCCGGTTCAGGCTACTTCGTCCGGTACTCCAGTGTCACCAACCTGGCTATCGCTGGACAACCGACCGATCCGACACGGGCGATAAGCATCCCGCTCGCTGTCGGCTGGAACATGGTAGGGAACCCGTTTGCCAATCCCACCTCCCTTGCCAACTTCCAGACGAGCATCACTGACGCTGTGCGACCCTATGCTTTCGTGTACAATAACGCCACAGGTAGTTATGAATTAGTCTCTTCGAGACCAGCCATCCATGCGGCGCGCGACAGCCTCCAGCCGTGGGAGGGCGCCTGGATCCTGTGCATGACTGCAGGATCATCGCTGAATGTCACCGCATCGGCGGCGACGGCTGCTGTGGCGAAACCCGAATCCGTCCCAGTCGGTGGAGGCTATCTGGTCCCAGTAGTGGCTACTGCGGCCGGGCGAAGCGATACCTCCAGCGTCGCCGGAGCCATACCCGGTGCGGGTGCTGAACACACTCTGCCCAACCCGCCCACAGCTCCGGACACTGTGGACCTCTACTTCGTGGGCAGCTCCGGAGAGCTGCTATCCCGAGATATTCGCAACGATGCCAACTGCGCACAGAGCTTTGACTTTGTGGTCAGTTGTGCCGTAGGCCCAACAGATGTCTCAGTTGCGCTTCCGGACCTGAGTGCGGTTCCTGCCCAGTATGAGGTGATCCTGACAGATGTCGCAGCTAACCGGAGCGTATACGTCCGGACATCACCATCATACACGTATAGGACGGCCGAGACAGAGAGTCTGCGCCGCTTCCGGCTCGAGGTCAGACCTCGCACAACGGCCAGTCTGGCTGTCACCCCGGCCTCTGCAGTTCAGCAAGGAGACAATAGTGTACTGAGCTACTCGGTGTCACAGAGCTGCAAGGTAGACATCAGCGTGCGCAACATCGCTGGAATTCCAATCAGGACACTAACGTCAGATCAACCGGTAGGGCCCGGCCTTCAGACACTGTCATGGAACCTGCGGAACGATGCAGGTGCCAGAGTGCCTGTCGGAAGCTACCTGGTCGAGATCCGCGCGATGGGTGAAGATGGCCAGCAAGCTCGGGCAATTGCCCGTGTCCAATTGGCCCGATAGCTACGGTGCGCTAACCGCATCTTGCTAACCGCATGTCTAGTACTGATGAAATGTAGGAGTGAATTGACTATGCGCAAGATCGCCCTGTGGGCCGCAATTGGAGGAACTTGCCTGCTAATCAGTCTCATTGCCGGCTGCAGCGGTGGAGGCGGAGCTGCTTCGCCTCCGGCAGGCACCGGTTCAGTGGCTGGTAAGGTAATGTATTTCAATACCGATCAGCCTCTAGGAGGAGTTACGGTTACAGTTCAGTACACGGTTACCGTAAATGGCCGACCGCAGATGGTCGAGAAAAGTACGCAAACCGACGCTAACGGCAATTTTCAGATTACTGGTGTGCACGCGGGCCAGGGGCGGCTTGTCAAGTTCACTCCTCAGGGCTGGCTCACCGTACCAAGCTCCAAGCCAGTGTACGTGGACATAATTGCCGGGCAGACTACCAACCTGCCGGCTCCAGTCATGCTAATTGCCGCTGGCGAGCTCCCACCCGACGTGCCATCCCTGTAGGCACGTTTCGGCAGTCTCACTCACCGTCCATATGCGCCGCCCGTGCCAACTGCGGGCGGCGTTTCTCAATTCGGAGGATGCGGTTTGAAAGCTCCTGTATGTCGTGTGCGCAACCGTAGTGCGGTCGTGTGGCTACCAGTCCTGCTTTTGCTCGCAGTTGATATCGGAACTGCAGCGGCCGATTGGCCGATGCTCCGAGGTGATATCAAACGCAGCGGTTTAGCGCAGGCTCTCACGAGCGGTGAGCTGCAGGTGGCATGGACCGTGCGTTTGGGCCTGAGCGTAGACTGTTCGCCTGCGGTGGTGGGCGAGAAGGTGTATGTGGGCAGCGATGATGGCACCGTGTCCTGTCTGCAGGCCGAGGATGGGAGATTGCTCTGGCAGGCCCGTACGGGCGGTGCAGTGGTCTCATCACCTGCGGTGCATGGGGCCGTGGTATGCGTTGGTTCCGCTGACCGATGCATCTATGCTTTCGACGCCAATACAGGGGAGCGGCTGTGGCGAGTGCGTACCTGGCGGCCAATAGTGGCCTCGCCTCTGGTGTTGGAGGATAGAGCCTACATCGGCTCGCTGGATGGCAGCTTCAAGTGTCTGCAGGTGGCAACCGGTGCGGTAGTCTGGGAACACCAGGGAGGGCCGTTTAGCGCCAGTCCAGCTGCTGACAGCGATGGGATCATCTACTGTGGAGATGAAGAGGGGAGGCTGTGGGCGCGGCGCGCCGATAGCGGACAGGAGCTTTGGGAAGTCGAGATGGACGGGGGTGTGGTTAGTGCCCCACTGGTGACCGAGAACCACGTGATTGCCGGTGTCATGGCACCGTCTGCATTGCGTGTACCTCGAATTAGACATCTGGTCGTGCTCGAACGGACGACAGGTCGGCAGGTGTGGGCAAAAGAAGGGCAGTCTTCGGTGCTGCACACCCCGATCGCCGATGGCAGCAGGGTGTACTACAGCATAGTGAGCGGCTACACGTCGTCCACCGAGATGTTTGCGGCCAGGCTTCAGGATGGAGCCGAGGTATGGAAGGCGCGACTAGGCGGTGTGGCAGACAGCTCACCTGCGTTGTGCGGGGATCATCTGCTGTTTGGCCTGCACGACTCGCACTTCTATACTGTGGACAAACGTGGCGGTCGGGTTCTGCAGCGACTACCTCTGGGTGGCAAAGTCTACAGCTCTCCGGCAATTGCGGCTGGGCGTGTCTATGTCGGTGCCGGTGATGGCAATCTGTATTGCCTGAAACCGGCCGCAACCGCTCTGCTCGGTACGCCGCAGAGCGCCCTCGCCGAACGCTGAAATCAGGGCTCACTTGCCGATGCAAAACTCGGCGAAGATGCGATCGAGTATCTGCTCGGGTACGAAGTTACCCACGATTTCGTCGAGGCTGGCCAGTGCCTCGCGCAAATCGGCAGCGATGAACTCTTCGCTGTAGCCCGAGTCGAGTGCATCCCCAGCTCGTGTCAGGGCCTCATCGGCTTGCTGTAGGGCCGTCTTGTGACGCACGTTGGTCACGATCGTGTCAGTCACATCGCCACTGCCGCCTGCCCACACCGTGTCACTGATGGCTTGCTCGAGGTCCTGCAGGTGAGTTCCATCGCGTGCCGATATCCATATCTGCGGCGCAGAAGTGAGAGTCGTGACTGTTTCAGCAGTCACGCAAGCCGGCAAGTCCTCCTTGTTCATGACGACAATCGTGCGCCGCAAGGCATCCCTGAGCAGTTCCTCGTCTCGTGTCGTCAGCGCTTCCGAGGTATCTATCACCAGCAGCACCAGATCTGCATCTGCCATAGCCTGCTCACTGCGTCGAACCCCCTCAGCTTCCACGACACTGTCGGTTGATCGCATCCCGGCCGTGTCCAGCAGACGCACAGGTATCCCGGCTATGTTGCGGCTGTCTTCGATGACATCGCGGGTAGTGCCGGGGATAGGAGTGACAATCGCGCGGTCTGACCGCAACAGTGCGTTCAGGAGACTGGATTTGCCCACGTTCGGTCGGCCCACTATCGCTACCTGAAGCCCATCACGCAGCAATCGTCCCTGCTCAGCGGTGCCAAGCAGGTCTGCCACTTGCTCTCGCAGGTCGGATATGGCCGTGGCCGTCTGCTCATGATCGGGAAGCTCTAGCCCTTCCTCGAAAAAATCAACCGCGGCCTCCATGCGCGCAAGCAGCGACAGGATGCCCTCGCGCAGGCCGTTGACCGCCTCCGATAGATGCCCGCTCAGTTGGGCCATCGCGGCCCGGCGGCTGTGTTCGGTCTGGGCGTTGATGACATCTGCCACCGCTTCAGCCTGCGCCAGATCAATTCGGCCGAAGTAATATGCCCGCTTGGTGAACTCTCCGGGATCTGCCAGGCGGGCCCCTCTGTGCAGAACCAACTCTAGCGTGCGGCGCACCGCCACTATGCCTCCGTGGCAGTTGATCTCCACCACGTCCTGGGTGGTATAGCTGCTCGGTGCGCGCATCACGGTCAGCAGTACCTCATCCACGATCAGCTCATCGTCCAGAACGTGGCCGTAGGATAGGGTATAGGTGGGCTGGGTCAGGGGGTTGCGTCGCGGGTTGGCAGGGCGGAAAACGTCAGCCGCAATCTGCAGCGCAGACGGCCCGCTGAGCCGCACGATGCCGATGCCGCTGCGACCGGGCGGAGTTGAGACCGCTGCGATTGTGTCTTCAAAACGTGTGATGTCCATATGCTACTATTTTGCCGTTTCCCGTTACGTTTGGCAAGTCGCTATGGGTTAGTCTCAGGCTACATGTTGGCCAGCACCACTGCCAGCACCGCCAGACCGATGCCTGCCCAACCGAGCCGGCCGGGGATCTCGCGCCACACCACCGCAGCGAATGTCGTGGTCAGTGCAAGTCCGACCGCTGCGAGGATGGGGAACATCACCGACGCCAGCAGCACATCTAGAGTTGCCAGTATGAGGATGTTGATGATCGCGTTGGAGGCCCCCAGCAGCAGGCCCCACTTGATCTCCAGTGTACCGTGCCAGGGCTGAGGATTGCGCGCCCAGACTAACCCGCAGATCACTGCGCCGACGAAAAACATGGTGCCAAGATAGATGGGGCGGGCTGCGCCATAGCCGGTGGTCTGAAATGCCTTCAGCATCAGCAGGGTGATGCCGTTGGCCATGAACAGCCCTACCAGGATCGCCAGCCTCCGGGAGGTCAACGGCTGATGGTTCACGCCCCTGTCCAGACTCAGCATGGGCAGGGCCAGCAGTGCGAGAGCGATGCCCCAGATTTGCAGAGAGTCGGGCACTTCGCCCCACACCAGTATCGCCGCGGTCATCGGCACCACTACTGCCAGGCGTACCACTGCCACCGAGATAGCCACACCCCGGATCGTCATCGCTGCAAGTAGCAGCAGGAAGATGGCGACGTTCGAGGTGCCTGCGATGGCGCCATATCCGAGTGCTGTGAGGCTGCCCACGGGGAGGGTCAGCAGACCGATGGTCAGGTACAGGCCTGAGGCAAACAGGTAGTTGACCAGCCCCACCGCGATTTCATTGGCCCCGCGTTTCTGAGCTGCTCGCAGGATGAGCGCATACGAGGTGTTGGCCACGATTGTCGCAGCCAGCAGGATCAAGCCGTACTGTTGCATGAGTCGAGCATCCTCTGAGTAGAGCTGCGCCTCAGGTGGTCGCTATCCGGCTATCTGTCTCTCTCGCATCCCGCAAGCTCTCCGGGCGTCGAAGGAGCGGGAATTGTCGGGCAAAAGGAGAGACAGTTGCTTCTCTAGCAATGCATTTCCGCCTGCTACAATCGTATACCTGCCGGGCGATAGCAGGTCACAGGCCGTCGAGTGCGGAATATAGTCGGGTACATGTTGCTGATTCCAGCACATTCCTGCCGCATGAGCAGACTCTGCAGGAAAGGATTTGGCTGATATGCGCAAATTAACGCCCAGACACCTGCGCAACAGATGCGATGTAAGCGTACTGAGATTTGCAGACACCAGCGAGTTGACTGACCCACCGGGGCCCATCGGCCAGCATCGCGCCGTTGACGCAGTGGACTTCGCTGCCAACATCAAAAGCGATGGCTACAACGTATATGTCATGGGACAGGTGGGCACTGGCCGTTCGGCCGTGAGTCGAGAGCTACTGGAAAAGCGTACCATTCGCGAACCTGTGCCGGATGACTGGTGCTATGTCTACAACTTTGCCTCGCCGCGACTGCCCAAGGCGATCAGCCTTCCGGCTGGTGAAGCCTCCAAGTGGCAGGCCGACATGGAAAAAGTCATAGTCGAACTGGGCAGCCAGATACTGTCTGCCTTCGAGAGCGAAGAGTACATAGACAAGCGCGATGACATCGTACGTAGCTTCCGTGAAGAGCGGAACCGCGAACTGCAGGAGTTTGAGAGAGAGGTTGAGGCTGCGGGGCTGACCCTCGGACGCTCACCGGCCGGGCTGATAATCGCACCGGCAAGCGACGGCGAAGTCATGGACCCCCAACAGTATCGCGAATTGCCTGAGGAGCAGAGGGAGGAGCTGGAGCGCAAGCGGCAGGAGTTGCAGAACAAACTTGCCGAAATCATGCGTCGCGGACAGCGTGAGGAGCGCCAGACCCGTCAGTTGGTCCAGGAGCTTGACCGGGAAGTGGCGCGAAATGTGATCGAGCCTCTGCTTGAAGACATCCGCAAGCGCCATCGCGACCACCCGCTGGTAGTGGAGCACCTGGAGGCCATCCAGGAGGATCTGCTTGACAACATCGGTGTGGCCAGGCAGGCTGCCGAGGACGGAGACGAGCATACGCGCGCGATGGGCCCCAGCGGCCCTACTGGCGGTGTGATGCCTCTGATGGACCGCTATCGGGTCAACGTGCTCATCAGCAAGGGAGAAGCCCGCGGCGCACCTGTGGTTTTCGAGTCAAATCCGACCATCGAAGCGCTCACCGGTGAGGTCGAGTATCAGACGCAGATGGGGGCGCTGGTGACCGACTTCACCATGATCAAGGCTGGTGCACTGCACAAGGCTAACGGTGGCTACCTCGTACTTGAGGCCCATCAGTTGCTGATGCGCCCGTTTGCCTGGGAGGCGCTCAAGCGTGCACTGAAAAACCGCCAGGTACGCATCGAATCGCTGCGTGACCAGTACCGCTTTGTCTCCACCGTCAGTTTGGAGCCAGAACCGGTGCCTCTGAACGTCCGGGTGGTACTCATCGGCAGCCCGCTGCTGTACTATCTCTTGTACGAGTATGACGAAGACTTCCGCAAGCTTTTCAAGGTCAAGGCCGATTTCGACAATCAGATTGCCCGCACTGCCGCCACTAGCCGCCAATTCGCCGCGCTAATTGGGCAGATCTGTCGGAAAGAAGAGCTGCCTCACTTTTCCGCAGAAGCGGTGGCCAGAGTCATCGAGCATGCCAGTCGGCTGACCGGAGATCGTGGCAAGCTGAGCCTGAATATCTCTGCAGTGTCCAACACTGTGCGGGAGGCTGCATACTGGGCGTCCAGGCGCAAGCGAAAACTGGTCAGCGCCGATGATGTCCAGCATGCCCTCGACCAGCACACGTGGCGATCAAGCCGCATCGAAGAGCGTATCGTCGAGATGATAAAAGACGGCACCATCATGGTAGATGTGGACGGAGAGATTGTCGGGCAGATAAACGGGATCGCCGTGCTTCAGCTTGGCGACTACAGCCTCGGCAAGCCCAGCCGCATCACGTGTCTGACATATCTAGGCCGTTCCGGGGTGGTCAACATTGACCGCGAAGTCAAGCTGACCGGCCGAATACACGACAAGGGACTGCTCACCATCGCAGGCTTCCTGAGCAACCGTTATGGTCAGGAGCGCCCCCTGTCGGTGAGTGCTACCATATCGTTCGAGCAGGCTTACGAGGGAATTGATGGCGACTCGGCTTCCTCCACCGAACTGTATGCGCTGCTGTCGAGCCTGGCCGATGTGCCGATAAAGCAGGGCATCGCTGTGACCGGATCGGTGAACCAGAAGGGCGAGATTCAGGCCATCGGTGGCGTCAACGACAAGATAGAAGGCTATTTTGCCGTATGCAAGGCCATCGGTCTGACCGGTGAACAGGGAGTGATGATCCCTGAGACCAACATGCGTCATCTGATGCTCAACGATGAGGTAGTCGAGGCTGTCGAGAGCGGACAGTTTCATGTCTGGGCGGTCAAGACCATAGACGAAGGCATCGAACTTCTGACTGGCGTGAAGGCGGGCAAGCGGGGCAAGACCGGGCGCTATCCGAAAAACAGTATCAACGCCCTCGCCGAGACACGTCTTGAACAGATGGCAGACAAGATGCGTGACTTCGCCAAACCTGAGCGAAATGAAAATAAGGGTCAGTCAAGTGCCGGGTGACTTCATGCACGAAGGGGAGCCGACCAGCGCGCGCCCTGGCACATGGTGCATGGTGCAGTCCATATCGGGGAGACGCTCTTGTGCAGTAACGCAGTTCCTGAAGTCGCTGCTCATGCGTATCACCGTGCCGATCGGGCAGTGGCGGAGGTAAGTCGCCATAGCAGATGACGGCGATCGGACAACTCAAGCCTCAGACGAGTGGCTTCGGCTTCTGGAGCAGCTAAAAGGTGCCGGGGGCCGCATCATAATCATCGGCTCTGGGGACACCGGTAAGACCACTCTGACCCGCTGGCTGACGGAGCAACTGGCCAGGACTGGCACCATCGCATGGGTGGATGCCGATGTGGGACAGTCACAGGTCGGTCCTCCGGCGACGATAGGATGGCGGTTGGTAGATGCCGGTGTAATCCACTCCTACTTCGTGGGCGATGTCAGTCCCGCGGGTCGCCCTGCCGCCGTGCTGAGCGGGCTGTTGCGAGCGGTGCGCGATAGCGAAAATAGTGGGGCCAAATATACCGTAGTGGACACCACCGGATTTGTAGCCGGCCATGAAGCGGTAGCACTCAAGGCGGCCAAGGTTGAGATGCTGGCCCCCGTGAATGTAGTGGTGATCGGGGATGACAGGCCTATCCAGCGACTGCTGAAATGCTGGCAAAACTTCCCGGCAGCTCACATCACGCGACTGAGTACGGTGGATGTGATACGAACCAAATCTGCAGCTGCACGCCGTGAGCATCGCAGCAGGCTTTTCGCCCAGGCGCTTGCCGGTGCTCAGACACGCTGGGTGACAGTGGCCGACAAGGCGCTGGTGCGCGGCAATTCCAGTGCAGCAAATCAGCTTCCTGATGGGCTTTTGCTGGGCTTTGTGGATACGGCGCGCCGCCTGATTTGCCTGGGCCTGCTGCAGGCACTGGATGTGAGGAACCGACGCTTGCTGGTACACACTCATCCGGCTGCCGAGAGCGCAGCGGGCATCATCTTCGGCGCCATGGCCCTGACTACCGCCGGCGAGCAGTTGGACCTGGAGACGTGTTAGGAGAGCGCGATGGATAAACAGACAGTGACACAACTCAGAACAAGTGACAGGGTGGAAGCCCCTTTTCTGGTCAGTCGCAAGGCTTTGGTCAGTTTTCGCAACAAGCCGGGCAACTACCTGGCCGTGACCCTCAGCGACCCGACAGGCAGTGTCCCGGGCAGGCTCTGGGACAACGCCGAGCAGGTGGCCGACCAGTTCGATGTCGGCGATGTGGTCATGGTCTTCGGGCGGGTGGACGAGTACATGGGCACTCTGCAGGTGATCATAGAGGGAGTGCGTCCATGCCACCCAGGCGAGTTTTCCGCCGCCGATTTTCTGCCTTCAAGCAAACGTGACATCGGGGAAATGCGCCAGCAGTTGACTGATCTTGTCCAGCGGGTCAGGCAGCCGTATCTGCGCACCGTGCTCGAACACTTCTTTTCTGACCCGCAACTCCTAGATGAGTTCGCTCACGCTCCGGGCGCCAAGGCGCTACACCACTCGCACATTGGTGGCCTGCTGGAGCACACTGTGGCGGTGGCCCACATCCTGCTAACGGTCTGCCAGTGCCATCCCGAGCTCGATGAAGATCTGCTGATAACCGCCGCGCTGCTGCACGATATCGGGAAACTGCGGGAGCTGTCGGCGCACACCTCAATCGAGTATACCGACACCGGTCGGCTTATCGGCCACATAGTCCACACTGACCGCATGGTGACCGCTGCCATCGCCCAGATAGATGGCTTCGATGACGAGCTCGCGGATCGCTTGTGTCATGTGCTGCTAAGTCATCATGGCCAGAAGGAGTATGGCGCTCCGATCGTGCCCATGACCGCTGAAGCCTGCGCACTGCACTATGCCGACAACCTTGATGCACACGTGCAGTATTTCCGTCAGGTAATCGAACACGGAACAAGCTCAGGAAACCGGTGGTCGGAGTACCAACGACTGTTTGACCGCTACATATATCTGGGCGCTGCCCACGGGCAACAGGAGCAGTGAACAGATTGCGCTCGGTTGCTGAACCTTCCGCTCGAAGGTTGCGTCTATCATGACTGCAGGGCCAACACTTAGTCTCGAGCAAATACAGGGACTTGTTCGCCGTGCACAGCAGGGCGATAACGCTGCTTTTGAGCAGCTTGTCGAGCTGTACAAGACGAAAATATACAATTATGCGTTGCGGATGCTTGGCGATCCTGACACTGCAGAGGATGTAGCACAGGAAACCTTCATCAAGGCCTACTCATCCCTGTCCAGTTTTCGAGGTGCGGCCGCGTTTCAGACCTGGCTCTACCGGATCGCCAGCAATCTCGCGATTGACACGGTGCGCAGACGCAAGTATCGGCAGAACACCTTTTCACTTGATGAGCCGATAGAGACCAGTGACGGGCCGATTGAACGTGACATCGAGGATGATGCGGCAGGTCCTGAGCGCCGGTTTGAGAGTGCTCAACTGCAGCAGCAAGTGAGTCAGGCGATCGTCCAGCTATCGCCGAAGCTGCGAACCGTCCTGGTACTATACGAGTTGCAGGGCCTCAGCTATGACGAGATTGCGGGTATCGTAGGAGCGCCACTGGGAACGGTGAAGAGTCGGCTGTTCAACGCCCGGGAGCAGCTCAAGAAAATACTGGTAGACGAAGTGGATGTTGAGACATTCAGGTGACATGATATGAGATGCCGTGACGCGAGAAAGCAACTGGGTACACACAACTATGTGGAGTACAACCCGGAGGACCTGCCCGAGCCACTTCGTACACATCTGGATCTATGCCCTGCCTGTCGCAGATGGATGGAGCGGATTAGGGCGGTAAGTGACATGGTGCGCTCCATGGCGCAGCCCAAGCCATCTGATGATTTCACCAGTCGGGTGATGGGCAGCTTGCCGAAGCGGTCAGTGAGCCCTGTGGGGAACTGGCTGTCGGGTCTGTTCGGTCCGTTACGTGCCCCCTCACCGCTGCTCCCTGCCACGCACACCATCGCAGTGGCGTGCCTGGTGCTGGCGTTGCTGGTCGGCGGCGGCCTGTATGCTGCACGTACGGGGAGCTCGGTCGATCTGGACATGCCTGGAGGCGCAATTGTGGCTGATGGGGCGACGCCTGTGACGGCAGCTGCATCTGTGGCGGTGGGGATGTCGCATTTTCGTCCTGTGTCGGCAAGTCAGCCCGATGTGCTGGGGTTGGAAGATCTAATTCTGCGCCATGAGAATTATGAGATGAACAAACCGCTATCCACCGATCCAGGCATAAGACTGGTACGAGACGTTGGATACTGACCATGACATCTGAATGCCTTCCCTATCGACTAATCAGACGATCTACTGACAGTGAACAGGCGGTCACTGAGCCTTGAGCAAGTGCATATCTCATCCAGTCAGCTACCATGCCATCATCGCCATCATCGAAAACTGGCCGCCTACGCTAATCGTCCTGTTCGGGTTGCTATCGCTGGCCTGCACACCGTTTCCAGCCTCCGCTAACAGCCAGGCTACGCGGGTGATGCAGGCAGCTATCATGTCCAAGGGCAACGTCAACTATTCCGGTGAACGCATAGTCGAAGTATACAGCGGAGGGCAAAGGCTGCGTGTGGTTCGGCAACGCATCCACTGTAAGCAGGGCGACAAACAGCGTATCGAGACGGTAGAGCCGCCCAGCGAGGCAGGTTCGTTATTTGTCAGCAACGGGCTGCGCATCTGGGAATACACCCCTCAGAAGAGGGAAGTCGTAGTCCGGCAGATGCAGACAGCAGACAGCTTGCGCCGTCACCGCCAGCGAGCCGCGGACCTGGTCGCATCACAGCTTTCGTTGCAGTACGGCGGGCGCAAAACTATCGCATCCCGCTCTGTACACGAAATCATCATCCGCGACTCAGCAGGTCGGCTGCTGCGCAAGTGCTGGATAGATGTGCACACAAATGTAGAGCTGAAGATGGAGAAGTACGGCGAGAGGGGTGCGCTGAGTACACGCCAGCAGATGACCACGATCAACTATACTCCCCGCTTCATCAACGGCATGTTCGATTTTGTCCCACCTCGCGGTGTGGCAGTAAAAACAGCGCCCCCTCCTGCCACTCGCACTACGCTCGCCCAGGCACAGCGGCCTGCAGGTTTCAAGGCTATCGTGCCCGGATATCTGCCACCCAGCTATGTTTTTGAGCAAGACAAGGTCGCTGTCACCGTATATCAGGGCAAACCGGCCCTGTGGCTTACGTTTACCAACGGACTTGATACCTTCTCGCTCTTCCAGAGCCCATGCACTCATAGTAGCGCACAGGCTCCCCTTCGGCACGATTGCGCGACGCACTGGTGTGGTGGGGGTATCTGTTTCACGCTGGTGGGTGAACTACCGTCATCTGACATTGACAGCCTGGTTCGGTCGACGCGCCGATAGAAAAATAGTCCGCCGCCATCCCCACGTCTGCAACACACAGAGCCGACAACTCATAGCCAGTCATGGCCACTAGGTGCAGCCTGCTCAGCGGGCCAGGTCGCATCAGATCCACCCGGGTCAGGGCTGGTCGCATCAGATCAGGTCAAATCTCCATCTGGTCGGCCAACGCCCCCAGCGCCCCTGTTGCGAGTTGAACAGGTACTCGTAGACAGTCAGCCCCTCTCTGGTCAATTCGTGCAGGTAGAAGGCATAGGGCGACTGGACGAGCGCGCGTGCGTTGAAGTACGGGTTTGAGCCGACGACATCCACCCTGCCCCTGTGCAAGTGTCCGCTGAGCACTGGCACCGACCGCCCGGACTGCTGTATCATCCGTATCGCCCTGTCACCCCACTGGGGGTCCTCGCAGCCTGCCTCGGGCGGGAAGGGGCTGAAGTGTATCATCGCGGCGGCCGGCTGACCGTCAGCTACACACAGCATCGTCTCCAGTTGTGCCAGCCCCGCCTCGAACAGTTCGGGAGGATCAGGGCCGTATTTGGGGGCAGTGGCTCCCGAGTCGAGGACTGTGAAGTGGCAGCCGTTGCACTCGAAGCCATACACGCTCTGGCCATACAGCTCCAGAAAGCGTTCGCGTGGGCGGTCGCGGTTGCCACAGGCGTAGTACACCGGCATTTGTGCACTGACGACATCGCTGACGAGGCGTCGGAACTCGACGTGGTTCGCCAGTCCGTCTTCGTCCGTGCCGAAATCCACCTGGTCGCCGGTGAATATGATGAAGTCGGGGCACACTTCTTCGCAGATTTGCCTCAGCGCCCATCGCAGCATCGTGTTCATCAGATGTGGCGCCTGCTTGTGGTGGCACAGTTGCGCCGCCACCTGGGCTGCAGTCAGGTTGGGCTCTCCGTCAGCGATGAAATGGACATCGGTGATCTGTACGAAACGGCATCTGGCATCACTCAACTGAAGCAGTCCTCCTGCCATGCCATGGCGTTGTGGTTGGTAGCAGATCAGGGCATCAGGGGCGAACCGACGCTGTATCAGTGGTCGCTCCCCCACGATTTCGCACGTCTGCTTTCCGTGTCATACTCTCGGTAGCACCACGATGGCCGGAGCTCACGTGGAGCATGGCTCATAGCCCTACCACTCGCTGCGCCGGCAGAGGCACCCTATCAGAACGCCAGGCGGGCTGGCGTCATCCTGGCTGGAGAGAGTGCTGTTGTGGCCGGCTGGGTTGCCGAATCCGGGGGCTCCGCTGACACGAGAAGCGCCGGGTGTGTGGGGAAGTCGCGACACTGACAGTAGGTCACCTCATGTCAAAACGGTATCTCGGCCAGCTCCACCAGCGGCCGGTGGACGGGTTGAACAGGTACTCATAGATCGTGAGTCGCTCTCTACTTAGCTCGTGTAGGTAGAAGGCATATGGTGCTTCGGTGAAGGAGCGGGCAGTGAAGTACAGATTTGTGTCGAACACTGAAAGCCCGCCTCGGTGTAGGTGGCCGCTGAACACCGGCACCGAACGCCCGGCCTGCTGCAGAATTTGGAGCGCTCTCTTGGCGTAAGGGAAGCTGTAGTCGGGTACATCAGAAGGGTACAGCCAGAAATGCAAAAGCACTGCGGCAGGCTGCCCGTTGGCTTTTGCCAGCAGCTCCTGCAACTGTGCCAGACCTGCCTCAAACAGCTCGGGGGAATCATAGCCGTTCTCCCGGTGCATCAGGCCCGAGTCGAGGACGGCAAAGTGACAGCCGTTGCACTCAAATCCGTACACGCTGTCGCCAAACAGCTCTACGAATCGCTCGCGAGGACGGTCGTGGTTGCCGAAAGCATAGCGCACTGGAGTCTCGGGGTTGACGGATTCGCTGATGAGACGCCGAAAAGCAGTGTGGTTGGCCCACCCCTCTTCCTGCCAGCCGATATCTACCTGGTCGCCGGTGAAGGCGATGAAATCGGGACGGATGCTGTCGCGGATTTGCTCGAGTGCCCATCGCAGCATGGTGTTGGCCAGCCGCGAAGCGCGTCTGTAGTCACCCAGTCGTGCCGCCACTTGCGTTCGCGTCAGGTCCGGCTCTCCCTCAGCTACGAAATGTACATCTGCTATCTGCACGAAACGGCACTTCGGTTCGCTCAAGTCGGACTGTCCTCCTATTTCGGGAGCCAGTACGTGATCTCATCTTCGATGGGGGGTGGCCAGTCGGTCTTCGGGTGCTGCTGCAGGGACATCTGGCCATCTGCATCGCGCTGGCCCAGTACCGTGTTGACTATGGTGAAGTGACACTGTCCAGGCATGCCCCAGCCCGGGAAGTAGTGCAGCTTGACCAACTCGCCGCCCTTCTCGATAGTCACACCTGCATCGTACTGGAGGACTATCCGCGAGCCGCCGTCGGGCAGCGCTTCGACGCGCTCTATGGGGAAGCTCTGGACCAGATCGTCGCCATAACGCAGGATGACAGGTGCCCCGCTGAGGCTGCCATCAGTCGGCAGTTCTACTGTGGTATGCAGAGCATCGGCTTCATCGCCGGTCAACTTGCGCTCGGTGGTGGTGATGATCCCCTCATGTGCTGGCAACTGGTCGGCTATCTGCACATCTCCGATCTGAAGCTCAGCGAGGCCGACGCCGAAGACACGCTGCACAGTGCCATCAGCGGCGCTGCGCACATGGGCTGCCCGCCCTCGCATCACCATCGGTGTGGCACCGGCAACTGCCGTGAGTTGAGCAGAGTTGTCAGGTTCGAAGTGGCTGATGAACAGATCTGAGCGGCCATCTGTGAGGGTGACGCGCACCCCGGCGTCCATGGCATCTGCCGCGAGTATCTGTAGCGGCTCCACAGAGGCGATTTGTGGGCCGCTACCCTCAGCGAAAAACTCATGGACTGCCACGAACAGCGAGCTTGTGGCCTGGTGGCGCGCGAAGACGAAGGGGTTATAGCCAGTGCGACGCATGGCTGGGGCCTGCCCGACGTAGAGGTCGGTGCCCTCAGGCATCATGAGCCAGTGGCGGCTCTGCTTGCCGTCTTCATACACCATGCTCAGAGTCTGTACCCCATCGAGTGAGGCTGACCGTAGCCGTTCGATATACTTGTGTTGAGTGCCGGCCACATCATGCAGGGGCAGATCCGTCTGTACGGCGTATGGCAGGGCCAGGCAGCCATGCAGCATCCAGTCGTGCTGCGAGCCGCCGCGCACACGGAAGACGTCTACCAGATAGACATGCTCCTCGTCTATTTCCACCATGGCCAGTGTGCGCCGGTACAGGTCAGCCAGGCCGTGGTAGGCTTCCTCACCCTGAGCTTCGGAGATTTGCACCGGTGCCCACTGTGCGGCGAAGAAGCGTAGCTGGCCGTCGGTGAGGCTGTCACCGTGGCCGAAGTTGCGATGCTGCGGGTCCGGGAAGGGCAGTGCATCGTCCTCTGTCAGCTTGCGGCGGTGGCTGCTCAGACGTCCTATCTGGTTAGTCTCGTCTATCACCACAGTGTTGTGGGCTGCGGTCATGCTATGCCACTCGCGGGTGGACACGTCATCAGGAAGCGGTCGGTAGCGGGTCTCGGACATCATCTCCTGGCCCTGACTCCAGACCAGTATGTTCAGCGTGTCATAGTGCTCGTGGCCATGCATGCCTGAGAAGTGCAGGTGCGCCTGCTGCTGGTTGCCGTCTTCACCCTTGCCCATGATGACATGCCCCATGCAGCCCAGCAGCTTGGGCGCAGATCGGTTGATGACCCCCGGCATCCACCAGGCAGACTGGTCGTGCGAAGCGTCATGTATCGCCGCTGGTGAACGATCGGGAAGCGTCAGAGAGCCCAGTGCGCTCCACATGCGTTTGAATTGCGGATAGTACATGTCCGTGAGGCTTAAATCATCGAAGCGTGTATCGGAAATCTTGCTGACAAAACCCGGCGGATCGGAGTAGCCGTTGAGCAGACCGGGCAACTGCACACTGAGACCGTTTATCAGATCCTTGTGGTACGCCGGCGAGCCTTCGTGCCAGAAGCCATCGGCATAGAAGCAGGCCTGTATGATTTCGCCCAGGTGCTTCACCACGTGGTGAACATACTCCGGTTCGGGTAAGAGGATGCCGTATCGGCAGTAGCCACGCAGGTCGTAGTGGTCTAGATTGCCGTAGTTGGCCGGATATGTCTCGGCGAATTCGATGTGGTAGCGTATGCCTGCCTGAGCGCTATCGAGTACGCCCATCTGCTGCATGACGCCACTGTCATATATCAGATCGTAGGCATAGGCCAGCGTCTGGCCGCGCTCGACAAATCCGGGTTTCCACTCTCCGTACAGGCAGGTAGCATCCCATCGGGCCTTGTAGCGGGCATCATCATGAGCGTAGCGCTGATCGCCTTCGTAACGCTCGCGCAGCGGCCACTGGCGGATGACCTGATTGTAGCGGTCGAGGATGATGGCAGCCTGTCGGGCAGCCTGCCTGTTTTTGGTTATATGGTACAGAAGCGCCAGGTCATAGCAGTGACTTTTCATCGCGATGTTGCTCGGATTGAAGGCACCCTCTTCGTCCATCAGATCGCGCAGCTGCCTTTCGGGCATGTCGTAGAACTCGGCAGTGGCTGCCTGAAGCATGGCCACTGCGATTTGCCGGCACTCCTGATTGCCGGTGCCTTCGTAGACCTTGATGGCGCTATGCAGGATGCGGTAGAAGTCGGTGTTGGCGTTATCGTGGCGCCCGCCCGGCTGGTAGGACTGTGCGAGCGCAGAAGCACCCCTGTCGAAGTCGCGCTGATTGGAGCGGAGGAGAGCCTCAGGATCAGAAGTGGTGATCTCCTCGAAGGGTGGCTGGGTGAGAAATGGTCGCTGTTTGGCCGACTCTTGACCGCCTGCTCCGATTACCAGCACAAACATGCATACAGAGCACAGACCAAATCGCAGCAGTGTATCCATGGCGCACTTCAGCCTCCTGTCACGTCGGATATGCCACTTCTTTTGCATATCGCTCGTATGCGAGTGTAGGCCAAGCAACTGCGCTGCCACGCACAGCAATGCATAGGTAGGGCGCTCCGTGCGTATCAGGCAGCGGGAACAGGTTTGCGAATTGGATGGCAGTGCCAGGTATACAATCCGATGTACCTGAAATGGTGGCCAGTCGGGCATATCTTATCGCTGCGGGGCACGAAACTTGCCAGCTTTTCAGCGCTGAGCGGCCTCGACCGCGCTGCGGCCCAGATCGCGGGCCTGCTGCATGATTTCTTTCATCTGAGCTACTTCGCCCTTTTTGCTGGTCGCGACGCCAACATGGCCCGCGTAGCTGCCCTTGAAGTGCCCGACCCAAACCTTGACCGGTTCGACTACCCATCGGCTCTGGTCATCTGTCGGATCGCCATAGGGGCATAGTACTGCCCAGACTTTGTCCGCCAGCCCGTCGAGGAGCCAGTCGGTAGCATAGTGCGCTGACCAGCGGTCAACAAAACACTTCATCTGTGCAGGCACGCCCTGCCAGTATACCGGTGCGCCCAGCACCAACACCTGTGCGTCTATGACCTTCTGCATGATCTTGCGCCAGTCGTCATCAGCGCGCAGGTCTACTCTGGTTTTGCCATCATCACCGACTTCGGCGATAGGGCGAATGAGATGATCATCGAGGTATATTTTCTCTACCTGTGCGCCGGCCTCTACCGCTCCCTCTGTGAACGCATCGGCCAGGCAGTCTGTGTTGCCGCCCTTGCGCGGGCTGCCAATCAGTACCACTACTTTCACTGCAGTCACCTCGTCAGTCTACTTCAGATTGCTTTACTGTCTTCCTGTATTCTGTTCACCACTAGGTTCATCACTATGTCACCACATGGAGGCACTGCTGTCCGTCTGCTTTTGCGAGTTGTCTGTGACAGTAGAAGCCTCATCGAAGCAGTCACCACGCGCCTTTTTCCTGCTCAAATCTGCCTTCGTACAGTGCAGTCGCGTGCAACGCGCCTCTCGCTGGTAGTGTGTCTCGCTCAGTACATCGCGGTCAGTGCGGCTGGTCAGCGCAGTTTTTGCCCACACTCGGGGCAGAACCTGGCATCCGCGGGCACTTCGGCATTGCATGCAGGGCACTCTGGTGCACGAAGCGGCTGTCCGCATTCGGGGCAGAATTTCGCGCCTTCCGGGACCTCGCTTTCGCAATTCGGGCATCTGGGGCGGGGAGCTGCACCGGCAGGCTCTGCGCCTGCTGATGTCGTGTCTGTTCCGCTGCCGGGTGTTGCCGCCTGCTTCATGGCCTGCTGGATGGTCTGCATGATGGCTGCTCCCATGCCTGCACCGGCACCGAGGCCCATGCCTGCACCTGCAGCGCCACCGCCACCCTCCGCAGACGGCATGTCGCCGATTGCCTGGGCGGCCTGATATTGCATGAAGCGCCCCATATCGCCGACGGCTCCCATGCCCGCGCGTTTGTCTATCATGTCCAACACGGCTTGAGGTGGTGTGATAGCCTCGATGAGAAAGTCTATCAGCTCCAGGCCGTAGTTGCGGAAGTCCTCGCCAACTCGTGCCCGCATCGCCTGACCGATCTCATCGTAGTACTTCGGCAGGTCCAGGACGGTGTCGAGCACTTCACCGAGCACGTCGTTGAAGCGTGAAACGATGAAGTCACGCAGCCAGTCAGACACCTCCATGGTGGTATAGAAGCTTTCGGTGCCGACCACTTCATTGACGAAAAGCTGCGCGTCTGCAACCCGGCAGGTGTATCCTCCAAAAGCACGCAACTGCACCATGGTCAGCTCTGAATCGCGGAAGACCACAGGCGAGGATGTGCCCCACTTGAGGCCTGTGAGGGTGCGCATGTTGACGAAGTACACTTCGGCCTGAAATGGAGATTTGCCGCCGAACGGCAGGTTGATGAGGCGGCCTAGCAGCGGTAGATTTGCACTCGTCAGAGTGTGGCGGCCGGCTTTGAAGACATCCAGCGCCTTGCCGTCACGGAAAAAGATGGCCTCCTGGCTTTCGCGTACAGTTAACTGTGAGCCGAGCCGTATGTTGCCTGCACCAAACTCGGGCCAGCGCCGCACTATCTCTTTGCCGCTTGTGTCACGCCACTCGATTACATCCATCGCCGCCATGGTCCTGTCCTCCTGGCTCTTCCACTGAGACTAGGCAATTTAGGGTCAGTCAAGCGGGGAATAATTCTACCAGCGCAGGCTCGATCGGCGTGCCGGTGAGCACATGCAGCCCTGCGCGGTCCGTGATGTGAATTGTGACACCACCGTCATCGCCTACGTAGTAGGCGAACTCGCAGGGGCCGAAGTCACGTTGTGAAGCTGTATACACTTCTCGCTGGGCCTCGCCATGTCTGGCAAGACGATGGCCGCCTGCTGCGACCTGAACAGGCTCGCCGTCGTGCTGTCGGTAGCTGATTGCCGCTTCGTACATGCGGCCCTGCATACACAGCAGCCATCTGTGTTCAGGCTGTCGGGGTTGTGGGTGTTGGCGCAGAGCGATACGCCATACCGACCAGTTCAATCCGGCGCCGGTGTAGCGGCTCACCTCGACGATCTGGCCATCAACGCCGCTAAGTCTGATGCTATCGCCTACCTGGGCCTGCCTGGCATCGGTCATACGCTCACCTGCCACTCGCAGTGAGCAGATAGGGTCGCACCTAGGGGCCAGCCGCGGCGGTTACTGTTCACCGAAAGTCAGCTCCCGCACCGCTTCATCGCGGTTGTCCAGCATTTGGGCGAAGACGTCCATGCGCTCGCTGAGTTGGTTGAGCAGATCGGCACAGTCGTCGGCCTCTGCTTCACCTATCTGCGAGACTGTGTCATCCATGTCAGCGATGGGGCTCATGAGAGACATATCGTAATCGTACATCCGCTCTAACTGCTCTGTATCGATTTTGACCGCGTCGAAGAAACCAGTGTATCCGTAGCCGGCATGATCCACGCGGTCGCGCAGTGCGGTGAGCCGACGTTGCAGGGCGCCGATTTTGCCCACCAACTGCAGGTCTGAGGTGCCCAGTTGACGCATGATGTGCTCCGCTTTCGCTCTCGTGGCATCCAGCAGCTTGACCAGATGATTTCGAAGCAACCTGTCATCATCCCGTCGCCTCTCTCGCTCACGATAGCCGATGTATCCGGGTATCAGTTCGGCCATTTTCTGGAGCGCACTGTCATCTCCCGCAGTTCCGTGGCGCACGTCTGTCATGTGCCTGCCCGCCTTTCCGTGAGCCGAATGCTGCTGATGCCGTCATATTCGGCTCAGACCGGCCCGGCACCTGCTTTTCTGCGTATATTCAGACAGACGTTATCGGCACTATGTTCGCACTATGTTCAACTGAAGCCTGTAACTCACTTGTGTTGCGTAGCGTGACGTCTGCGATCGTGCGCGATGGGGTGGTGCAACAGTTATTGTCTTGACGAACGATGGGCGGATGTAGTAGACTTATGCGCACCATAAATTGCCAACGGCAATGACGGGGAGGAGTAGGCGCCCCACCGTGAGCAACAGAGAGCCGTCGAGGTGCTGAGAGACGGTGGCCACGGAGCGCTGAACGTCGCCCTCGAGCCGCCGGGCCCAGGCCGATAAGGCAGTAGGTCCGGACGGGTGCGCCCGTTATAGCGCCATAGAGTGTCCGGCTTTGCGTGCTTTGCGCGACGCATAGGCCGGAAATCTGGGTGGTACCGCAGGAGCTTGCAAGCCTCTTGTCCCATGATGGGCGAGAGGCTTTTTTGTAACCGCATGTTCGGCAGCATCAATCGTGGCCGCTCTGGTGGAGCAGTATCGGAGTGGGTAGTGTTAGATGGAGGCATACAGATGAAAAAGCACAGTGGACCAGTCGTCGAGGGCATAAGTCGGGCACCTTCCCGGGCGCTACTGCATGCGTGCGGCTTCACCGGCCCGCAACTGGCAGACCAACCGTTCATCGGCATAGCCAACAGCTACAGCGACATCGTGCCGGGCCACATCGGCATGCAGAGGCTGCTGCGGTCCGTGGAGCTGGGGATAGCCGCCGGTGGGGGCACGCCGATGAGCTTCGGCTGTCCGGCCATCTGTGACGGCGTCGCGATGGGCCACAAGGGCATGTTCTACAGCCTGCCCAGTCGGGAACTCATCGCCGACACGGTCGAGAGCATGGCCCATGCTTACGGCTTCGACGGCCTGGTGCTGCTGACCAACTGTGACAAGATAACTCCGGGGATGCTGATGGCAGCCGGCCGGCTCGACATCCCGGCCATAGTGCTGACCGCCGGGCCGATGCTTTCCGGGCGGCTCGATGGCAAGCGGCTGTCACTGGTGCGCGATACCTTCGAGGCGTTCAACAAAGCGGCACGTGGCGTGATAACCGAAGAGCAGCTCCACGCGCTGGAAATAGAGGCCTGCCCGGGCGCCGGTTCGTGCCAGGGGCTATACACGGCCAACACCATGGCCTGTGTGACCGAGGCCATGGGCATGAGTCTTATCGGCTGCGGCACTGCACTGGCCGGATCGGCGAAAAAGGAGCGGTTGGCCTACGAGACCGGCATAGCTGCATGCCAGCTGGTCGAGCAGGATGTGAGGGCCCGCAGCATCATGACGGAAGCGGCGGTGCGCAACGGTATCCGCATGGACATGGCTCTGGGGGGCTCCACCAACTCATGCCTGCATATCGCGGCAATCGCGTACGAGGCGGGCCTGGATGTGGATCTGGAGGAATTCGACAAGCTCTCTCGTGAGACGCCACAGATCGCGCATCTGCGTCCCGGCGGAGAGTACATGATGGAAGATTTCGACTGGGCCGGAGGGATCTCTGGTGCCATGTCGGTCCTCAGGGACATGCTGGATGACAACCCGACGGTCTCAGGTAAGTCTGTGGCGCAGATAGCCGCGGAGGCCTGTGTGAACGATAGTGACATAATCCGGCCGCTGGACAAAGCATATCGGGAAGAAGGTGGTATCGCCGTTTTGCGTGGCAACCTATGCCCCGACGGTGCGGTAGTCAAGCAGTCGGCGGTGTCGCCTGGTATGCGCCAGTTCCGCGGTCGCGCCATCTGCTTCGATTCCGAGGAGCAGGCACAGGAAGCGATCCTCGCAGACAAGATCGCAGACGGATCATGGGTCATCATCCGCTACGAAGGCCCGTGTGGCGGCCCGGGCATGAGAGAGATGCTCAACCCGACCGCGACGCTGACCGGTATGGGCAAGGAAGAGACGGTCGGTCTGCTGACCGATGGCCGCTTCTCTGGCGGCACACGCGGCCCGTGTATCGGCCATATATCGCCTGAGGCTGCCGCAGGTGGCCCGCTGGCACTGGTTCGCGATGGCGATGAGATAGTGGTAGACCTCGATGCCCGCAGCCTGGAGCTTCTGGTAGACGCTGCCGAGCTGGAGCAGCGCAAGTCGCAGTGGCAGCCGCCGCAGCCCAAAATAAACACCGGCTGGCTGGCGCGATATGCCCGCCATGTACAGTCTGCAGCTACCGGAGCAGTGATGCAGTAGCGATGTGGCAGTGATGTGGCAGCGACGGTCGGTCTGCTGACTGATGGCCGCTTCTCTGGCGGCACACGCGGCCCGTGTATCGGCCACATATCGCCTGAGGCTGCCGCAGGTGGCCCGCTGGCACTGGTTCGCGATGGCGACGAGATAGTGGTAGACCTCGACGCCCGCAGCCCAGGATAAACGCCGGCTGGCTGGCGCGTTATGCCCGCCATGTACAGTCTGCAGCTACCGGGGCAGTGACGCAGTAGTGATGTAGTGACGTAGTGACGATGTAGTAGCAAAAAGTAGTAGCAAAAAGTAGTAGCGAAAACAATCCGCACGAGCGATGAAGCCGTGCTCTGGTCTATAATCGGAGGAGGAAGCATCGTGAATTCGCAAATGATACAGGGTGCCCGCGCGATGATGCGGGTGCTGGAAGAAGAAGGAGTGGACCTGCTCTTCGGCTATCCGGGTGGCGCTGTCATCCCGATATTCGATGCTCTATACGACTCACCGATCCGCAACATACTGCCGCGCCACGAACAGGGAGCTGCCCACGCGGCTGACGGCTACGCGCGCTCCACCGGCAGGGTGGGTGTGTGCATGGCTACCAGCGGTCCGGGCGCACTGAACCTGGTCACCGGCCTGGCTACTGCGTACATGGACTCGGTGCCGGTGGTGGCTATCACCGGCCAGGTCCGCCGCGCCCTCATCGGCAAGGACTCCTTCCAGGAGGCCGACACCACCGGTGTGACCATCCCCATCACCAAGCACAACTATCTGGTGACTAACCCTGCCGAGCTCGCCGACATCTGCCGCGAGGCGTTCTATCTGGCCCGTACCGGGCGCCCCGGCCCGGTTCTGATAGATGTGCCGACAGATGTCAGTGGTGGCGAAGTTCCGTGGACCGAGCGCAACATCGAGGGCCTGGACGGCTATGAAGTGCCTGTGCCGGTAGATGATGAGATCATCCGGCGTGCCGCAGAGATGATCGACAACGCCCAGCGGCCCGTGCTCATGGTTGGCGGAGGCGTCATCGCGGCAAACGCCTGTGACGATCTGTTCACTCTGGCGACCAGGTGCAACATCTGCGTGGTCCACACTCTGATGGGCAAGGGTGCTTTCCCGGAGACCCATGAGCTATCTATGGGCATGCCCGGCATGCACGGGATGGCTTATGCCTCCAAGGCGCTGCACGAGGCGGACCTGATGATAGTCATCGGGGCGCGCTTCGATGACCGCATCACCAGCGATCTGGCCCGCTTTGCCCCTCACGCAAAGGTGATCCATGTGGACGTGGACGCTGCGGAGCTCGACAAGGTGCGGCCCGCGGACCTGGGCATCTGTGCTGACGCTGCATCTGTGCTGGCCAAGCTGGCACCCGCCTGTAAGCCTCGCCAGAAGGGGACCTGGGAAGAGCAGCTCTTCGAGTGGCGCCGCACCCATCCGCTGTCATACCCGACGCCGGATGAGGCGATCGCTCCGCAGTACGTCGTCGAGCAGCTGTACGATCTGACAGGCGGAAGCGCCATCGTCAGCACTGAAGTCGGCCAGAACCAGATGTGGGCCGCCCAGTACTACAAGATGGACCGTCCACGGCGCTTCCTCAGCTCCGGAGGCCTCGGCACGATGGGCTATGGACTGCCGGCAGCGATTGGTGCGCAGATAGGCAATCCTGACGATCTGGTGGTGGACATCGCCGGAGACGGTAGCATCCAGATGAACCAGCAAGAGTTCACCACTGCGACGATCAACAAACTGCCGGTCAAGGTGGTGCTGCTAAACAACAGCTATCTGGGCATGGTTCGCCAGTGGCAGGAGCTTTTCTACAGCAACCGCCTATCCGGCGTGGATCTGACTGGCAATCCGGACTTCGTGAAGATAGTCGAAGCTCACGGCGGCGTCGGTTTCCAGTGTGCGGATGCCGACAGGGTGCGCGAGACGCTGGAGCGGGGGTTGGAGGTAACTGACCGCCCGGTGCTGATGGATTTTGTCGTCAGCAAGGAAGAGAACGTCTTCCCCTTCATCCCGGCCGGACAGAGCCTGGAAGAGATCATGATGGAAGACCCGGAAAAGTAGCGTCGGTTGCACTGTATAGATGGCATCGAAATGGATGGCATTGGATGTATGTAGCATCAGATGTATGCATGACAGGCATGTTGGCAGGATAGATCCGTCGGGACTGCTGGTCCCGAGTGAGAGAGGTGATACAGATGACACATACTCTGTCGGCGCTGGTGAAAAACAGGCCTCGGGTGCTGACGCGTGTAGCAGGGCTGTTCGCCAGACGTGACTTCAACATAGAGAGTCTGGCAGTCAGCACCACTGAGGACCCCTCTATATCGCGCATGACTATCACTTTGGATGCCTCCGGCACACCGCTGGAGCAGGTTCGCAAGCAGCTTGAGAAGCTCCATGATGTGCGGGTGGTGATAGACCACACAACCCATGCCGTGGTCGAGCGCGAACTGTGCCTGGTGAAGGTGCAGGTGCCGCCTGAGAAGCGTGCGGAGGTAGCGGTGCTCACCGATATCTTCCGTGGCGATATCATAGACATCGGCAACGGGACGCTGGTCGTGCAGTGTATCGGCGACTCGGGCAAGATAGATGCCTTCGTGAAGAACTTTTCCGATTATGGCATCGTAGAGCTGGTGCGCACTGGTAAGGTCGTGCTGGCGCGCGGTTCGCAGTGCACGT
>JAAYSP010000149.1 GCA_012518355.1 candidate division WS1 bacterium | reverse complement strand
CTCAGCAGACAGGAGAAGCAGTACCTACTCATCGCCATGCTTTTCATCGCCGTGCTGCTGGCCGTTGGCTTCATGGTGATGAACCAACTGCCGTCAGATGCAGCTTCTGCGCAGTGAGCATACGACATGCCTCGGCCAGCTCTTGACACATCCGCAGCTTTGCTACAAGATTCACTGTGTCAGTGTCCTTTTGGCGGTGTGTTATAATTCTTCTCACATCTTCTCACACATCTCACTAGCCTTTCCGACGACCTGCTGCGTCTGTGTCCACCATAGGCTGGCCGGTGCCAAGTATGCTTAGGTGTACTAGCCCGGACAACGCAACTGTACGTCCATGTGTCGGGTAGTCCGTCATCGCAGCAGGTACCGAAAATCACGATATCGCACACAAGCAAGGGGAGTCCTGAAAGTGGCAGAGTCATATAGCTTCGCCAGCATCGAGCCGAAATGGCAGCAGTACTGGGCGCAAAACAAACTTTTCGAGGTGCCCAACGATAGCCCCGCTGACAAATACTACCTGCTGGTGATGTTCCCATACCCATCGGGCAAGGCACACATGGGCCATGTGCGCAACTACATCATCGCCGATGTCATGGCGCGCCATAGGACCATGAACGGTTACGCTGTGGTGCAGCCGATGGGCTGGGATGCTTTTGGCCTACCTGCCGAAAACGCTGCAATACAGAACCAGATTCACCCCAGCGAGTGGACTGAGCAGTGTGTCGAAGAGATGAAGCAGCAGTTTGATGCACTGGGGATCAGTTACGACTGGACACGCGAAGTCAACGCCTCCGAACCGGACTATTACAAGTGGACGCAGTGGCTTTTCCTGCAGATGTACCACAACGGACTTGCGTACACCGGTGAAGCTACGGTCAACTGGTGCCCATCGTGTGCCACTGTGCTGGCAAACGAAGAGCTGGATGGCACCACATGTGAGCGCTGCGGCTCTGAAGTGGAGCCGCGACAGGTGCCCGGGCAGTGGTTTTTCAAGATCACTGATTTCGCAGATGACCTGCTAGACGATTTGGCAACTCTCGATGACTGGCCTGCCTCTGTTCTCGCACAGCAGACTAACTGGATAGGCCGCTCTGAGGGTGTCCGTTTCAGTCTCGACATCGAAGATAGTGACCATCAGATGGAGGTTTTCACCACCCGCATAGACACCATCTACGGCGTCACCTTCATGGTGTTGGCTCCGGAACACCCGCTGGTGGCAGAGTTGACTGAGGGCACGGAGTACGAAGAGCCGGTTCGGGAGTTCGTGCGGAAGGCCATGCGCGAAGATGAGATTTCTCGCACTGCCGCCGACACCGAAAAGCATGGCATCTTCACCGGTGTTCACGCCATCCATCCGCTTACTGGCCAGCGCATACCGATATGGGTGGCCAATTACGTGATGATGGGCTATGGCACAGGAGCGATCATGGCTGTACCCGCTCACGATGGGCGCGACTTTGAGTTCGCCCGCAAGTACGGCCTGCCGGTGGTGCCCGTCATACAGCCTGAAGGCGAGAGCTTCCACGGAGACACCATGGCCGAAGCGTATGAGGGCGAGGGTCTGCAGATCAACTCGGACCGCTTTGACGGCCTGCACTGCACTGACGCAGCCGGGCAACTGGCCGACCATATGGAAGAGCAAAGCATTGGCAGTCGAGCTGTCAACTACCGTCTACTCGACTGGCTGATTTCGCGCCAGCGCTACTGGGGCGCGCCCATCCCCATGGTCCACTGCGACAGTTGTGGTACCGTGCCGGTACCGTTCGAAGACCTGCCGGTGCTGCTGCCCACCGATGCGGAATTCAAGCCCACTGGCGAATCGCCTCTGGCCCGCAACGAAGACTTCGTCAACACGGTGTGCCCATCCTGTGGCGGTCCGGCAAAACGTGAGACCGACACCATGACCACCTACGTGTGCTCGTCATGGTACTACCTGCGCTATATCAACCCTCACGAAGATGACCAACCGTTTGTCAAATCTGATGTAGACCACTGGCTGCCGGTGGATCACTATATCGGTGGCGTGGAGCATGCAGTACGACATCTGCTGTACGCCCGCTTTGTGACGAAGGTCCTGCACAAGCTCGGTTACGTGGACTTCACAGAGCCGTTCGCCCGCCTGTTCACTCAGGGCATGATCTGTGCCCGCACCGCTGATGGTAGGCTGGAGAAGATGAGCAAATCGAAGGGCAACGCGGTGCCTGCCGACAAGATCATCGCCCAGTACGGTGCAGATACCGCGCGGACCTATGTGCTTTTCGTCGGGCCACCTGAGCAGGAGGTTGAGTGGAGCGACGAAGGTGTGGCAGGAATTTTCCGCTTTCTCAGCCGCGTCTGGCGGGTAGTCGCCGGAAACCTGCAGCATCACGATGCTGCATGGCGAGACCACCTCGGAGGCGATCTGGTTGACGAGCAGCGTGCTATACGCCGCAAAACTCACCAGACCATCAGGAAGGTCGGGGACGACATCGAGCGGATGCACTTCAACACCGCGGTGAGTGCCTGCATGGAGCTGACAAACGACCTGGTGGCGTACGCCGGCAAGATGTCCGGAGACAATCCGACTGATTGTGCGGTGTTTTCCGAGGCGATAGAGCATCTGACCATCCTCATCTCCCCGTTTGCGCCTCACCTGGCTGATGAACTGTGGGAGCGCATGGGTTACCAGCCTAGCCTGCTGCAGACCACCTGGCCTGAAGCCGACGAGGAGTTAGCCGCTGAAGAGCAGGTCACGATCGTAGTGCAGGTCAACGGCAAGGTACGCGACCGGCTCACTGTCCCCGCTGGTTCAGATATGGAGCAGGTTGCTGAGATGGCCAAACAGACTGAGCAGGTGCAAAAGCACCTGGAGGGGAAGAGTGTGCGCAAGATCATCACTGTGCCGGATACTCTGGTGAATATAGTAGTCAGCTGATGCACGGTCAGCGTTGTTGATGGTGGGCGCTCACCGGTGCATCAGTGCTGCTGAGCGAGGCAGAGTTAGGCCTGACTGACCGCGCCAGTGACTGGTCCCGTCGTGTAAGAATTACTGCGGCGCTGCATGCCTTCCGCCGGTGTGCTCCCGAGATGTCTGGGCATCTCTGCAGAGGTGACTCAGTTGGTACTGACTACAGCACAGAAGCTGGCCATCGCCGTAGGCCTCCTGGCCCTGCTGGCAGGGCTGTTTTTGCTCAGCACAACACACACTCCACAGGGCAGCGATTCGGTGGAGTTGCTGATACACGGCCCCGGTGCGAACGAAACCATCGTCGTGCACGTGGTCGGTCAGGTGCGCAATCCCGGTCTATACACAATTCCCGCAGGAGCCCGCGTTGGCCAGGCGGTAAGAGCGGCAGGGGGCTTCACCGCGCAGGCTGATAGAGCTGCGGTCAACCTCGCCCGGGTGCTCGATGATGGAGAACAGATCACCATAGGCAGCCTGCCATCGCCTCCACAGCAGCTACAGGAGCCTGCCGCCCAATCACCACAGCCTTCGACGCCCTCACAGGTCAGTACTGTCTCTCCGGACACGGTCCCGGTCTCTACTCAGCCTCTCACACAGACACAACCCGGTCAGCCAGCCGTACATGTGAGCCTAAATCAGGCAAGTCTCGAGCAGCTTCAGCAGATCCCCGGCATCGGCCCCGAACTGGCGGCTCGTATACTGTACCAGCGCCATCAACGGGGTGGCTTCAGCAGAGTGGAGGACCTGCTCGAAATCAAGGGTATCGGGCCTGCGACACTCGAACAGATCCGTCCGTACGTGACACTCTGACATATGCGCGCCCCTACCGCCCCCCAGCGCCCTCAGCAGTCATCTTCCTCCTGGCAAGTATGGTTGCGTAGAGACGTCAGGGGACGCCCCCTGGCGGTGATGGCCGTCTGTCTTGTGCTGGGAGTGGTGTGGGCCGATCACTATTCACCTTTGCCGTCGAGTGTAGCGCCGTTTGCAGCCCTGGCTTTGGTCCTGATGCTGCTTGCGACGGCTCTCAAGTTTTCCGGCGGCAGTGTCTTCTTGTGTCTTGCCGTGGCATTGACAGGTGCGTCGCTGCACGCACATCGTATCCGTCCCGGGGCAGGTGATGTAGCTCATCTGGCAAACACCGGTCCGGTGCGCATCATCGCCACAGTAACACGACTGGTGAGTACTACTGAGTACAGCCAGCGTGTCCAGCTCGATGTACATGCTGCGGGGCGGAAAGATGTGGCCGTACCGGTGAACGGAAAGCTGTTGTGTACCCTGCCACCTGACCGTCCTGTCAATCCGGGCCAGACCTTGCTGCTGCATGATGTCAGGATCTCTCTGCCTGTGCGCATCACCAGCCCCGGACAGTATGATGAGAAACGAATGCTCGCACGTCGAGGTGTTCATGCGCTTGGGAAAGCTGACCGCTTCACCATCAGCCGACCTGAGCCGCTATGGCGCCTGACGCTCGACAGCACTGTGGCGAGGATCAGGGCCCATGTCGTGCAGGTCACCCGCGCCGCCATGCCGGGGCCGGAAAGGGGCCTGTTCGCTGACCTGCTGACTGGTATGGTTTTCGGCATGTACAGTGTCGAACTGCCGCAGGATCTGGTGGAGCATTTCCGGCGCAGTGGTACGGTACACGTGATGGTCGTCTCTGGCGGGCATGTTACGCTGGTGGCTGGTGCTATCATCTTCCTGTTTCGGGGCATCAGTATGCGCCTGCCGTTGCGAGTGCTGCTTATCGGCCTGCCCCTGCTGCTACTGTACGGCTTGATTGCCGGGCTCTATCCGTCTGTGCTGCGCAGCCTGGCGATGGCTGCAATTCTGCTGCTGGGCATGGTCACAGGCCGGCGGTATGATGTCTGGACCGCGCTTTCCGTGGCAGCAATTGCCCTCATAATTGCAGACACCTCTGCGCTGTTCTCAGTCAGCGTACAGTTGACATTTGCAGCGGTTATCGGTGTGGTGGCCTTCATACCACGAGCAGGTCCCCGGCGCCGACAGAGGGCCTCAGGGTTCGTCACAACTCTGTTAGCTCTTGGTGGCTCGGCGCTTGGTGCCTGGCTGGCCGTCACTCCCATAGTGGCATACCATTTCGACAGTTTGGTCATCGGCGGCATCCTCGCAAACCTCATCGTGGTGCCGATACGTGCGCTGGTCATGGGCTTGGGCATCGCCGTGGTACTGCTGGGATCTATCTGGCTTCCTCTGGCGTTTTTGCCGGCTACGGCTGGCTGGGTGCTGCTGGAAGTCACAGTGTGGACGGTACGATTTTTTTCCTTGCTGCCGGGCTCATCTCTGTCAGGTTTTCATCTACCTCTGGGAGGGATCGTAGTCTGGTATTTTGCTGCAGCCGTGGTCTGGTGGCTCCTATACGGCGGTTCGATGCGTCAAACCGTCGAATCTGAAACCAACCGTTTGCCCCGTCGGCAGTCTGAGCCGGAACCACAGCCGTCAGTATCTCGTGCGTGGCCTGCGGTGATGCTGTTTGCTCTCGCCGCCATCGGGTTTTTCACTGCTGCTGTTGCCGCACGTCCAGCCGCTCACTTGCGTGTCATCTTCCTCTCCGTCGGGCAGGGGCACTGCGCCCTGATCAGCGATACCGGCGGAAATCATGTGATGATTGATGCAGGTAGCGGCATGGCTAGCTCTCGCGCTTATCACTGGGTGGGCCCGCGCGTCATCTTACCGCACCTGGCTCGCCTGCGTGTTCGTCATCTGGATGCGCTGATCATGACGCATGCCGATGATGATCACTGCAACGCGATGGCCGATATCATCGAGGCGATGCCGGTCAGATGTCTGCTCACAAACGGGCTGCCTCTCGATGATAGCCCTGCTGCCCAGCAGGCGCTGGCTGCGGCTAATCACCGGGGCGTGCAGTCAGCAATTCTGCGTGCGGGAGCGAAGATCTCTCTGGCTGATAGTGCGGAGTTGACGGTTCTGCATCCCCCTGAAAAGCCGTTGCAGCGCACCGTGGCGGACTGCAACAACAATAGCATCGTAACCCGTCTTACGTATGGCCAAGTCAGCTTCCTGTTTCCTGGGGATGTGCAGAGAGAAGGGGAGGAGATGTTGCTCAGGTGGGCTCGCACACATGGCGAAAGCTTGCGAAGCGACGTACTGCTTCTGCCGCACCATGGGCGCAAAACGAGCAGCAGTGGGCCGTTTCTCGACGCGGTTCGTCCGACAGTTGCGATAGTCAGCGGCGCACCGCCGAATTGGCAGCCCGCACATCCGGAGGTGGTCAAGCGGACTGCAGCACGGGGCATACCGCTGCTTTCCACCGACATGCAGGGTAGCATAGAGATGCGCACCGATGGCCACAGGCTGTGGATTAGCAGTTTTAGTGGCGACTACCCGGAGGATCGGCGCAGACGTCGCTGGCAGGTGCCGATCTCAACGCCCGACTGTGCGGCGGCATGGTGAGGCATGCTTCGACCCTTACGCCCTTGCTTCTGTGTTTTCCGTTCGGGTGGCACTGAGCCTGATGTGATCTTTCAGATGATGTACAGTTCGATATCCATCAGTTCGGCGAATTTTTCGACCAGGCTCAGTCTGTCGTTCTGCACCAGTGCTACGTGATGGGACCCGCCGCAGTGCAGGTATGCGTCGAGAAAAGTTTTGAGCCCGCACACCGGCTCCAGTCTGCAGTGTGGTGTCTGCCCGCCCATCAGCGAGTAGTCGCATATACGTGCGGTGGTGGCTATCAGCCTGGGTTGGCCGCCCATGCCTATCGTCAGATTGACCATCGTCACATCTTGAGGGGCGAAGCTGAACGCGATAGAGCTTGACACGCCGCCGCTTCCCACCCAGCCCTCACGCCTGATCATGCGCGGCTTGCCTGCCGCCAGTCGTAGATTGCCCTCCGCGAAGTGTGACATCAGGATGCCACCGCCGTCGAAGTCCATGCAAAACATCTCGCTGAAGGCGCTCAGGCCGGTCAGGTGATGCATGGCTGTGACACACGCTGCCGAAATGATGTCCCCCTCACCGCCGAATCCGATGCCTTCAGTCATCAGCTTCGTCACCGCGGCAAACGGGAGTGCGCTGAAGCGCGGATCGGCACCGAATACCTCGTAGTGTATGGCCAGCGCATCCAGATTTCGCTGCCGGACAACCTGACGCAGTCCCCACTCAGCGCGCGCCGAGTTCATGTGCTCCTCTGGGGTCAGCTCTGGCGTGACCTCGAACTGCTCCTGGTCACCGGTCACGATCTCCTGCAGTTCATCATCTGGTGCCGCCTGCATCGCTTCGGCTAGCTCGTCGAGTGGGATATGCTGCACATGTGGACCCACTTGTGCCATGAAAGCTGTCTCATCCACTCCAAAATCACCCATGTCCTGGAACGGATAGCCGACCAGCCCGATTTCAGTCCGGCGCATTTTGCGTGCAACCACTGCGGCCCGGGCCCACTCAGCCAGCTCCGCCAGGGTCTCGGCATCCTCCCAGTAGCCTGTGACCACACCGAACCGGCGCTGTGCCCGAATCAGCACGTTTGCCAGGTCCTGTTGGCCGTGCATGCCGTGGTTTTGCAGCACATCCTTGGGAGTGAAATCCGCACCGATGCCACGCTTGCGTTGCGTATTGAAAAGCACCACTGGTCGGGAGCATCTCTGCAGGGATGGCAGGGCGATCAGACTTGGCGCATAGGAGAAGTGGACGACTGTCACCATATCCACATCTGCTGCCTCCATGTCTGCCATGGCCTGCTCCACACCTGCGCGGGTGTTCACGATGCCGCTGAAGGTTATGTCAGCGATTTGACTGAGCGTAGCAACCAGTCTTGCAGCGAATTCTTCCTGTTCCGGGCGCAAACTCGGCGTGCTCTTGTCGTACAACTCCAGCATCAGCCCCAGCAATCCGATTCGCGGCCTGTCCATAGCTGTCATAGCATTTTGTCTCCCCGTCGAGGTATGGCGTACCGGTTATCTTCCCCACTGCCGGTCTCTGTTCCTGCATGGGCGCGACTGTGACTCTGATGTTGTCATCGCGACGGGGCGTGGCAGATGGCAGATGGCGGAGAGATGCTTGATGCCCCGGGTGGAAGAGAAGATGTAAAGAGAGCCTGAGGATGGCAGATTTATGTACAGTGGACTGTCCTGGACGCAAGTTGCACGTCCGCCTCCCACGCAGAGCACAGACCTGCTATTGGCGTTGCCACGCATCGAACGGAGAGACGTGCTCACATGAGGAAGCGGCGCGCGACCTGGCTGTGTAGCAGAAAGCCTTTTTCCGGAGTGAGGCGCAGCAGTCCATCGGCGTAGGTCGCGATGCCGGCATCCACCATAGCCGAGATAGTATGGTGATGTAGCACTTCCAGGTCGGTACCACACCGTGTTGACAGGTCACGCAAGTCCACGCCATCAGATGTGCGTAATCCAAGCATGATGGTCTCACCGGCCCACTGTAAGCCTGTCAAACGCTCCTGCGATTCGACAGGGGATCGCCTGCTCTCGAGTGCTTCGCAGTAGCTCACAGTATCGGTTAGATTGCTGCTGCGTACACCGGCGAGGTACTGTGCTGCACCGGCACCACATCCCAGGTACTGCCGATTCCCCCAGTAAAGCAGACTGTGACGGCAGCGATAGCCCGGGCGGGCGTAGTTCGATATCTCATACTGTGCATAGCCAGAAGCGTGGAGTGTCCGTTGGGCTTGTGCATACAAGTCTGCATAAGCGTCATCGGATAGCGGCTGCAGCTTCCTCTCAGTGACCATCGCATGTAGAGGTGTTTCAGGTTCGATCATGAGACCATAGGCGGAGATGTGGTCGGGCCTCAGGGCGATAGCGCGTCGCAGAGTCTCTCCCCACGAGTCGGCGGTCTGCCCGGGGATGCCATAGATGAGGTCTATCGAGAGGTTGACGAAAGCGTCTCTGGCAGCCTGGATGGCGGTGACTGCTGTGGCGCTGTCATGACTGCGGCCCAGGGTGGCTAGTTCGGCGTCATCCAGTGACTGCACTCCGAGACTTATGCGGTTGAAGCCGACGCCACGCAGTTGCTGCAGCTTTTCGGCGGTGACCGTGTCAGGGTTGGCCTCACAGGTGACTTCGG
>JAAYSP010000113.1 GCA_012518355.1 candidate division WS1 bacterium | reverse complement strand
CAGTCAAATCGAGGATGACAAGATACCTCATGCGACCTACCTGCGCGATGCGCTGGCGGCGGGCAAGATCTCTCAGCAGTGCTTTGACAGGATAGCCGAGGAAAACGCCATCCGCGTGTTCGACCTGGAGTAGTCCGGTACGGAGGCGAGCCACATGCAGATGACCTCACGCGAGCGGGTTCTGGGGGCTATGCGGCGCCAGTCGGTGGACTATGTGCCATGTAGCCCCAGCTTCAACGCGCTGTCTGATGCCCAGCGGCGGGGCAAGCGCTGGAACTTCCCATGGGGGCCGTCGCAGTATGAGCAGATCCACTACGGCGTCACGGAGTTGGGCACCGATCCGGTGGTCAACGTCAGCGCGGGCGGCTATGAAGCGGCGCCGGAGGTGTCCAGTAGCGTCTGGTATGATGCTGACGCCGGGCTTATCCACAAGCGCTTCGACACCCCGGCCGGGCCGCTGTCATCCACGGTGCGGTATGACGAGCGTTGGCCACATGGGCTCGATATCCCGTTCCATACCGACTTCAACCCCGCCCATGCGGTGAAGTTCTGGCTGGAGACTGCTGAGGATCTCGAGGCCCTCAGCTACATCTTCCGGCCGGTCAGCAGCGAAGCGACGCTGGCCCGCACCCGTTTTGCCTTCATGGAGGCGCGGCAGATTGCCGATGAGTTCGGGCTTGCCACCCGCGCCTCCGTAGGCCTGGGGCTGACTGGCGCGCTGCAGATGTTTGGCCCCAGTGAGCTTTGCATTGCGATGGTCGAAACGCCCGAGTTGGTGGATGCCTATCTGGAGCTCGATCACCGGCTGAACATGCGCAGCATCGAAATCGCGCTAGAGCTGGGAGTGGACATCATCCACCGCAACGGCTTTTACGAGACCGCCGATTTCTATAGCCCCGCGATGCTGCGGCGCTTTCTGCTGGAGCGGCTGCAGACCGAGTTTCGCGCTGCCGGTGATGGAGGTGCGGTCACCTGCTACACGATCAACACCGGCCTAATGCCGATGCTGGAGTACCTGCGCGAGCTGGAGGTGGACTGTCTGTTCGGGGTAGACATCGCACACAAAGACCATGATTTTGCGCGAATCGTGGCCTCTCAGGAGGGCAGCAAAAGCTTCTGGGTAGGCCCTTCGAGCGCATATCACCTGCAGGAACCGGACCCCGAGGTGACGCGGGATGCGGTGCGGGAGTGCTTCCGAGTGGTGGGCAGGGAGGGCCTGATCATCAGCCCCTGCCCATCACTTCACTCCATCATGCCCTGGCAAAACGGCATGGCGATGATCGAGGAGTGGAAGAGACTGATATAGGGCAGAAAACGGGCAAGTGACAAGACACTCTGAGGAGGCCTCTCTGTCCCGTCTGCGCTAGAACAGGATGCCCATGTGCGTGCCAGCCAGATGGCCTCCGCTGCTCCGGCCACCATCCGCCGCTTGCTTTCCTTCCGGGCTCGTCTCGTCCTGGCAGCCACCTGTAGTATGGTAGACCGGCTTAGCCCCTGAGATCCATCTGCAGATCGGCGATCTGGGAAATGTGCACCGAGCAGTATGGTCGATACGGGACTGTCACCTCAGTGGCCGGCGTTTTGGCCGTCAGATGAGGTAGGAGTGTGGTGACATGGTCTGCTGATAGTCGTCCTCGCTGCCTGTGTGGCGTCTACTTCCTGTCGCTGGGCACAGGCTAACGGCTATGAGGAGCAGGTGTTAGAGTTGTGCTAACCGGCGACTGAGCCAAGAGTACTGAGACCTGTTGGGTAGACGACGTACTGCACCGGGTCACCTTCTGACGCACTCTGGCACTGCCTGTCACTTGGCGGGGCGACGAGTTCGGTATATCGTACTACATGTTTTGCGGCAGGCTGCAAAGGGATGGTCTGTGGTCGGCAACGCAAGTGGCACCAGGCTGGAGCAGTGGTCGCTTGTGGCTCAGAACCCCGGCCTACAGGATACTTCTGCACCTGTCAGGGGGGGAGTGTGGAGCCGGGAAACCGTGGTCTAGAGACGCGAAGTGATCTGGCGTTCAGGCCCGGTTATGCGGCTCGGCGGGGCGACGAGTTAGGGGTATCGTAGTGCATGCTTTGCGGCAGGCTGCAGAGGGGTGGTCT
>JAAYSP010000125.1 GCA_012518355.1 candidate division WS1 bacterium | reverse complement strand
GGCCTGGGTAATTGGTATCGGAAGGCGTTTCGGATATGAGCCAGGAGCCTCACTTTTACGGTGGACAGGCCATCATCGAAGGTGTGATGATGCGTGGCCCTGATGCCTGGGCGGCAGCAGTGCGACGTAGCGATGGTACGGTGGTGGTCACTCGCCAACCGATAAGCAACATCACCGAGCGGCACAAGTGGCTCCGCTGGCCGCTAATTCGTGGCAACTGGGCACTGGTCGAGGCGCTTACCCTGGGCATGCGGTCGCTTATCTACTCCTTCAACGTGCTTACCGAGGAAGAGGAAGAGAAGCAGAGGAAGGAAGAGCAGGGGAAGGCAGGGCAGGCAACCGGTAAGTCAAAAAAGCGCGATAGTAGTGGCTGGCTCGTGTGGCTGAGCATCCTGCCCGCGATGGCTCTGGGAGTGGGGCTCTTCGTCCTGCTGCCTGCGTCAGTGCCTGACTGGATCGGCGCTGAGCAGATGAGCGATCTGGGCAAAAACCTCGCAGAGGCAGTTGCCCGAGTCCTGGCTATCGTCGGGTACATAGTCGCCATATCGTTCATGCCCGACATCCGCCGCGTCTTCCAACACCATGGCGCCGAACATGCCACGATCAACTGCCTCGAAGCTGGTGAAGACGTCACGCTGGAGAACTGTCGCAGGTATAGCCAGTTCCATCCGCGTTGTGGCAGCGGCTTTCTGCTGCTATTCGTCGTGGTGAAGCTGCTGCTGAACGCCCCTCTGGGCTGGCCGGAGTGGTGGATACGCCTGCCGTTGCGGCTGGTGATGATCGTCCCTGCAGCAGCCCTGGCATACGAGATACTGCGCTTCGGAGGCCGGCATCGCAACTGGTGGTTTGCCCGCCTGCTATCAGCGCCAGGCAAGTACCTGCAGCGCCTGACCACTCGTGTCCCTGATGACGGGCAGTTGGAGACGGCCATCTACGCACTGGCAGCCCTGACCGATGAGGTGAAGCTGCCCGATAACATGCCTCCACCGCGCTACACGGAGATGGATGGACGGCTGACTGACGAGCTGACGGAGCCTGATACGGGGCATGAGACAGGGCCTGAGGCAGGACATGTGCCGGAGCCGGTGAAGTTGGAGGAAGAAACGGTCTGAACACTATGGATTTTCGGGGTGCACTGGAAAAGTTACGCGAAGAGCTAGAGCAGCTCGAGCAGACTCTGAGTGACCCGGCGGTTATCGGTGACCAGAATCGCTATCGTGACCTGTCGCGTCGCCATGCTGAACTGCAGCCGCTTGGGCATGCCTATGAACAGTATCTGGAGGCCGAGCAGCAGCGTGACGAGGCTGCAGAGCTGCTGGCTGATGCCGACAGCGGGGATATGCGCGAGTTTCTGCAGGTCGAGCATGACGAAGCTGCGGACACCATGGAGACGCTGCAAGAACAGCTCACTCGCATGCTGGTGCCGCGCGATCCGGCGGACGACAAAAATGCGGTGCTCGAGATCCGGGCAGGCACCGGCGGTGATGAAGCCGGACTGTTTGCCGGAGATCTGTTCACCATGTACAGCCGATATGCTGAGCTCCAGGGCTGGCAGACCGAGATACTGGATGCCACACCATCTGATATGGGCGGCTACAAGGAAATCGTCTTCACCCTCGAGGGTAGAGGGGCGTTCGGCGCTCTCCGCCACGAGAGCGGAGTGCATCGAGTCCAGCGGGTGCCGGAAACCGAATCGCAAGGCCGTATCCACACCTCCGCAGCCACCGTTGCAGTGCTGCCTGAACTCGAGGACATAGACTTGCATATAGACCCCTCGGACCTGCACTTCGACACCTTTCGCGCCGGTGGCCCCGGTGGCCAGCACATGCAGAAAAACGATACTGCGGTGAGAGTGACACATAAGCCAACCGGTATTTCTGTTGCATGCACCAGAGAGCGCTCCCAGCTTCAGAACCGCGAGCAGGCTGTGCAGATTTTGCGGGCAAAACTGTACGACATCGAGCTGCAGAAACAGCAGCAGGAGATAGCTGCCTCGCGCAAGTCGCAGATCAAGTCTGGTGACCGCAGTGAGAAGATCCGCACGTACAACTTCCCGCAGGATCGACTGACTGACCACCGCATCGGGCTGACTCTGCACAACCTCGCCGCGCTGCTCACCGGCGAGATAGACGAGCTGATCGCAGCACTGGCTGAAGCCGACTATCAGGAGCGCCTGGCCCAGCAAGCTGACTCTACGGGGCAGTGACGCCGGGGCCTCGACGATGAGCACGCCGTGCTGTGGGCCATCAGTGTCTGTGGGCAGCTTGCTCACGGAATCCATCGCCACCCTCAACGCTGCCGATATATCGGCAGCCGACTTCGAAGCTCAGTGCATCATCGCACACGTGCTTGACACCCGCCCGGGCAGACTCCGCGATAGTATGGTCGTCGCTGCGGTGCAGCGGCGCCTCATCGGCCATCTGCTTGCACTTCGCTGCCGCCGGATGCCGCTGAACTACGTTTTGGGCAACGCCGAGTTCATGGGGCTGGAATTCCGGTGCGATTCTCGAGCGCTGTCACCACGGCCGGAGACCGAGCTGCTTGCCGAGCTGCTGATCGAGCGCATCGGCCTCTCTGCCACTGGCCTGCTCCTGGACATCGGCTGTGGCTCCGGTGTGCTCGGCCTGTCTGTGGCCCATCATGTTCCGGGGATAACTGTGGTGGGAAGCGATGTGTCGCTTGCCGCGCTGCAGCTTTTCATCGAGAACAGCAGACGTCTCGGGCTGACTGACCGCGCCTTTGCGGTATCGGGAAGCTACCTGGACTGGCTGTCCTCTGGGGCTGCGTCCATGGTGCGATTTCTGGTCAGCAACCCACCATATGTGCGTCCTGACGACTATCTCGAATTGCAGCCGGAGATCGTTCGCTACGAGCCACGGGAAGCCCTGGTCAGTCCCAGTGCAGACGGTTTGGGGGCATACCACCAGATAGCGACACGTCTAGACGAGATGACAGGACTGCAGCTAGTCGGTTTGGAAATCGGCTATGACCAGTCGGAAGTGGCGCAGATCATGAAGCAGGCGCGACCGGATATGCGATGGTCAGTGGAGAAAGACTATAGCGGGAACCCCCGAATAGTGCTTGGTGAGTGTGGTGGCTGACATACTGCAAGTGCGCCCTGACACTGTGGATCAGGCTCTGGATGTGGCGATAGAGGCGCTGCGGGCAGGAGAGCTGATCATCATACCTACCGATACCGTCTATGGCCTGGCGGGTGAGTTGTCCGCGCATGTGGCGAGGCGGATTTATGCGGCAAAAAACCGTCGATATGATCTGCCACTTCCGGTGCTGATAGCCGATCTCGGCCAGCTTGCGCAGGTGGCGCGTAGCATCCCGTCGGCTGCTGAGCTGCTCGGTAGACGCTACTGGCCGGGGCCGCTGACACTAGTGCTGCAGCGCGCCGAGAGTGTTCCATCGGAGGTCACTTCGGGCGGCGAAACGGTGGGCGTGCGTGTACCTGACCACGAATTGATGCTGGCCATGCTGGAGCACTACGGCAGCCCGATAGTCGCCACCAGTGCCAACCCCTCCGGCTGCCCATCGGCAACGCAGGTGTCGGAGTTGTCCGACAGTCTGCTGGATGCGGTCGCGGTGGTGCTCGATGCCGGTCCCTGTACGCTGCGGCAGGCTTCGACGGTGTTGGATCTGACTACCCGGCCTCCACACGTGCTACGTCCAGGCCCTATCAGTGCGGAGGAATTGTCCGCCGCTGTGGACATGGAAGTAGTGCTCGCAGGCAACTGTGACGGTGACCGAACCTGCGGCCGTTGAGACTGGCTCAGGTTGGCGCTGGAGTGTACAGGGGCGTCTCATGAGAAGCTCTATCCGCGTGATTGTCACTACTGGACACGCGCTGTCCGCGCAGATGGAGCAGCTGTGTCCCGGGTCGATAATCGAGATATGCCATGGATAGGTAGCAAACTGATGCGTGGAAAGCAGGCTTCAGACACAGAGAACGCAGTACTGCGGATACCGCTGCTGGTGATAGCGGGCCCTACTGCCAGCGGCAAAACTGAGGCGGCTTTGCGTGTGGCAGAAGCGGTGCCTGCCGAGATCGTGTCTGCCGATTCGATGCAGATATACCGGCACATGGATATCGGCACTGCCAAGCCTACGGAGGCGGAGCGGTCACGGGCGGCTTTTCATCTGGTAGATTTCGTGGATCCTCGTACACGGTATACTGTAGCGGATTTTCAGGCTGATGCCCGCCAGGCCATCTGTGATATCTACCAGCGTGGGCGTTTGCCCATACTATGTGGCGGCACCGGGCTGTACATCCGCGCGGTACTGGAGCATCTGCAGTTCCCCCCGGCTCTTAGTGAGCAGCAGGAACAGGTGCGCAGCCGTCTCCGGATGGAAGCAGATACGCTGGGAAGCCAGGCTCTCCACCGGCGTCTGGCGCAGATAGACCCCGAAGCAGCCGCCGGCATACAGCCACATGATGCCAGGCGAGTGGTGCGAGCGCTGGAAGTCATCCATATCACCGGCCGACCTTTCTCCGCCCAGCAGCAGATTGACGAGACCCCTCCGGTACACTATAATTCTCAGGGCTATATTCTCACTCGGCCACGTGAACTGCTCTATGCGGGAATTGAGCGTCGAGTCGAGCAGATGTTGGCTGCCGGATGGCTGAGTGAAGTACAGGCTCTGCGTGAGATGGGGTGTGGACTGGCGCATCAGTCCATGCAAGCGCTGGGTTACAAGCACCTGCTTGCCTATCTGGCAGATCAAGTGTCATACGAAGAGACGGTGCGCACAATTAAGCGTGATACCCGACGCTTTGCCAAACGCCAGTTGACATGGTTTCGGCCACTGCTGGCAGATACCGAACAAGACAGTGTAGAGTTGTCCGTGCCGTTTGAGTTGCTTGAGTGGGCCGATGGGGTACAGTTCGAAAAGTGTGTGCAGCAAATCACTCGTGTGGCGGCGGCACTGCAGCAGTCCATGGAGTGAAGGGGCGTTACCTTGTCGAAACCCAGAAACAGTCTTCAAGACCGCTATCTGCAGACCATGAAGGACGAGGGTACTGTGATGCGCATAGTCATGGTAAACGGCAAGCAGCTTAGCGGCAAGCTCGCTGACTACGACACCTTCACCGTACTGGTAGATATTTCAGGTGTTGAAGTCATGGTATACAAAAGTGCAATTGCCGTTCTGGGACCAGCTACCGATTCCAGTTGATGTAGTGGACTGACCCGCAGTTGCCTCCATAGATGGAGTGCCCGGTAGTGCAACTGGCAACGATTTGCGGATGAGCACGATGGGTGACATGCCTGTCGTGTCTTTTTGTACGCGCCATATGCAGCACCGAGCCGTGGGTCGCCGGCCATGCGCTACGCGCAAGTGTCGAGTGTCGAGTGTCGAGTGTCGAGTGTCGAGTGTCGAGTGTCGAGTGTCGAGTGTCGAGTGTCGAGTGTCG
>JAAYSP010000146.1 GCA_012518355.1 candidate division WS1 bacterium | reverse complement strand
TGTCCACCACGCCGGTGTCCTTGACCAGATCAGGGCGCAGATGCAGCATCCGCGAAGTCTCCGAGCGGCCTGAGTGGATTTCGCCTGGCGGCTGATGCCCCTCCTCCGGATTGACACCGACGGACCATACTATGCTGAGGTCGGGGTAGTCGTAGTTGAGCTGGCGCACAGTGGGCTTGAGTATCCAGTTGGCGCCATGACCGTTGTGTACGACTATCTTCGTGAAGCCGTGTTCGCGCAGGCACATGATGATATCGCGCACCACGGCTGCCAGCGTCTCGGGCCGCAGCGATATGGTGCCCGGGAAGCGGCCGTGCTCCCAGGCGGTGCCGTATGGCATGGTCGGAACCAGAAATGCGCCCAGCTTTTCGGCCAGTCCTCTGGCATGTGCGTCCGCCTGATACCAATCGGTGGCTAGCGGCAGATGGTGGCCGTGCTGCTCGATGGAGCCGACCGCCAGTACTGCTATGTCCACTCCTGAATCGCGTATCTCTTTCCAGGTGTTCTCCGTACTGTACACAAGCATCCCTGCCCTTCGTAGATGCTGACATGGCCAGGCCCTGTCAGCTGCGCCCCTGTTTTTGCTCCGACGACTCAGCCACGTACACACGCATGTCTGACGAGTTGCTACCTGTTGTGGGGCGCAAAAGTGGACGAACAGTATTGTCACTGTCTTCGTCTATGCCTAAAGCGACTCCTGCAATATAAGCGAGACAGATGTACGATCCTATGGTATTTTTCTGGACGTATTCTCCGTTAAAAGTGATATAATAGATCCTGGTGATGACACTTATGGCTTTTCATGGACCTGGACGCGGACGCGGGCGTAGACGACACAGCGATAGCCGCGATGACGAGCAGAAACCCAAGATCAAGATAACCGACAAGCGGATGCTGGCATGGTTTGCCCGCTATCTGCTCCCCCACTGGCCCAAGCTTCTGGTAGGCACGGTGGCCATGATCATCAGCACCGTGGCTTCCATGGCGCCCCCGTACATCCTGGGCAAGGGCGTGATCGACAAGGTCATCGTCGGTCAGGACAGCTCTCTGCTGATGCAGTATATCGTCATCATGGCTGCGGCGTTTTTCGGCGAAAACCTGTTCAACGCCATCCGCATGGCAGTCATGCACATACTAGGACAGCGCTTCGTTTATGACCTGCGTGCCGAACTGTACCAGCACGTCCAGCGCCTGTCACTGAGCTACTTCGAGACCACGCAGACCGGCGATGTCATGTCGCGGATATCAAACGACGTGGACGCGGTCGAGGATATGGTCGTCCATGGCACCGACACCGTCTTCCGCGATGCCCTGCAGATCCTCCTGGTCATCGGGGTGCTGTTCTGGATGCGCCCTGAGCTGGCGCTTATCGCCCTGGCTCCGGTGCCCATCTTCGTGACTGCGATGATCATCTTCGCCCGCGTCATCCGCCCCATCTTCCGCCGCGTGCGCGATGATCTGGGGGAAATCAACGCGCGATTGCAGGAGCGTATCGGTGGTATCCAGGTGATCAAGGCGTTCGCCCGCGAGGAGCACGAATACAAGCACTTCGACGAGGCCAGCTTCGCCTACTACCGTAACCGTGTCAGGACAATCTGGCTGTGGACCACCTTCTTCCCGGCAGTCAACTTCGTGGTCTCATGCGGCGTGCTGCTGGTCACCTGGCGCGGAGCAGTGCTGGCAGGTTCGATCTCCGACCCGGCAACCGCCGGCGATATAGTCGTCTTCATCGGATACCTGCAGGGCTTCTACTGGCGCTTCGGAGCGCTCATCCAGGTCTACAACCTGTACAACCGTGCACTGGCTTCGGTGTCACGTATCTTCGAGCTGATGGACGAGGAGCCCGAAGTCACCGATGCCCCTGATGCGATAGAGGCCGGCCGCCTGGAGGGTCAAGTCGAGCTGCGTGACGTCTCCTTCCGCTACCGCACCGGGGAGATGGTGCTGGAGCATGTCTCGGTCGTCGCAAAACCCGGCGAGACCGTCGCACTGGTGGGGCGTAGCGGCGCAGGCAAGACCAGCCTGGTAAATCTCATACCGCGCTTCTACGATCCTGTCGAGGGCGCAGTGCTGATAGACGACACGGATGTGCGCACACTGACCCAGAAGTCACTGCGTGCCAACATCGGGATGGTGCTCCAGGAGACGTTCCTGTTTATCGGCACGGTCAAGGAAAACGTCCGCTATGGCAGGCTGGAGGCCACCGATGAAGAGATCATCGAGGCCTGCCGCGCGGCCCATGCGCATGAATTCATCGAAAAGCTTCCGGAAAAATACGATACGGAGATCGGTGAGCGCGGTGTGAAGCTGTCCGGTGGGCAGAAGCAGAGGCTGGCCATCGCACGGGCCATCCTCGCCGACCCGCGTATCCTCATACTCGATGAGGCCACCTCGCTTGTGGACACCGAGGCCGAGCAGATCATCCAGAAGGCGCTGGAGAACCTGATGTCGGGCCGTACGACGTTCGTCATCGCCCACCGGCTGTCCACGATCCGCAACGCAGACAAGATCGTGGTCATAGACCAGGGGGAGGTCATCGAACAGGCCGATCATACCACGCTGATGGGGCTAAACGGCCTGTATGCGCGCATGTACGAGCAGCAATTCCGCTACCAGCAGACAGGCGTGCCGATGGAGGGAGAGCTTTTCGGCCCCTGACCCACGGCGCACACCACGTGATGCACCGCGATCGCTTCCCTGCAGCGCCATGTCCCTCTCATGGCGCTGCACTGTTTTCCGAGAGTCCGATGGGGATTGCCAGAACGCACCTACAGAGCACATACACAGAACGCATGTACGGAATGCATGTACAGAGCACATGCATGGGACGCTCCCGCAGGCCCTCATGGCAACCGCATCTGCCGGCCATCGGTATAGGCTTCAGTTGCATATCGGTGCAGCAATATCGTGCTGCCGGGGGTCGCTTTTTGACTGTGGATTGCATGGAGGCAAGCTGTGGATAACTATGAGGATGATGTGGACAGAATCAGAGGCTGTGGACAGTGTGGACAGCTTCTCCTCATCATCCCCACAGATATGCACAGCGGCAGGCCCGATGGCATCGCGGCGGACATCGGTTTTCCACGTAATCCACGGACCTACTACTACTACTACTGCCTTAAGAATCTAGAATCAGTACCAGTAGCTCTGCGGATAACTCACCCATATCCGCTCTCTTGTATCATCTCGATTAGCTGCCCTCCCCCCCTCCTCTTCTCTCATTTCCGCTACCATTCTCTGAGGTATCATTTGAAGTTTGAGGATAGAGATCGGTACGACATGCAGAAAAGCAGAAAATAGGAGAAAAAAATGCAATAGTGGACAACTCCAGGGCAAAGCATGTACAATTATGCAGGCCAAAAGAATACAGAGTTCAACCAGATACAGCGTACATTCGGGTGTTGGTATGCTCGGGTAGCATGCAGGATTCCGTCTGCCAACGCGGAAATTTGCGCCGATATCGAGCTTCGTCGGCTTCGGCCGGTCCCCCAGGGAGGTACTATCGAGCATGTTTAGCGTGACCTGTCAGCAGCGAGCGTTGTATGAAAAAGTGCAGCTCGTATCTCGTGGTGTGTCGGGTCGCAGCACTCAGCCCATCCAGAGCAACATACTTTTGCAGGTGATCAAGGCAGAGTCCGATGCGGCCGAAACAGAGGGCAGCGGCTACCGACTCAACCTGGTTGCCACCGATCTCGAGTACATCGGCATCAGTACCTCCATGGAAGTTGAAGCTGCCGAGGAGGGTGCTATCACCGTGCCCGCGCGAGTGCTGGCCGAGATGGTCGGGCGTCTGTCAGCAGGCACAGTGACCATGAATGTGGATGACAGCAACACGCTGGACATCAAGGGTGGCAACTACCAGTCGCAAATCCGTGGTCTGCCCGCTGATGATTTCGAACAGCTCCCTGCCCCCGACGATCCTCTACGCTTCGAGATGCCACATCGAGACCTGCTGCGTGTCCTGCAACGGACCGTCTTTTCGACATCCAGCGACGAGACGCGACCGATCCTGACCGGTGCTCTGTTCAAGACTACGGGAAACAAGCTCGAGGTAGTAGCCACCGACACCTATCGGCTGGCCCTGTGCCAGACGCTGCTTCCGGCAGAAACAGAGCGCGAGGTGGAGGCCATCATCTCGCGCAGGGCCCTCCAGGAAGTGCTGAGGGTTTTGCATCCGGATGCTGAAGAGATGGTCTCGATTAGCATTTCGGACAATCAGGTCGAGTTTGTCGTCCATGATACAGTCATCGGCTCGCGGCTAATCGAGGGCCAGTTCGTCAACTATCCGAAGGTCATCCCCGCCGGTGGCGACAAGCGCATAGGTGTGAATGCTATCGAATTTGCCGATGCTCTGGATCGCGCAGAGCCGATCGCCCGCCAGGATGCTCACCGGGTTGTGCTGCAGATCGCTGAGGATGAGATGACCATTCGCGCCCAGAGCCAGGACGTGGGCCGCACTGAGGAGAGCGTCGCAGTCAGCCTGGAAGGCGAGCCCACCGAGATCGCCTTCAACGCCAACTTCCTGCTGCAGATGCTGGAGGCATGTGACGCCGATGAGGTAGTCATGGAGCTATCCGGGCCGCTGAACTCCGGCCTACTCCGGCCCTCTGACGATGACGCCTACCTGTATGTGCTGATGCCCATGCAGATCATGTGAGGGGCCGGCGGTCTTGCACATAGCCACTCTGGATCTGCGCGACTTTCGGCTATACGAACAGTTGCATCTTGACCTGTCTGCCGGTCTGACCGTCATCATCGGTCCCAACGCATCAGGCAAAACCAGTATCCTCGAGGCCATGCACGTGCTGGCCACTACCAAGTCGCCGCGCAACCATCAGGACCGGCGGCTGGTACGCTATGGTGCCCCGTACGCCCGCCTCGAGGGCCGGTTTGTCTCTGCAGGCTCCCAGAGTACCTCAGTAGCTGCGCTACTTCCGGGCCAGTCTCGTGCAGATGCCGATGATGCGGTCACCGCCAAGCAGGTAAAGCTAGATGGCCGCGCCATCCAGAGCCTCTCGGAGATAGTCGGACGTGTGCCACTGGTCATGTTTTCCGCCGAAGATCTGGCCATCGTGAAGGGAGCGCCGGGCCATCGCCGCCGCTTTCTGAACCTGGCACTGGCGCAACTGCGGCCCCGCTATCTCGACGATTTGCAGCGCTATCGCCGGGCACTGAGCCAGCGCAATCAACTGCTCAAGCTCATCAGACATGGCCGTGCACGCGCCGATGATCTGCAGCCATGGGACGGCCCGCTCATAGACGCCGGAGCCGCACTTGCCGCAGACCGACGCGACCTTCTCGATACTCTGACCGACATCGCCTCACAGGTGCACAGTCGCCTCACAGATGGCGCCGAGCAGCTCACTTTGCGCTATCATGGCGACCTGAGCGAGGCTGATGACTCGGACGCCGCCTGTCTGCGCATGACGGAACTGCTGGAGCGCTCACTTGAGGGCGATATCGAGCGCGGCTTCACCATCTCCGGCCCGCATCGCGACGACTTCGACATACTGGCTGATGGCAAGTCGCTGCGCCTGTACGGCTCTCAGGGCCAGCAGCGCACCGCCGCCCTCAGCCTGAAGCTGGCCGAGGCCCAGGTAGCGGCCGCATGGTGCAGCGAACCGCCACTTCTGCTGCTGGATGACTGCCTGTCGGAACTCGATGACACCCGCGCGGCACGTGTGCTGGAGCTTGCTGACTGCCAGCAGGGCCTGAT
>JAAYSP010000011.1 GCA_012518355.1 candidate division WS1 bacterium | reverse complement strand
TGCCCATGCCGTAGGGAGACAGGCGCAGGTCATCCTGGCACCAGATCTTCTCGTCTTTCAGCACCAGAAACTCCGACATAAGCCGCGCCAGATCCCATGCCAGTGGATAGATGGTGCCGCCTTTTTTGACGTTCTTGACGATCACCGTCATGTAGGCAGAGTCGCGTAGAGTATCGGCCACCTGCCGATAGATATCTGCCAGTGCGCTCAGGAACTCATCATAGTCGGTGATGTTGCCTAGGTCCGCCACGTCATCAGAGTAGTATACATCGAGATCGTCACTTTCTCTGCGGCGCTTTTGCGTTTCATGCCCTCGCCGTCGGAGCATATCCCAGTATGGCGGTGAGGTGATGCAGTAGTCCACAGTGGGGAAGCCCAGCTCGGCTATGTCAGCGGCGTTGGCGGTCTCCAGGCGCCACTGGGGCGGATCGTCAAGACGGTCGCACAGCTCGCCTATGCGCTCGCAGGCTATGTCGGCATACTTGGGTTGCAGCTCTATCCCATAGGCACGTCTACCGTTCTCCAGAGCCGCCACCAGAGCGCTGCCGGTGCCTGCCATGGGGTCCAGAACCACTTGCCCGCGCTTGGTGAAGAAGCGGATGAAGTCAGCCGCCAGCTCTTCGGGAAACTTCGCCGGGTGCAGTAGTACATCTGTCTTGCGCGGTGCTGGTCGGGGGACAAACCATGACTTCTGAAACAGAATCCACTCTCTGCTGTACAGATCGTTTAGTCGGTTGCGCGCGATAGGTTTGCCTCGATCTGAGTTAGCCATTTCATCGGACTCCGGCACAGTGTGTCACCTCCTCTGCGGCTTCATCGAGGCTGCAGTCACATGGTGGGGGACTGCAGCAGCAGTGGCAGACTCTTGTGGATTAGCGAAATCCCGGCGACAATCAGCAGCACGTAGGCGGTCTTGCGAAATGCCGCTTCAGGCAGGCGATGATGTAGCCGGTTACCGACTAGTACGGATATGATGATGAACGGGATGGTGATAGCTGCCATCGGCCATGCCTCAGGCGCAATACGGTTGTCTACCATCCAGCCTCCCACCATCATCACGTTCAGCACAAACCACACGAGGGCCAGCGTGACGCGGAACAGGCCTTTGCTGTGCAGCACGCGAGTGGCGTACACTACCAGCACCGGGCCACCGGTAGCGAAGATGCCGTGCACCACGCCTGAGGCCACCACCACTGCTCGCAGATACCACTGTCGCAGGCGCCCTCCGGACGGATTGGCGTCGGCCGCCTGGCGTTTCGCCCGCGCCAGGCTGAAGACTCCCACCGCCACCACAAACAGACCCAGTATCAGCCGCAACACAGCTTCAGAGGCATATCCTGCAGCCAGAAAACCGATTGGCAGGCCCGGTAGCATCCAGACGATTATCCGCAGAAATTCGGCCCAGACTATCTCGCGTCTGCCCACCCAGACAACACCGATCGCGGAGACGATACCGCCTATCGTCAGCATCGGCACCAGAGTGCTCTTGATCTCCAGGTCCGGTACGAGCATGGCCAGGATGGGCAAACCAAGTGCGGCACCGCCAAAGCCCATCACGCTCTCCAGCGTTCGTGCAGCGAAGACCACTATGACGACAATCGCAATCGTATTCAGGTCAGGCATCGGGAGTGCAGTCGGTTCCGTGATTTGCTACTCGATGAAGCGGCCGGTTGGCAGCGGTCTGGGACTCAGGCACAGGGCTAAGACGCGGCGATAGTTGCGAAGCCGCCGGATGATAGGCGCCGCTTTGCCCGGCAGGGCGGCCAGAGGCAGCAGTATCGCCAGCATCAGGCCACGCAGCGAGACCCCTGCGATGGTGATCAGGCGAGTTAGCCAGAAGGCCCATGGCCCACGGTGGCGCAGGATGAACAGGAAAACAGATCGGTGTGCCTCTATTGTGGCACGGACACCTATCTGAGCAGAGCTGGCACCGGCCACATGCATGATACGGCGCTTGCCGTAGTAGTACGTGTGGCCACCATTTTGGAGTGCTCGCGCGCACAGGTCGGCATCTTCGGCGTAAAAGAAGTACTCTTCGCACCAGCCGCCCAGTCGGTCAAAGCACTCTCGAGAGATCATCAGGCAGGCTCCGGCCACGTAGTCTACTCGGTGCACGCCATCGGGGTCCAGGTGCGTCAGTCTGGGCAGTCCAAACGGTCGCCATCGTGGCAGAAGCCGTTCGAGGCCACTGTACTCGAGCAGTGTCATCAGCGGCCCGGGAAAGCTGCGCTTGCTGTCCTGAAAGCTGCCGTCGGGATACTCCATCTGCGGCCCGACGATATCGGCATCAGCAGTGCTTTCGAGGAAGTTTACCAGAGCGCTGATAACGCCGGGCGGTACCTCCGTATCTGCGTTGAGAAACAGTAGGTACCGCCCTGTAGCGATTTGGGCTCCACGATTGTTGGCCCTGGCAAAGCCTTCGTTTTGGGACAGCGCCAACACAGTGACATCTGGAAACTGCCGCGATAGCATGGCGACAGAGTCGTCGGCAGAGCAGTTGTCAACTACTATGACCTCCCACCGGGGGTGGTCGGGATCCGACTGTAGCGACCGCAGACATCGGCTGAGCAGCTCGCTAGTGTTATAGCTTACGATGATCACCGACACCTGCGGGTGTACCATCTGTTATCAGCCGATGCGCTCTGTTAGCAGTGATGCGGCATCGGCATCCAGGTACATGATGGTATCAGGATGCGTCCGCAGCGCGCTGGCCGGACACGTGTTGCTGATCGGCCCTTCGAGCGCTGCCTTGATCGCTTCGGCTTTAGGCTGTGCCGGTACGATGCAGAATATCTGCTTGGCAGCACAGATGGACGGTATGGTCATCGTGATGGCATTGCGCGGGACGTCCTCCAGCGTGGCATATCTGGCTTCAGGATTCGGGTGATCCTTGTAGTCACGGAACTGCTGCTGGACAGACTTGTCGTCTATGGTGATCAGGTCACACCATCGCGGGGTGTGGAAGTCTGAGCCCGGTTCGTTGAACGCGATGTGACCGTTCTCACCGACGCCGATGCAGGCGATGTCTATTCCGCCGTGTTCGCGCAGAAGGGCTTCATAAGCGTCGGCCTTTTCCTGTGCAGTGCCTGCCATGTCGGCCACAAGCATGACCTTGCCGGGTTTGACCGCATCGAAAAGGTGGGCGTTGAGATATGTCTCAAAGCTGTTGGCATGGCCGCGCGGGAGCTCCAGGTACTCGTCGAGATGGAAAGCGACGACCTTTTCCCAGGGCACGCCGGGTATGGCGGAAAGTGCGGCCAGGAAGTCGTCCTGTGATGGTGCGGCGGCGAAGGTCATCGTGATGGTGTCTTGCTTTTCTCCGAGCGCCTTCATCGCTGCGGCGACATCGGTTGCAGCAGTTTCACCCATCTGTGTACGATTGTCGTGGATTTTCACCTGTAGAGAGATCACTCTCATCTTCTCACATCCTTGGTCGGTATTTTTGATCACTGCCCGGCCGCACAGGTTCGTCCGGCTCATCTCATATAGATTATCCGGCCTATAAGACAGCCGTCAGTGTGTCCAGACATACAAGTCTATCAGGTCTACCATCCGTGCACGTCCCGACACGCGAAGCTGCAAGTCGCGAGACACGGCATCGCAACCGCATAGTTCGCGCCAGTCAGTCCTGAGACCTGCTCACACATTCTGAAGCCTGTGGTGGCCAGAGATGATGTGGCAGTCACGTTGCGGGATACAGTGGTGGGGCTTCCCGGCCTGTCTGTCTCAAGCGGTGGGTGCAAACAGATCGGTCGCCTGACGTAGCAGGTCGGGTATGTCCAGCCCTGCAGGACAGCGCTCCATACATGCGCCACACTCTGTGCACTCTTCAGGGCTGACCTCAAGATTGCGCCAGGTCTCCTCGGCCATCGCATGTAGCTCGTCTGCGTAGGCGCGTTTCATATCCGCAGCTTTGAGCACCTCGGGGATGTCTATGCCCACAGTGCAGGGCCGACAGTAGCCGCAGCGCAAACACACCTGGCCATAGCGCAGTTCGGGGCTGAGCTTGCCTATCATGCGCACGAGTTCGTCATGCTCCTGGTCAGACAGAGGGGTGAAGTTTTCTGTCACAGCGACGTTCTCTTCTATCTCATGGAGCTTCTGCATCCCGGCGATGACCACATCCACACAGGGGTTTTGCATGACGAACCGAAGCGCTCCTGCGACCACTGCATCGGGACCGCCCAGGCCCGCGACGCGGCTTTCGGCTGGCTGCACCAGCTGGCCGCCTGAAAGTGCCTTCATGATGATAGTGCCCATGCCGGCCTTTCGAGCCATCGGCAGGATCTCTGTGCCCACGTCCTCTGAGTCAATCGGGTTGTAGCACAGCATGATGGTTTCGAACAGCCCGGACTCGATGACCGATTTCATCACGCGCTTGTCGCGGTGAATGCTGACCCCGATATGGCGGATCTTGCCGGCTTCTTTCGCCTTGACTGCCGCCTCATACGCGCCACCGGGGGCCTGCACAGCTTGCCAGATGTCCCAGGTGCTTACGGTGTGGAGCTGATATATGTCCAGATAGTCGGTCTGCAGCTTGCGCAGGCTCTCATCGAGCTCGCTCTCGAACGTGGCAGCATCGCGTCCCTCGGTCTTGGTCGCCAGATAGAACTCATCACGGCGATGAGAGACTGCCTTGCCGATCTTCTCCTCACTATCGCCATAAATATGGGCGCTATCAATCAGATTCACGCCCAGATCGAGTGCTCTGTTGAGACACTCAGAGGCCTCCTGCTCGCTGATGTTGGACAGTTTGATGGCGCCGTAGCCGAGCATGGTTACTTCCAGACCGGTGTTGCCTAGTGCACGCTTCTGCATCTGTAAATCACTCCAACATGATGAAATTGAGACAGCTTGTTCATGCGGCAGACATGTTGCGACGCTGCCTGGATATCGGGATTAGCTATCAGTGCGGTGCCGTCGGCAAAAAGAGGTTTGGCCAACAGCGTTGGAGTCCATTATAATGCAAGACAGAGTGGACAGGAAGGGACATCGTAGTTGTGGCTGCAGAAACCCGGAGTGCTAGATCCAAGTTTGGGGAACTCCTCCTCATATTCGTCATCGTTCTGGCGGCGGCCTTGCTGATGGCGCGGGAGGCGGTCAAACAGGCCGACACCAGACCGCGAAAGATCACTATCGAACGTATGCTGATTATCGAAGAAGCGCTGGCCAGGTACATGATAGACACCGGAGGTGTGTTGCCCACTACCGAGCAGGGCTTGCAGGCATTGATTGCTAAGCCGACTCTGCCACCACCCCCACGCATATGGGATGGCCCGTATATCGAGGACGAACAAATCTTGCGCGATGGCTGGGGTCGAGAGTTTCTCTACTATGCACCCGGGAAGGCCCTCAAGGGGTATGAGGATTTTCGCCACCCGTATTCTCTGTTGAGTTATGGCTCCGACGGAGCAGAGAGAGGCGACCATATGGCTGCAGACATCCTGTCCTGGGACAGGACAACGATGATCCCATGAAGACCAGTGTGACCGCCATCGGCAGCAAAGCTGTCGCGTTGATACTGTTTCTGGTTGCCATTTTCTCCGGGAGCCAGTCGCTTGGCCAGCCTGACCGTTCGGCAGCTGAGCTGCACGGCCATGAGGCAACCCTCATCGCAGACTGTGACAGCACCGATGGCTTGCACAGGCTGTCTCCGACGAAAACTGAGTATCGCCGCTACAACCTCACAGCGACAGCCGATGCCGGAGTAGTCGGACGCAGCGTACACTGGAGCGTGGCCACCGAGACTGGCGATGTGGCACTGCTGTCGGTGGACTGGCACCCTGTCAGTGTACCGGACTACCTGGCACTGTGGGTGAAAAATCCATCGGGGCATGAGGTCAAACTAGATGTGTCGCTGACGTTGGCTGGCGGACCGGAAGTCATGCTGGGCGCACGGGATCTCGGACTGGAGCGCAATTGGCAGCAGTTGGCCTGGCCGTTGTCCATGGCGGAGAAGGATTGGTCACTTGTAACCGGTCTGACACTTCACCTGGCCGGCCTGCATCCCGGCACACAGTACGAGCTATACCTCGATCAGATCGAGGAGTACGCAGCCCCACTGCTGCCGGTGCGAGTGGAGTTCAGCCGTGTAGATAGAGCGGTATCGGCCGGTGATCAGTTGACTGCCACACTGGCGATCACACCGGGGCAGACACGCGACTCCTGGCCCGCGATGATGAGCACAGTGGAGCGCGATGGCTTCATAGTGGCGCGTATGCCGTTGCAAATGCCTGCATCCGGCCCACAGGAAGGCAGAACGGTTTCGTCCACTATCACAGGATTGTCTCTTCCTGCCTATCTGGCCCCGGGGCAGTACGAATTCCGTATCCGCGGCAGGGTGGACGCTGCTGCCGCTACTGCCTGGCCCGAGGTTGCAGTAGAGAACGTCGCACCGGCACCGGATATCGGACTACGCGCCGAAGCCGGACAGGTCACTCTGGTATGTGGCGATGAGGCCGTCTTACCACTGCTGCAGGAAGGGCGGCCGGGTGCTGCGCTTGCGAACGCGGAGACACGCCCGCTGCTTGTCCTGGACGCCACCAGTGATTTCCACCTGTACATGCCAGGTGAGACGGTGTGGCAGGCTCCCGGACGGTTCGACTACTCCGAACTGGACCGTCGGCTTGCTGATTTGCTTGAAGTCCGACCCGATGCGCTGGTGATGCTACGTGTCTACGTCGGTTCGCCGCCATGGTGGGATGAGCAGTATCCAGAGGATACAGTCAGGTTCGCAGGCGGCTCCCGACGAGCTCCGGATTCTGTTCCCGGCCGGAAGCGAACGTACCCGTCATGGGCTTCCGATCGGTGGCGCGAGGATGCTGCTGCGGCCCTGCAGAGCCTGGTCGAGCATGTGGAGGCAGGGCCCGCCGGGGGCGTGGTGGCCGGTTATCTGTTGTGCTCAGGCGAGTGGGGCAACTGGCAGTATCCGGGCGCTACGCATGGCCTGTTCGCCGACTACAGCGCCAGTCAGCAGCGCGCGTTCCAGGAGTGGTTACGCGGTTGCTACGAAGACCTGGGGGCACTTCGGGCGGCCTGGGGGCAGCCTGTCAATCCGGTGCAGACGCCAGAAGCGATTGCCGATGGGCGGCCGATACTGAACTGGAGCCAGGTGCCCATCCCCGATGCCAATCAGCGGCGCAACATCTGGGCTACCGACCGCACGGCGGGATTTCCAGGAGTGCTACGCGATCCGGTGGTGTCCCAGGAGACGATAGACTACGATCTGTTTGCCGCCGAACTGGTAGTGGAGACCATCGAGTTGCTGGCTGGCGCGGTCAAGCAGGCGGCGCCCGACAAGCTGTGTGGGGCGCGCTACGGACACCTCTTCGATCAGGCACGCTATCGCTATGCGCTGCAAAACGGTGGCCATCAGGCGATTTGGCGTGCTCTGAGATGCCCTCAACTGGATTTCTTCGCTGCTCCATCTGCAGGGATGCCGGGCCGGGCTGGTGACCTGGCCGTTTTTGGCACAGTGCACCAGTCGCTTGCCAGTCACGGCAAGTTGCTGGTCTACGAGTGGCCGACCCATGGCGAACCGCAGCCTTCGGAACCGTGGATGCGCAACCGTGTGGCCCAGGCGCTGTGTGCGGGCGCCACAGTCACCGTTCCCGCGCAAGGGATGACAGATTCGGTGGCGGAGCAGTTGGCCTGTGCGGCACAGTTGGCGGCCACCGCCGACCGGTCATCTGTGGCAGAGATTGCCGTGATAGTAGATGACATAAGCGTAGCCTATACCTCATGCGGTAGCGATTTGACCGGGCCACTGCTGGATGAGCAGCGGCGGGCGCTAACTCTGCTGGGCGCACCGGTGGATGTATGGCTGCTCGACGACGTGCTGGCCGGGCGCTGTCCGGTCTACAAGATGTACGTCGTGCTCAACGCGTTTTACCTGACGGCTGAAGACCGAGTGGCTTTGCGCGAACAGCTAAGTCGCAAGCGTGCTACATGCGTCTACATCTATGCTGCGGGTCTTATCGAACAGACCATCGGAGGACGCACCGCAAAGGACCTGACTGGCCTGAGCATAGTGCGGCTGCGTGATGCCGGACCTCTGCAGGTGGCTTTAGGCGAGGGGACTGCCACATACGGGACACGGGGCAATATTGAGCCGCGTTTTGTCGCATCCGAAGGGCTGGGTGGCGGGCTGGGCCAACTGGTGGGCACTGCATACGACGGTCTGGTAGCGATGGATACATACAGTGGCACTGTGGTGTGGTCATCCGCGCCGAACATGCCCGCCGGTGTGCTTCGCGATCTGGCGCGTCAGGCAGGGGTGCACCTGTACGCTACTGATGGCAGTGCGGTGTATGCCTGCCGCCAGCTTGTGGCCCTGCGTGCGGCCGCCGATGGCCCCCAGAGGCTGCATCTGCCGACGCCTTCCGATGTTTACGACTGCTTTA
>JAAYSP010000126.1 GCA_012518355.1 candidate division WS1 bacterium | reverse complement strand
CGGTGAACCACGTCGTGAGGTTCTGCATACCTCCATGCCGCATGAAAAGTCCGCCGCCGAACGCGGAGGTGAGCATGATGTTGGCCTGGCTGACCGGATAGCCCCACTGTAGCGGCATCCCGGTCTCAGCGCGCATCCGGCAGTAGGTCAGGGCCATCAACAGCAGTATGCCGAAAAACAGCGCGATAGTCAGTACTGACAGCCCTGCGGCCAGGCCCCACATGACTATCCCCACCAGCCCTATGGTCACTCCCCACGCCGCCCATCTCTCCCCTAACTGTCCGCGTCCCACAAACGCATCGCTGAACACTGCCCTCAGCCGATGACGGGCCATGTACAGCAGATACACGCCGAACGCCACAAACGCGCCTGCCGACTGACTGTACTGAAACGGCATGCGCGGGATGTCATAGCCGAGCGCCAGCGCCACGACCCCCTCGAGCTTCATCAGCGCGAAAAACACCAGGCTGGAGATCACCACTTCCTGTGGCATCAGGTAGCCGAGACCGAACACATCGGGCTGGTGGTACATGTCCACATCGCTGAGCGCCGACCAGGGGCGGTCGGTGAAAAACTGCCCCAGGTTGTAGCGCAGCCCCAGAGCCGGGACAGCCGGGTTGAACGCGTGCAGTATATTCGTACCGTTGAACACTGCCGCGGCGGTGAAGCCGATCCACATAATCGGATCGCGCCAAAGCTGCGGTATCCTGCGGCCGGCCTCCTGCGGTGCGGTCATCGAAAGCGGGATCTCGCAGAGCTGGAAGCTCAGCCTTTCGCGCTGTGACCACTCGTCATACAGCAGCACCGCCATGCATAGCAGCGTGCCCAAAATCAGCAGCAGCAGCAGTGACCAGGAGGCCAGTGGCACCAGCCAGGCTCTCCATGGCACCCCTGCATCGCTCCCCTCGTAGTAGCCCCGTACCACCTCCGGATCCTTCACGACCAGCCAACTGGGCTGATACTGCTCGAAATCCGCCCAGCCGTTTTCTGGCGTAGCGAAGTACTGTAGCGCCGTCGGTGTGGGCATGAAGGTGCGAAGCGCGCCACCGGAAGTCAGTGCTACGGAGAGGGCGAGAAACGCGTAGATGAACAGCAACTCGCGCCGATTCAGGGCCAGCCTGGGGGCCAGCGGACGCAGTGCCAGCAACAGTATCAGGAAAATCAGCGCCGGTATCGGCGGCACGCTCATGGCCACCTGTGAACTGAGCGTGATAAGTGCCGCATATTTCGTCCAGATGTTGGCCAGCACCAGCAGCACGATGGCAATCAGCAGCGAACGGACGGTCAGTCCCCGCCCGATGTCTGTAGATCGCTCAGATTCTGCAGCCTCGTGCACCGGCTGTGTCATCCCATCTCCTGCTCAGGGAAGGCGGTTCTCTCTACCATGTGGTGGCCTACTACTACCTGCGACACGAAATGCTACTCCTGAGCCAGTGCTCACTGTGTCTCCGCACCGTACATGGCCACGACGTTTTCGGCCGGTACATCGGCCTGTATGTTGTGCACCGAGTTGAGCACATAGCCGCCGCCATGTCCCAGTATCTCCACGACCCGGCGCGTCTCCTCGGCCACCTCCTCCGGCGTGCCTTCCGGCAGCACACGCTGGGTATCTATGCCTCCCCAGAACGACAGCCGGTCGCCGAACTCACTTTTCAGTGCCTGCGCGTCCATGTCTGCCGCACCAGGCTGCACCGGGTTGATGATATCTATGCCCACCTCGATGAAATCGGGCAGGAACTGGCGTATCGAGCCGCAACTGTGCAGAAACATGAAGGCATCGGTGCGCTCACGGACGAACGCGATGAGCTCCTTTTGCCGCGGCTTGATATACTTGCGATACAGCTCCAGCGACATCATCGGCCCGCCCTGATGCCCCAGATCGTCGGCCATCTGCACTACCTGCACATAGGGGCCCACCGCGGAAAGCTGCGCCTCCCAGTCAGCCATCGAGTGCTCCAGCATCACATCGAGCAATCGGTTCAGGAAGTGTTCATCGAGCACCATGTCCATCATGTAGTTCTCGAAGCCGCGTAGATACCATGCGAATTCGAAAAAGCGGCCTGGGCCGAACGCCACGAGCGCGTAGTCAGTGCCCTCATACAGCTCCCGTGCGCGCTCCCCCAGCTCCGCTATGTGCGGGGCATCCGCCCTTGCCAGTGGCGGAAAATCGTAGTGGGCCAGGTCTTCGGCGCTCAGACCGGCCAGCGGATGGTTCACCATGTCATAGTACAGCGGCTTAGCTTTCGGCATCCGCCACTCTATGCCCCACTCATCGCGGTAGCCGAAGTACTGCTCATCCTCGGATATCTCGAGCCCCTCTCCGGCGCGTGAACCGCTATCGAGGAAGCGTGTGTCTATGCCCAGGGCCTGCAGCACCGCCTCACTGCAGCTAGCCAGTTGCTGCTTCAGATCGAAGATCTCGGTCGGCTCATCTATGCCCAGGAGAATCTTCAGCCGATCATAGGCATCACGATGGATTCCGGTCACAGGTCCGCCCAGGTCTCTGGGTACCCGATCAGCCTCCTGATGCTTCAGTGCCGCGATAAGCCGTTGTCTGGGGGTCATAGGGCTTCCCTTCTGTATGCTTGCCATGGTGGTGCCGATGAGAGGAGGGACTCAGCGGTTGGCATACCACTTCTCAAAGAAGTCGCGGCCGCGCTGGTAGGCGGTCTCCAGCCAGGTGAGGTTGTCGGCAAACCAGCGTACCGTCGCCCTCATACCTGCCTCCCACGGAGTCTGCGGCTCCCAGCCCAGCGCAGCCAGCCGGTCGCCCTTCATCGAGTAGCGCACATCATGGCCGGGCCGGTCTGTCACATGCTGGATGAGGCTTTCGGGCTTGCCCAGTTCGTCGAGGATCAGGCGGATGGTTTCGAGGTTGGGCCTCTCGTTGTGGGCCGCTATGTTGTAGGCCTCACCGGGAACCCCGTGCTCCAGTACCGTCAGCATCGCGCGACAGTGATCCTCGACATGCAGCCAGTCACGCACCTGCATACCGTCACCGTACACCGGTAGCGGCTCATCGCGCAGTGCTCTGTAGACGAAAAGCGGCACCAGCTTCTCCGGATACTGGTATGGCCCGTAGTTGTTGGCCGGACGCGTGATGACTACCGGTAGGTCGTAGGTGACCCAGTAGGCGCGGGCCAGCCGGTCGGCACCTGCCTTCGATGCCGAGTAGGGGTTGCGGGCCAGCAGGGGGGCGTCCTCGTCAAACGACACCCCCTCCGCCGCTCCGTATACCTCATCTGTGGAGACATGCAGGAAGCGCTGCACCCCGGCATCGCGGGCCGCTTCCAGCATACGGAAGGTGCCCTCGAAGTTGGTGCGCACCGCCGCTTCGGCGCCGAAAATGCTGCGATCTACGTGCGATTCGGCGGCCAGATGGATGATAGCATCACAGCCGTCGGTTGCACTTCGAGCCGCCTCCGGGTCGCAAATGTCACCGTGGATGAACTCCACTCGCGGATCATCTGCCTCCTCACCGAGGTTGTCGAGGCTGCCTGCATAGGTCAGCCTGTCGAGTATGCGAACCGAGGCTTCTGGCTGCTGAGACAACACAAATCGCACCATGTTGCAGCCGATGAAGCCGCAGCCACCGGTAATCAGATAGCGCATCTGCATATCTCCCTGCACGGCTGCAGGTGCCGGTCACCCTCAGGTATAGTCCCGTACCACAGTCTCATGTCATAGTCCCATGCCATGATCCCGTGCCACTATGGGAGGACTGGCACCCGCCCGTATCGCTGATGCATAGACGTCGAACGGCCTGGTCTGGTCGCTACACTTCTAGCAGCTTCGCCAGATTTTCGCCGAAGATTTGCTGCTTGACCTCATCTGAGGCCTCGAGCAGCTCCATGCACACAAACGCCGGTCCCGGATACTTCATGGGGATACCGGTGCCGAATATGACCCGCTCTACGCCCAGCGCACTGACGAGTTCGTCCACTCCGCCGCGCGAAAACTCGATGTAAGAGTTTTTCGGCAGTGTGTCTGCCTCGGTCACAAACCGAGATGCACCATGGCCGATCGCCTCGAGGATCATGAAGTTCACCTGCGGGAACTCAGAGCACAGTTGCGCCAGGTCGTTTAGCGCCAGATCAGGTGCATCCACCTTCTGATGGCTCTGGCGGTAGTCTTCCTGGCGGCCGAAAAAGGTCACCGGAAGCTTGCGCTCGCCACAGGCCTGCACCAGCTCCTTGCAGCACGGATCCAGCACCCCGTAGCTGTGGTACTGCGGGTATGCGCGCACCCCGCGGATGCCCATCTCGTTTACGCACCAGTCCAGGTCATACTCCCAGTCGGCATAAGCCGGGTTGATGACGGCAAACGGTACCAGCCGGTCGCGGTAGTCGGCGATCTCGGCAGCCAGCTCTTCGTTGCCCATCTGGCAGTTGCGATACATGATGGCCGACAGCGACCCCACCACTGCCCTGTCTATTTCGTTTTCATCCATCACGGCCAGCAGCTCCGGAGCGGTGTTGTTGCGGATCTGCCGTGAGAAGAAGTTGCCCAGATATGCGTTGCAATCGAATATCATCTCTTAGCCCTCCCGTCCGATCAATCTCAGGAAGTTTTTGCTTGCGATTTTTTCACGGTCTTCATCTGACATCATCGCCGACCGGAACTTGCCCACACCCGTGTGTGTCTGGTTGTCAGTGGCAAAATACAGCCGATCGGCTCCCATCATGCGTATGGCGTACTCCACGAGGCCCTCATCGGTGACGCTGCCGGATATGTCGGCTCCGGAGACCGGCGAAGCGCTTCGCATTGCCTTGATAGCCCACTCCCAGTCACCGCCACCGCCGATATGACCGGCGATAATTTTGGCCTCAGGGAAGTCCCATGAGGCTGCGGTGATATGGCTGCCGTCGGAGATGTGCGGCTCAACCGCGCGGTTGACATGGCCATATCCGGCGTGTTGCAGGATAGGGATACCCAGCTCCACGCAGTGTGCCAGCACCGGCCGCACCGCCGGGTCGCATATGAGGTACTCGTGATACAGCTTGACTCCGATGCAGTCACTGTCAGCATCGAGGCAGTAGTCTATCTCTGCGACGGCCTCCTCGGCATAGCCGGGATTTACGTAGGCGTAGCCCCAGAACCGGCCACGGAACTCCCGCAGAGCCGCCAGCATCTCACGGTTGCACTTGCGGAAGCCCTCGATTGTCGCGGGCCGGGGAGTGCTGAGGTTGGACACCACCGCAACGTCAATGCCGGTCGCATCCATCCTGGCTATGAGGGCACGCTCTTCTGCCCATGGATCTTCAGCGTCTTCTTGAGGGCTCCTACAGTGGGCATGTACGTCAATTAGCACCGCTGTCGCCTCCGTTCTTGTGCTCTAAATCAGCGTCAAAGCCGGTCAGGCATCGCGTCCGATATAGCGCAGGAAGTTCTTAGAGGCGATCTTTTCGCGGTCTTCGTCTGACATTTTCGCTGAGCGGAACTTGCCCACGCCGGTATGCACCTGGTTGTCGGTGGCGAAAAACAGTCGGTCTGCGCCGATATGGCGGATGGAGTACTCCACCAGGCCCTCATCGGTGACACTGCCGGATATATCTGCAGCCGTTGCCGGTGAGGCGTCTCGCAGCGTCTTGATTTCCCACTCCCAGTCTCCGCCGCCGCCGATATGACCGCAGATGATCTTGGCCTCCGGAAACTCTCGCGATGCCTTCACGATGTGCCCGGCGTCGGAGATGTTCGGCTGGGCTGCGCGGTTCACGTGCGAGTGGCCGGCATGGAGCAGGATGGGGATATCGTGCTTTTCGCAGTGCCCCAGTACCTGGCGGGCGGCCGGATCGCAGATGTGGTATTCGTTGTAGAGCTTCACACCGATGCAGTCCTCATCGGCTTCCAGGCAGCGATCTATGTCGGCGATGGCCTCCAGAGCATAGCCGGGGTTGACGTATGCCCAGCCCCAGTAGAAGCCGCGAAACTCCTTCAGAGCCGCCAGCATATCGCGGTTGCATTTCTGGAAGCCCTCAACCGTGGAGGGGCGCGGTGTGCTCAAGTTTGACACCACCGCGATGTCTATCCCGCCGGCCTTCATCCTCTCTACCAGCTCCCGGTCCTGCCCCCACGGGTCGTCGGCCCCATCGATAGGGCCTCTGCAGTGTGCATGTACATCGATCAGCATGGTATTGCCTCCTTCGAAAACTGTCTGCATGTGGCTTTACAGGCACGTAAAATCACATCTTCCGGCAGGCCCCGCTTGCTATCAGAAATCTTCCGGCGCGGGGCTTATCAGTACCTCCGTTTCATCTGCCGACTCGCCATCCAGTACTATCACTTTGCGTCCCTCGACACGCAGGCGCCCTTCGGCATACCACTTGATCGCCTGCGGATATATGCGATGCTCCTGAGCCAGAATTCGATCGGCCAGATCCTGACCGCTATCGCCCACCAGTACCGGCACTGCAGCCTGGATGATGACCGGGCCGTTGTCGAAATGCTGGTCGGCAAAATGCACGGTCGCACCTGCGATCTTCGCCCCGTATTCGACTGCATCCCACTGCACGTTCACGCCTGGGAACGCCGGGAGCAGCGCCGGGTGTATGTTCATCACGCGCATGGGGAACGCCTGCAGCAACGCGGGGCCGATCTTGCGCATGTATCCGGCCATGACTACCAGGTCAACTCCGCGTTCGACCAGTGCCTGTGCCATCTGCCGGTCGGCCTGCTCCCAGCCCGGTGTGCCGGTTTTGGGCACCGTAAGATGCAGGGGCTCTATGCCGTGCCTGCGGGCGCGCTCCAGCGCTCCGGCATCGTCCTGATCGCTGACGACTACCACCACAGTACCGCGGATTTGTTCACTTTCGCAGGCATCCACGATCGCCTGCAGGTTGCTGCCTCCACCGGAGGCCAGCACGCCTATCTTGATATGCTGAGCCATCTTCCGTACACCGCTATTTCGCCCCGACCGGGCACCGCGCAAGCCCACCATATCAGGATGGGCAAGACGTCCACCACCGCTGCCGCTGCCGAGATCGGACACCACGCAAGCGCCACCACATCAGGGCATGAGCTAAACCGTATCTTCAGATTAGCCGTGAGCAGACCGATATCCTTCTAAGCTTTCATGCAGCGCGGGGCTATCTCGCGACCTGTATGGGGAACTATTTGTGTGCACCGATCGTCATGTACGCAGTCCACGATAGGGGAACCTGTGTGGGGAGGTATGGAGAACTATCTGCGTGCACCGACCGTCATAGCTTCTACATGCTTCACGAACAGCTCCGAGCTGATGATGGCCTGGCGCAAGCAAGACGTTGTAAACGGCCAGCTATGCAAGTTCGGAGAGATGCGCACTTCTTCGGAGGGCGTGCATTGCTTCGGGGGGACGTGTAGTGTGTATGTCATCACCTGCTGTCACGCGGCTGCCTTGAAATAGACAGTGGCAAATGACGGACAGATTTGGAGGAGGGGTTTCTATTTTTTGAGGCAGTTGTTAGTACTGGCTGCTGTTTGACAAGGCCTACCGTTCGATTTATCATCTGAACCGTGACGTTGAACTGAAACACACATCGTAGGAGGAAAGCACGTATGAGCAAGAAAACCACAGGTACCGCCAGAATGATACCGATTGCCCTCACCGCCCTGTCGGTAGCAATCGCTTTCATTGCCGTCCCCGCATTTGCCCAGGCCGACCAGTTGGCTGATTTGCTTGCCAAGACAGATCTGGTGTACGACACGCTAGACGAGAACCTATACCTGCTGCCATTTGAGACAGAGGATGAAGACACCATCAACGTCCTCGTGACCTACAGCAACGAAGAGAAGCAGTTTCTGCTGATTTTCACCACCGTCCTGGATTATGAAGACTACCACGGGTACAAGTCCGAGACTCTTGCTGCAGCTCTAAGGATCAGCAACGATCACCAGGCCATCAAGATGTGTCTGGATATCGAAAACGGCGACATAGACTGTCAGGTGGAACCGTACCTGCGCATTCTCGATGCCGATGCGTTGGACATGTACATCAACCTTGTCGTCGGCATCGCTGCACAGTACCAGGAGGAGCTCAGTAACCTCGAGGAGGGCCTTCCGGTAGGCTAAACGCGGCACATGCCACTGCGCTGCCGGCTGCCAATGCTATCTGGTGCCAGTCGGGCGGCACAGCTTACATATACAGACGTCCCCGAGTCAACCTATCGGGGACGTCTGCACTTTTGCCCAGAGCATCTGCATTCCTGCCTGACAGCCTGGCAAATCCGTGTCACTTCCCGGGCACTTGTGTGTCACTGCGCCGCCTTAAGCACCGGCTCTCATCCAGCAACTGTGTCTGGTAGTCCCCCACGGCCCACTGCACTGCAGCCACGGAGTTTTCGGCAAGCCATATAGCTGTAGTACCGATCCAGCCTGGCCCTGTCTGCCCACTACATGACCAGACGCGCACCAAACGGCGGCATATCTGCATACGGAAACTGCACCCGCCTGGCCGCCACACCATGATTGCGTGACAGAGCGCCCCCTAATCTGTCAACCGGGCCAGATATACACCGTCACGAGCATACTGCAATTCGTAGTTGTAGGGGCGATCTCCAGACATGAGGCGTCGTGTGAAATCATCCCAGTGCTCCACGCGCTTACGAGATTGTTCGGTACCCACCGCCAGCAATTGAGCGCGGCTGCCATTGTCCCAGGTGACCAGAATGAATTCTGACATAGGGAAGCCGTCGAGTACATCATCAGCCAACCACCATGGTGCGCTGCGTAAAATGTGCCGTCTGTGAAGATAGGGCGCCAGTCTACCCGACACCGTGAGCGAAGCATGATCAGGAACCATCCGAACGGCGTAGCGTACAGCCTCCAGGTTCGCAGGCTTTTCAAAGGAAGAGGGGCGTATCCACACAGCGCCCATAGCAATCGCCAGCAGCAAGACCAGCGCCGCTGTCTGCGTTTGCTTACCGGGCAGTTCAGCAGCATCGGAGCTGCAGAAGCGAGCCAGGCGACATATCCCGATTGCGACACCGACGGCGAGCAGTGGCCCCAAAATAGCGGCATCCCACAGCCTCAAGCTAAAGCTATTCTCCATCAACAATAGCAGCACCATGTGAAGCACCGCCACCAACGTCCAGGCACTTAGCAAGACGGGCACCACCCCCCATGACAGCAACATCAGGTAAGTGTTACCCATTTCTGCCGGCTTTATGGCCTCCATCAAAGCTCCCGGGTTGGTCAGGATATGCCTTATGACATCTCCTAGCGTTTCTTGGCCAAACAGCTTGCGCATGGTATGAACGCTGCCTGACGACGAGAAAAGAGGCATCACTATGCCTAAAGAAAGCGCTGTACCCGCTAATGCCATGGTGGCGGGGACTGCCCACCAGTGCCATTTGCGCCCCTGTATCAAGCTTGCCACTCCCAGCGCCAATACAGTGATGGACATGGATTCCTTGACTGCCATGAGCACGGCTATCCACAGCACACATGAGCCGAATTTACGAGTGACGAAGTAGTGGTACAGGATTAGCACCATGGGCAAGATGGCCAGATTCATCTCATGAAATTCCGGCAACGCTTGAGAAATGACGACCGGATTGATCATGTACGCTGCAGTCAGACACAGGGCTGCTCCCGGTGCCAGCCAAACACGCGCGATGCGGTAGACAAACGGCACGGATACAGCTATGCCCGCGATTGCTGGCCCAATCAAGGCCCAGTGATTGGGTATCAGCAGGTACAGAGGATACAGGAGCAGCAGTATGGGTGAGTTGTGAAAACCGAAGTGGGAACCCAGCTCGTGAGAGTTGTAAAAGAAATGGCCCAGGCTGGTATTGTAAAGAGAGTTCAAAATGATACCGGTGTCAACTTCCATCCCACACATGTTGCGTACCTGAAGCCAGTTTATCGCCAGCATTAGGCCGGCCAACAGCGCCGATAGCAGCCACGTCAAGCGCCAGCAGACTTGTTCTGATAGGCTGACCCGTGTACGCTCGATGAAGTACAAAACCGGTACCGAGATGAGGATGCACAGTGACACCGTCACCCGTAACACGTTGAGTATGGGCTCCGAAACCGGGGCGAAGAACAAAGGTGCACTTAACAGCAGTGCGCCTGCCGGCAGAGCAGCATATGTACGTAGGCAAAAAGCCGCTCTACTCGTCATCAGGCCGGTCTGAAGCCGTGACTAAGTGCATTCAGCACAAGATAATCTGTGCCAAATACTGCTCGGGCGTTGGCTCCTCGCCCCGTCAGAAATGCCGATAGTGGCCAGGTGGGAAGATGGGGGTACACCGACCAGGGATTGCCGTCGGCTTCCCCACACGCACGCCAACTCATACCTGCAGCTTCACTATCTGGCCGGTTTGGTGTGACTCGATAGCCGCTTCGATGACCTCCTGAGCCTGCAGGGCGTCTGCCCCCGATGCGTCTATGGTCTCCGGCGCCGCGCCTTCGGCCACCTGTTCACAGAAGCGATGGATCCGCATTCGGAAGGTGTCGCCAAAGCCGCTCAGGCCGCCGAAGATCGAGTTGTGGATGTTGGTCACCTCTTCGGAGTCATGCAGCCACAGCGTCAGGTCCTCATATACGT
>JAAYSP010000060.1 GCA_012518355.1 candidate division WS1 bacterium | reverse complement strand
CTGTCGCGTGCGCGAACTGAGATGCAGCGCTGGGTGGAGGAGGTACGCCCGCAGACTGCGGTGCCGATCGAGCCGATAGTGCGACTGGGCATCCCCGCCCAGCAGCTAATCCAGGTGGCCCAGGAGACCGATGCTGACACCATCGTCATGGGTGCGCTGGTAGGGCTGCCCAGAGAGGAGTTTTTCCTCGGCAGCACCTCGCTGGAGACTATCCGGTACAGCCACACCCATATGCTGATCCTGCATCCGGATGATAGTGATCAGGTGAGCGGTGGAGGGCTGCAGAGGCCTCTACTAGATCATGTGCTGTTCCCGACCGATTTCTCAGACTACTCGATGATGGCTTTTGAAGACCTGCTCGGGCTGGCAGAGCGCGGTCTGCAGCGGGTGAACTTGCTGCATGTGCAGGACGTCACTCGCATAGAGCCGTACCTGATCGACCGGCTGGCCGAGTTTGATGCCACGGACAACAAGAGATTGGAACAGATGGCCGAACGGCTACGTCAGAGGGGCGTGGATGTAGAGTTCCGTGTAGAGCTGGGCATCCCGGAGCAAAGCATTGTGAAGACAGCCGAAAATTACGATGTCTCCTGTGTCGCTATAGGTTCACGCGGCCGAACGCCCACACAGCTTCTGAGCTGGGGCAGCGTGTCCGAACGGGTGGTTCGGGCCGAAACACATCCGGTCTTGGTGCTTAGGCACCGCAATCACGATCAGACGGAGTAGCGGTGCATAAGCCGGACAGAGGCTTTTGGGTGTCACCAGACCGATGCTTTGACTGGGCTTAGGTGAGCGGATGAATCGCGGCAGACTGGCGCGGCGGCTGGTGCAGATGGCGTTTCTCGTACTGTTCGTAGTCCTGCTGCGGGCCGCCAAATGGTCGCCTGAGCATGTCGGCCCAGTCAGTGTTTTCCTGCGAAGCGATCCTCTTGCCGCTCTCGTGACCGTGCTTTCCGGCCTGCACTGGGCGAGTGCCGGGCAGGTACTGTGGGTGGTCGTGCCGGGGCTGGTGGTACTGGGCCTCACTGCGCTTTTCGGTCGGTTTTACTGCGGCTGGATCTGTCCCCTCGGCACGTGTATAGATCTGTTTGGTGCGGCAGTGGTGCGTCCGGTAAAACGCCGTGACAGCCGCTGGGGTCGGTTGCCGTGGCTCAAGTACTGCCTGCTGGCAGCGGTGCTGCTTTCGGCCCTGCTGGGGGCGCAGACTGCCTGGCTGCTCGACCCCATCCCCCTGACTACCCGGACCTTCGCCACCGTCTTCCATCCCGCACTGCTGCAGGTGCAGAACTGGCTGGCCATGCACAGCTCTGGCCCGGCGGCGGCTCTCAGCTCCCGACTGGGCCTCCAGATAGTGGTTGATCGTGGTTTTGCCCTCGCCTGGCCGGTGGCAGCAGTGTTCGCACTGGTGCTGGGGCTGAGCTTCATCAGTCGGCGCTACTGGTGCCGCAATCTGTGCCCTCTGGGGGCGTTGCTTGGTTTTGCGGGCAGATGGGGCATGTGGCGAAGAGTGGTCTCGGAAGACTGCCTGCACTGCAAGCGCTGCGTAGCCGACTGCAAGATGGGGGCCATCCCTGAGGATCGCCCGGACCACACCATCACTTCCGAGTGTATCCTGTGCTATAACTGCCTCTCATGTCCGCGCCCGGGCCTGAGCCGTATCGGGATAAGTGGTGACAGTCGCGGCCATGATCGGGCTGTGGCTGCCAGTCGCCGACGGATACTGGGTGCTGCTGGCGCGGGACTGGCGTACGGGCTGCTGGCGCGGACAGGATTGGCCAGTGGCCGTCAGAGCGACGGAGGCTATCACAGGCTGCTGATACGCCCTCCGGGGGCCATCGTACGCGATTCGTCGGGTCATGTCGCACGCATGATGACCGAGGCCGAACTGCGCTCCCAGTGCATCCGTTGTGGGCTGTGCATGAAGGCCTGCGTGACGGGCGTGCTGCAGCCGGCGGTTTTCGAGGGCGGCCTGGACGGCTTCTATACGCCGGTGGTCAACGCCTCTGTGGGCTGGTGTGAGCAGAACTGTGACATTTGTGGCAGTGTGTGCCCGACCGGTGCGCTTCGACCGTTCACCGTCGAAGAGAAGTCGCACATACAGATAGCCAGGGCGCAGATAGACCAGCATACCTGCCTATCATGGCAGACCGGTGATGAGTACCAGCTGTGCCTGGTGTGCTCGGAGGTCTGCTCTTATCATGCGGTGGCAAACGTAGACACCGACGGCAGCGGGCAGCTTCGTCCGGTAGTGTGCCCGAACACCTGTGTGGGCTGTGGCATCTGCGAGTTCAACTGCCCGGCAGGGCCACCGGAAGCGCCCAGCGCTGCTATCCGCATCTATCGGCTCGACAGCTTTGATGCCTCAGAGCGGGGGCCTCGCCGGAGACAGCGACTGCGGTTGGGCGGCAATAGGTGAGCCATAGGTCCCCACCATGTCTCAGCGCGCGTGATGTCTGCAGTTATCGGCGCACAGGCGCCTCTGTTGCCCGATCACACGCACCGGCGTCTCCACTGCAGCTCTGCGTGTCCGTGTGCTCACCCTTCCCCTGCGCTGATGGCCATGAGTGCCCTACATCAGTAGGTAGGGTAGTGAACTGACGACTGTTCGGCTTGCCCGTGGATACACCGTGTACTCCGCTGTGGCCGCGTGCGCGTGTAGCGGTGTACTCACTCTCTCACGCTACACCGGTTCCGAAGAGTATCACTACCCATATCAGCATGAAGAGAAGCGAGATGACGATCGCCCAGATGGCCCGTGCACGTGCGGGATGGTTGGTCAGTGATGGGATGCGTCCGAGCCTGCCGATGACGCTCAGGGCCATGAAAAAGCCGACCATGGCGGGCAGGAAGCAGAGGATGCCCAGAACCGCCAGCACCAGGGCGTTGGTTGCCTGTGTGCTTAGCTCCTGGGCTTGCATCTGGGCGAAGGTTAACTCCATGCGTCGGCGGGCATCGGGGCTCATGGACGGCGCACCAGTTGGGTGCGGGGCACCTGCAGGCGGCGTCGGCGATGGCGGCCGGGGGACTGCCCAGGACGGTGGTGCGTTGCCCGGTGCGCCGGATGTACAGCCATAGGTAGTGCAGCCTTGATTTTCCTGCCAGCAGTCAGCGTGATGTGGGACCTGGCAGGCCGGACAGACGACTATCTGGTCGTCCGGTTTGATGGGGAAGCGGCAGTATGGGCAAGTTTTGCCCACGAATTGTGCATCAGCCGCCTGAGGCCTGCCGCTGCCAGACACGGGTCGTTGCTGGGCACCAAAGTCGGCATCGAGGTCCTCCCATGGTGCCTCTGAGCGTTGGCCTGGAGGCGCAATTGCTGGTCGCGGTGTAACGGGCGGGGCAGTCTGCCCCGGTTGAGGACTTTCACCTGGCTCCGAATCGGGGCGACGAACGGGCAGTCCGAAGATCTGCTCTCCACACTGGGGACAAAAGCGCCCCTGGATTCGTATGTTTTGCTGACAGAAGGGGCAACGCATAGCATCCCGGGACACGGCTATGATCGTACGGGGCATCGGAGAGGTGTCACTCCGAAGCGAGTAGTTGCGGGCATTGTACCACATTCGGAACTGACCCGCAATTCAGCAGGAGAAGCTTGAATGTGGCGATAGCTCCGCTACTCGTATGCCATTACGCGGCAAAAACCATGGCGAAGGTGTGATGAAAACGCAACAAAAGCATAACAAAAACGTGACGAAAAAACCGACATCTGTGATGGATGCCGAGCCTGGTTGTAGTCGAACAGTTGCCAGTTGCGCAAGTGGCGACTATGGCTCGTAAGTTGGGCATCAGGATGCGGTTTGAGGGTAGTTGGCAGCGTCGCCAGAGTTATAGCTGTCCGGAACGTTGAGGCCCCTGAGCCACCTGGCATGGCCATCAGCAAAGCCGCAGTTGAGGCCCTCGTTGTGTCGGTCTATGTGGAGACGCGCACGACCGTGGATGCACCGCCGGCCGGGAGGTAGTAGTAGTACATGCGCTTTATCGCACCTGGGCCTGTTTTGCCTTTCCATCAGGCGAAACTTGCCTGCCGTCAACAAATGCATGTCTGCTCTAAAAGGCGCCTCTACTGCATTTGTGTTCCGGAACATGTGTGAAGCAACTGGTGCTGCCGGAGGTGTCTTGCTCAACTCCTCGATGTAGATGGCGATATGCGAAGTAGTGCGAAAGGTCATCTGCCCGGGTGCACACAGATGTGGCATGGATGCCTGACCGTGTCTACTGTTCTGCAGTATCGGTGGGGGGCAGGGCCTGCTGATGCTATGGTCTGATGTTACGATCTGTGTCCGTTCGCTCTTGCCAAAGCCGGGAGGCCATATATGAGCATCGGCGATCTGGGGAGTATCAGCGAGTGAAAAACCAGAGGGCGATCTGCTCACCTACGCGGCGATAGTCACCACCAAAGCAGAAAAGGGCGTGTTGTGCCGAGGGGCTGAAGCGGCCCTGCGCGTCGAGCAATCGCTGGTCTACATGCGCGGCCACCATCTCACCGATGACCCAGTGATGTGATCCCAGGTCTACCACTTCCCGAAGACGACACTCGAGACTGACCGGGCACTCGGCGATGAGCGGAGAGCGGATGAGTGCTGGCGGTTGGACAGACAGCCCCGCAGCGGCAAACTTGTCCATATCGCGGCCGGAATGCGTGCCACAAAAATCGGTCGCCTCTACCTGCTCGGGGCTCGGCAGATTGACGCCGAAGTCGCCGGTTTCCACGATGAGCCTATACGAGTAGCGCTGCGGACTAACCGCGATGCCGATGGTTGGCGGGGCCGAAGAACACACTGAGGAGGCGCCTATGGTGATGATGTTGGGCTTGCCGTCGGGGGAAACGCAACTGACCATGACCATCGGCCACGGGTAGAAGTAGGAGCTGGAAACCGACTGCATGTGTACCTTGCTGATGTGCTTGTCCATGAGATTGCCCCCTCGACGGTGTTGGTTTGTGCCGATCACGCCAGTTTTGCGAATTGTGCACTCGCCGCAGCGGTACAGATAGCTGGCTTTACCGTGCCTCGATGATGCCGCCTCCGAGTAGCATTTCGCCATCGTATAGCACTCCAGACTGGCCCGGTGCGCACACCTGTGGAGCATACAGCTCTATCAGCACACGGTCACCGTGTATTTGCAGGGTGGCAGGGACAGGTTTGGTGCGGTAGCGGAACCTCCAACTGTCCGCTTCTGTCTCTCTGTGTGCATTTCGGCCTGTGTTCGGTCAGCCCGCCGGCAAGTCACTGTGTCTCGATGACGCCGCCTCCGAGTAGCACTTCGCCATCGTATAGCACTCCAGACTGGCCGGGTGCGCACACCTGTGGAGCAGACAGTTCTATCAGCACTCCGTCACCTTGTATCTGCAGGGTTGCGGCGACGGGTTCGGTGCGGTAGCGGAACTTCCAACTGTCCGCTTCTGTCTCTCTGTGTGCATTTCGGCCTGTGTTCGGTCAGCCCGCCGGCAAGTCACTGTGTCTCGATGACGCCGCCTCCGAGTAGCATTTCGCCATCGTATAGCACTCCAGACTGGCCCGGTGCGCACACCTGTGGAGCATACAGCTCTATCAGCGCTCCGTCGCCTTGTATTTGCAGGGTTGCGGCGACGGGTTCGGTGCGGTAGCGGAACCTCCAACTGTCCGCCTCGGTCGCTCTGGGGCACTGTGGCCTGTGTTTGGTCGGCCCGCCGGCAAGTCACTGTGTCTCGATGATGCCGCCTCCGAGTAGCACTTCGCCATCGTATAGCACCCCGGACTGGCCCGGTGCGCACACCTGTGGCGCAGACAGTTCTATCAGCACACGGTCACCGTGTATCTGCAGGGTGGCAGGGACAGGTTCGGTGCGGTAGCGAACCTCCAACTGTCCGCTGATGCGCTGCCCATCGGTGGGAGGGGGTATGGAGACCCAATTGAACCGCTCCAGCTGGCAGTGGCGACGCCGCAACGCCTCATGGGGGCCGACCACCAGTGTGTTGTGCTCCGGGTCCTTTTGCAGCACGAACAGCGGCTCTTCGGCAGCGATACCCAGGCCCCGACGTTGCCCTACGGTGTAGTGCGCCAGGCCCCGATGCTCGCCCAAGGTGCGGCCTT